>NZ_JAMYQK010000010.1:0-166455 GCF_040320845.1 Mesorhizobium sp. M0601
TCCAGTCGGATTCCGCCTTCAGGTTCTCGGCGGTTGCATAGGTGCCCCACCTGCCCGTGGGATCGGGCTCGTCAACCAGATAGAACCCAAACACATTCGGATTGCCGAGGAAGGGGGTCATTTTCTCGATGAAGGATGCGGTTACGCCCTCATGCTCGTTGAGGTACACCAGGCCTTTCATGCCGTCAGGCAATGCGTCGACCAGCGAAACATACTGAACGTCAGCCAGATTGAAGCCGGCGGTTGCGATTTCGGTGGCAGAACCACCCGATGCATAGTGCAGAGTTGCCATCCATAATCCCTCATTTTGATTCGATAGCGCCCCGCGGATGTCTGCCTACTAGAGGGTGTATATTAGCGCCAAATCACATACCTGCAGGCTCTGATAGAATGGTTGATCGCCAATAGGAATGCTGCACGGAAGGAGTAACTTCCATGGACATAATAAATAAGTAACAAGAATATGATCCCATCAAAGGGCCGTGTTTTATCCAGCCCATCTGGTTAGATTGAAAGACAGATAGTTAAATATCTAGAGCGTATCTTGCAGATCGCTGAAATAAACTTGTAAATTATGTTTCTATCTAACTGTTCACCCGCGCATTGAGAGATCAGACAGACGTTCACCTAAGAGCCAGACCCCTCCACAGTCTCAATCCCGCAACCAATTAGTTGTGGATAATTCGTAGGTGTCCGCGCGTTCGTCGCGTGAAATCGGTCGGCAGATCAGGTCGCCGGCGTCGGAACGGTCCGAATCGGCTTATCCGCTGGTCGCAAGGAGGCAGGTTGCGCCAGGAGTTGTGGCTGAGGGGTCGACTATCATGCCTGGTAGCACAAGCGGGACAAGCTGAGGCGCGAACCCGGACCGGGAGCTTAGGAATCCGACGCGCCCAGCGTAGAGCAGCCGTACAACGCACGACTGTCGGAAGCGCTTTCTTCGGTTGCCTTATCAGTTGCAAGTCCGGCTTGGCCGAACCCCTAGAGTTCGAGGCGCAATTCATCACCGTACCCGTTCCTATGCACCACCAGATGCCGTCGAGGCGGTTCGCGATACCCGTAAGGCCGTGATCCCCATGCAGTTTGCCTCATTCAAACAGACGAGGACAGTATGCAAGCCTCCTCCTACCGTATCCTTTCACGCGCACAGAAGTAACGAAGCAAAACCATGAAAGCAGATGCGAAAGGCAGTTACTTCACGCGACCGGAACACGGCGCACGGACGGGAGCTTCGGGATGAATCCGCATCTCGTTTGTGTGGGAGGCGAAGATCACGCCCTGAGAATTCCGTTCCTAATGTCGCTGCGCGAAAGCGGCTTCCGGGTCACGGCAGTTTCAACCGGCGATGAGGCTGCGTTTTTGCGGCATGGCATTCCGCATCGCCGCTACGGTTTCGACCGATTTGCCAGCGGCACTGGCGAGTGGACCGCTGTAAGAGCGATTCGGAAATTGCTTGCGGAACTCCGGCCTGACATCGTCCAAAGCTTCGATACCAAGCCTAACCTGCTGACACCCATTTCGGTGCGCGGAACGGTCCCGGTCGTGCGCACGATCAACGGCCTGGGCTGGACATTCTCATCGTTGGAACCGCGGGCTCTGGCCTTACGTCCAATTTTTTGCGGACTACAATGGCTTGCCTCCTTCTGGACGGCAGCGACGGTATTTCAGAATCGGGACGATGAGGCTTTCTTCAAGCGCTTTCGATTGATTGAACCTGGCAGCGGAAGAGTGATCCGCAGTTCTGGCATCGATGTCGATGCGTTCGCTATGGCGAGGCATCTTGCTCCGCCGGCGGCGAAAATGCGCCAGGAACTCGGGCTCCAGTCAGCAGAGATCGTAATTTTTGTGGGCCGGCTAACCCGCCAGAAGGGCATCCCGACGCTGCTCCAAGCAGTCCCCCGCGTCCTTTCTAAAAGGCCTAATGCGCGTTTCGTGCTTGTCGGCCCTTGGGAGTCCGAAGGTCCATTTGCAGTCGACAAGTCGGAAATCGATAGACACGCTCCTCATATCATCGCGCTAGGCCCACGACGCGATGTTCCAGCCCTTCTTGGCATGGCCGACGTGTTCGCCTTCCCCACACAATATCGAGAAGGAATCCCGCGCGTCCTGCTCGAGGCAGGGCTGGCGGGATTGCCCATGGTCGCCTCAAAGATGCCCGGCTGCAATGAGGTGGTCGAGGATGGATGGAACGGCTACCTAGTCCAACCCTACGACGCCGATGGCCTTGCATCTCGAATAGTCGACATCCTGTCCGACCGCAGTCACGGAAAAATCATGGGCGGTCGTTCTGTCGAACTCGTCCGTGAGCAGTTCGCGCTGCCGCGGGTGGTCGCTCAGTATTGCGATCTGTACGAAAATATCCTTGGCGCCAAATCCCACGGTGGCCTCGCCCGACCGGCGTATCCGATCTTAATTAGAGACGATGCTGTCAGCGGTAGATTGGATGTGCGCCGATGATCCGGGACGCGATCCTGGCCTGCGGGCTCGCAACGACCTATGCGGAGCAACTCGACATTCCCGGGTCGCCCTTGGGGATTGGCGAACTGTTCCTCGTGCTTTGGATCATGCTGTCGATCGCGCGCGTCCTTGCCGGCGGTCGCCTGGAGACCAGGCCGGCGCTGACACTCCTTGCAAGTTACTGGACGATCATGGCGCTGGCTCTGGGGGTCGGCACCGTTGTCGGCTATCTGACCACAGTTCTATACCTGACGGGCCTGATGCACGATACGATGGCCTACCTGCTGTTGGTCAGCGTCACCTGCCTTGCCGCTGCAGAACCCGACGCCGACCGCCATCTCCGTCGTACTGGCTGGTGGGTCGTGGGTATCGCGAATATGGCCCTTGCCATTCAGCTGGGACAGGGCTGGGGCTGGATCCCCCGAGCTGGCGTCGATCCCTGGTACTGGGACCGCTTTCGCGGCTGGTCGCACAATCCAAATCAGCTCGCGCTCTACTGCGCAATCTTTGGCCCGCTAGCCTTGCATCTTGCGACCACCACCAGCAATCGATGGGGCAGGTTTCTTGGGATCGCCAGCCTGTTCCTAACCTTCTATGTCGGGAGGCTGACAAAGAGCGATACCTATTTGTATACCAGTATCCTGACTTGCCTGACGTTCCTCGGGCTGCGGATCAGGACATGGCTCAAGACCGGTGGCAACAGGGGCAGCTTTTCACGGCAAGCCGTCCTCCTGTTGCTCGTCGGTATCCTTCCGTTGGCGATCGCGATAACCCCCTACGCCGTGACGGAGGCGAGCGTCCTCGAAAACTTCGCCAAGGGCCTGACCAAGGACAAGGGCGGCGAGGCCACTGCCGAAACCGCCGCACTCCGCGTGCATCTCTGGGACGAAGCAATAGAGAAGGGCGCGGAATCCGGGTCGTTGGGCCTTGGTCCAGGTCCGCATCTCGAGCGCCCATCAGTGTTCGAATCGCAATTTCTGGAACGACCCTTCGAGGCTCACAACACGATCCTCGACCTGTACACTCAAGGTGGACTTATTGCGGTTCTGGCGCTGGTCTGGATCGTCAGCGCCGCCATCGTGTCGGTATGGCGTGCGAAGCTCGACGCGCTGTTAGCGCTCGTGGTGTCAATCGCTATTTTCGGAATGCCGCACCTGATCATCCGTCACCCGATCGTGTGGTTTGCGCTGACCATCTGCCTTGTCGCCGGTGCTCCGAAAGCAGTTTCTGCAATCTCCAACAATCCGGGTTAATGGCATGTGTGGTATTGCCGGAATTCTTCTTGCCCCCGATTCAGCCGACACGAAGCCGCTCAAGGCAATAGAGCAAATGACGGCCGCGCTTCGTCACCGCGGACCGGATGGCGAGGCATTCTGGATACATAGCGAAGCCGGGCTTGCCTTCGGTCACAGGCGTTTGGCCATTGTTGATCTGTCGGAGGCGGGCTGCCAGCCAATGCATTCCGAAAGCGGCAGATACGTCATTACGTTTAACGGCGAAATATACAATTTCCGCGATCTGCGCTGCGAACTGGAAAGTACAGGTCGTCATTTCAGGGGCACCAGCGATACCGAGGTCATGCTTGCCGCTATTGAGAATTGGGGCCTCGAAAAAGCACTCACACGCTTCGCCGGCATGTTCGCGCTAGGACTATGGGATCTGAAGACGAGGACGCTCCATCTCGCCCGCGACCGAATGGGCAAAAAGCCGCTTTATGTCGCCTCAACACGTGATGCGCTTGTTTTTGCCTCTGAGTTGAAGGCGATCACCCGTTTTCCAGGTTTTTGTCAGGAGCTCGATATCAATGCGGCCGCGGCGATGCTTTCGAACGGATGGGTACCGGATGACAGCTGCATCTGGCGAGGCGTGTTCAAATTACCGCCGGGTTCGGTCCTGTCGGTGACGGCAGCTGACTTCGCCGCGTCGCGAAGTGCCGCCTCGCTAGCGCATCGTATTCGATACTGGTGGTCGCTAGCCGAAACCGCCGCCAAAGGGCGGGCGGAGCAGGTCGTCGGCAGTGACGAAGAACTTACCACTGAACTGGATGGCCTGCTTCGACTTGCCGTTCGGGAGCGCATGATCGCTGACGTTCCGCTCGGGGCCTTCCTGTCGGGCGGAATAGACAGCTCGACGGTTGTAGCCCTGATGCAGGCTCAATCGGACAAGCCGGTGCGCACGTTCACGATCGCTTTCGGAGAGGGCGGGTTCGATGAGGCTCCCCACGCGGCGGAAGTCGCGCGGCATCTGGGCACCGACCATACCGAACTCCACCTTTCGGCTGCCGTAGCGCGCGAAGTCATTCCAGAATTGCCGCAGATCTGGGACGAGCCTTTCGCTGACGAATCGCAGATACCAACTCTGCTGGTGGCGCGGCTCGCCCGCCGGCACGTTACGGTGGCTCTGTCGGGTGACGGTGGCGACGAATGCTTCGCCGGCTACGCCCGCCACTTCATGGCTGCCCGCCTGCGACGACAGCATACTCTGCCGTCGGCACTGCGTCGGGCGCTCGCGGCAGGCACTGGGTTACTGGCCCGTGCAGCCCGTCACGATCTCGTCGGGAAGCTGCCGCTTTCGGAGGGTGCACGGCATGCGCTGCGGGGCGACCGGCTGGATCGCCTCGCTCAGCTACTCGCTGCAGCCGATGAGGACGAGTTGTTTCGGCGACTGACGAGATCGTCGACGGAGAACCTCAGCCTGCACCAGCCCCCCTCATCAATCCACGTCGAGCACCGGCTTGATGGGCTGCTGTCCCGTCTTTTGTATGACGATATGCACGGCTACCTGCCCGGCGATATATTGGTGAAGCTGGACCGCGCCAGCATGGCCAACAGCCTCGAGGGGCGGTGCCCGCTACTCGATCATCGGGTTGTCGAATTCGCCTGGCGCCTGCCGACGAATACCAAGGTTCGTAATGGCAAAGGTAAGTGGATCCTTCGTCAGTTGTTGCGCCGGTACGTTCCGCAGCGACTGATCGAGCGGCCAAAGCAAGGTTTCGATGTTCCTATAGCAGTCTGGCTGAGGGGCCCGCTGCTCAGTTGGGCAAACGATCTTGTCGCCGATATGCGCATCTCCGGAGACGGAATTTTCGACCTTGCGAAGGTGGATGCGTGCTGGCGCGGTCACGTCGATGGCAGGCACGACCATTCTCGCGAATTGTGGCCGGCTTTGATGTTCCAGGCCTGGCACAACGAGGCAAGGCGGCCATCGCCGCCAGCAACGGGTTCTCGCGTGCCCGAACTTACAGGAGATTAAGATGGAAGGGTCCATAGTTAGCCGCATCCACCTTCCGCACGTTACCGAAATGCACTTGCCTGCGCGCGAAATCACTCCGCGCATGAAACGGCCGTTGCGTGAGCAGATGGACACGCAAACCCCGCTCCATCAGCTCCTCGTTACCCTCTCAAGAAAAAAGTGGTTCCTCCTGGCCATGGTCGTTGCAGGCGGTGTCTTGGCCGCGCTTGGAGGGCTTGCACGGCCTGCCCTATACGAGGCCACCACGCAGGTAATCGTCGACGCACCTAGTAGAGCAGCCCCTGCCGGCGGCTTGATCTCTGCTCAGGATCAGCTGGATTCCAGCATTGACGACCATATCACCATGCTCTCATCGCAAAGCCACCTGCGAAGCGTAGTGGCAGCGCTGCGCAAAACGGATGCTGCCAATGGTGCTAAACAGGCTGGTGCTCGAACCGGAAACCATCCTCCGAAGCCTGTTGGCGTCGAGCCGCTGAATTTGCGCTCGGTTCCAGCCGATTTGCTGGCCAAAATTTGGCCGCGAAGCACGCCGGCGGAGCCAGATGCGGCTGAACTCAAGGTGCTGCGTGAAGGTATGAGGATCGGCCAGGAGCTGCGATCGAGAGTTATCAGTGTCGGCTTCACAGATCACGATCCGGCGCGAGCCGCTCTGATCGCCAACACGTTCGTCGAAGTGTATATTGGCGATCTGGCAAGGAAAAGCCAAGCGTCGGACAGGCTGGAACTCGACTCGATAGTCTCCGGGCTGCCGACTATACAAAGCAGTCTGGCAGAAGCGACCGATCGTCTGGAGAGATATCGGTTGAGCCATGGCGCGGTCGATCAAGGTGCGGCGGACAATGCTGCCAAGGAGACAGCCGAACTCACTCAGCAAATTTCCTTGTCGAAAGCGGACCTCTCCGCAACGGAATCTCGACTCCAACACATTCAGGACTTGCGAAAGGGGGGCGCGCCCGTTGCCTCGGTAGCCGAAGCCATCGAATCACCCTTGCTGGCCGATCTCTTGGCAGGCCAGGCCAACGGCACGGCAGATGAGAATGTCACAAATGCGATCGATCGTGAGATCGAACAAGAAATCGCCCGCGTCGCTGCTGAGGCAAACATCTATCGCTCCCAGATTGCGGCGCTGCAAAAGCGTAAGGATGTCCTAGATGCGGTTGTGGCCGATACAGCCGGCCGGCTTTCCGGACTGCGTGCTCTCGAGCCGCAGGTCAGCATCCTGACGCAGCGCTACAACGACCTTTTGACCCGGCAACAGGACTTGATGCGGCGTATTGCAAGTCCATCCCCCGGAGTCAGGCTTCTCTCAGCGGCGTGGCCCCCTACCAATCCAACGACTCTTTCGCCAATTTTTCTTATTCCGCCTGGCATGGTCGTGTTTGGCCTGATTGGAGGGATTTTCATACTTGTCCGCCAACGCTTCGATCGCACTTTGCGCGGAGAGGCCGAAGCTGAAGCAGCGCTCAAGGTTCCGTGCCTCGGGCTAATACCCCAGGCTCCCACAACGCACGCGAAGCGACTGCAGCAGCTGGTTTCAGGCCAGCAGGGGTGCAGATACAGCCGCGCCGTGACGTCCCTGCTTGTCGCCGCGGCGCCCCAACAGGCAAGGGATTACTCGAACATAATCTTGATAACATCCTGCGGTGAGGATGATGGCAAGACCGAGCTCGCATGGAGCATGGCCTTGGCGGCCACCAGACTTGGAGGGCGAGTACTCTTCATTGATCTGGACCGCACGGACCACCGCCTTACGGGCGAGTTTGTGAAGGAATTCAGCGCACGTAAGCCGCACAATTTTTTCGGAGACTATGTGAGTGACCGTTGTGCACTGCACGATGCGATAGCAGGAATGTCGGCGATCGGGATCGACTTCATGGCGCTCGCACCGTCGGAGGATCTGCTGCCCTTGCTGTCCAGTGTCGACGGCTCCCCTTTCAAAGATGAACTGCACTCGATCTATCGGGTCGTCATCATAAATGGACCGCTGGGGCTTGAGGGACCAGAGGCCAGGCTCCTGACAGGCTGGGGTGACGTGGTTCTTTTCGCCGTTCGCTGGGCGAAAACGCGACGCAGCATCGCGCGAGGCGTTTTGGACCTGCTTGCGGGCGATGCACCAGCTTCGGTCCCCGTCGCAAGCGTTCTCACGAAGGTTAATCTCAGGAAGCACGCTGGTTACCGGTTCGGGGACAGCGCTGACCTCTTGCTGGAGAGGACATGACGAGCGCGGCTCTTGTTGTTGCGCACTTCCCGCTTGGTTGAAAATCACCGCGCTAGGCGCTGCGCCGATCGGCTGCTGGGCGCGGGCCATCCGGCAGTAGCTGGGGTTGTCGCGGAGAGATCCATCCGGAGCGTGGGTCCGAAGTGTCACAACGGAACCTACGGCCAGGAGCCGCCGGACGGGCATTCATGAATTCCGGACCCCATCTGAGGCAACGCGCCTGACGCCGTCCTTCGTCTGCTTGGCGTTCACCGCGCGCCTAGTGGTGTCGAAATCACCCTTCACGCGGACCCGCTCATCGCTGCTTGGCTTGGCGATGAATCCGTAGCGCAGGTGACGAGACTTTGTCGATCTTTGCCCAGAGTGCGCTCCCCCCCATCGTCGATGCATTCCTGACCGCGTATGCCCATGCCGGCAACCGCGATGGTGAAATCGCAAGGGCAGTCAAACCTTGCGCAATCCGTTGCGCTTTGCTTCGCGGCAGGGCGCGCACGAACTCACTCACGCTACCTGGTTTCTCTCCCTTTCGGAAAAAGCTGTGGACGATGTCTTGTTTCAGGAATTTGGCGAGATTGAACGGCTCCCGCTCGCACTTGCTCAATTGCAAGCCGTGCCGCTGACATATGGCATCGAAGGCTTCTTTCGTCCATCGGCCGATGTGGTTTGGTGGCATGTCTATGAGCGAGCCATGGGACTCCATGTAGTAAGTTCTGTTTTCATTTGGCACGGCGATAAAGGCAGATCCTTGCGCCTTCAGAAGATATTTCAATCGAGCAAAAACGTCGTCCACTTGGTCCATATGCTCGAAGACTTGAAACATGAAAATAAAGTCGAAGGACTCTTTCATAGAATCGAAGCTGTTCATCCGAAAATCGCCTGAATAGGTCTTAAAGCCTTTCGACGCCAGTACAGACCTCGCCGTTTCGTTGTAGTCGACCGCAGAGATGTCGGAAACATGGAAGAATTTATTCTTGATGCGATCGAGAAAATATCCGAACCCAGACCCCACTTCGAGGGCAGTTTTTCCGCCAGTCTTCAGGCCCGCGAGCTCTTCGATAGTCCTTGAATATTCCCATTTCATGGTCGGATAGGAAGGGTACGCCCAGGCTAAGTTATAAAATTCAACGCCGCCAGCGACGAAGGGATCTGCAAAACCGAATCCGCAATCTGCGCATTTGCGGATATCGCATGTGTTGCTGCCCCAGAGATCCGACAGGTGGCTTGTTAATTTTCGAGAGCGATCGGGGTCCTGACGCGGATTGATGAAATGTCGAGAGGCCTCATCTGCTGTCACTTCGAACAATTTCGCGGTTGATACACTGGCACACGCCGGACAAATGGTCATCTCGCTTACCCCTAAAGGCCAGACCGAAGGAAAGCCGCCTTCGACGGTATATGATGCGCCCCAGCCCGCCCGCCGTCGCGCTCGACGATGCCGCCATGCTCAGAAGCTAAATCGTCTCAGGCTACGCAATCGACCCAGTCTCGGGCGGATCGCGAACACGTAAGTAAGAATGTGCTGGCTCGCTATTTTCATAACTGACGGGCGAAGAATTTGCATCGCATCTCGGATCGTCGCCCGCCAGGGTTGCTGGTGGAATCTGCTGGGAAGACGAGCAACCCGCAGCGCCCGTAACAGAGTCTCAGGGCAGGGAAGATGTTTACGATCCTCGATGAGGTTCCAGTTAAGCTCTTTGACGGCAAGCGTTACCTGATCGACCTCATCGAAACTCTTGGTTGTAGTGATGCTCGGGTGGTTCGTCGCGTCGTAGAAGATCAAGCCATCGTTTATCGCGACCATGTCTCCGTGGCAGGCCAGATCGACAAAGAACAGCTGGTCGACTCCAGCTGGGATTGAATTATGGGCGCGCATCAGGCAACCCGCGTGAATGACGTCGCGGTTGATCAAAAGCGTCGATGGGATGATCCCAAGGCTCCGCGTCGTGCGGACCAGATAGAGGTCCGTCAGGCATTGCTGGCTTGAGTAGACGGAAATTCGTTGCCGCCCCTGCGGTGGCAATCGGAATTTCATCCGATCGTCCTCAATTATATTGGCTGCACAGGTCATGAATGCAGCTGAGGGATGCTTGGTGGAAACCTCGGCAAAGGTCTTGAGTGCGCCCGGGGCGAGCCAGTCATCGTCATGGAGCAGCTTGATCCATTTTCCGGCGCAAGCGAGCATGGCATTGTTGGTATTCTCTACCTGACCGCGGCCCCGGCAGTTTTCGACAATTCGGATGCGAGGCTCGGTCCGCGCATACTCGGCCACGATTGCCCAGGTCGGTCCGTCCCGGCCCTCGTCGTCGCTGACGACCAACTCCCAACTGGAAAAATTCTGACTCAGAATGCTATCCATTGCCCGACGGATCGTGTCCGGTCGGCGAAAGGTTGGGATTGCAACTGAAATGAAAGGGCGCAGTCGCGAAGCATCAGCGCGATGATGTTGGTCAACCACAGCGGTCGTTTGGAGCTGATCAAGCTGCGATTGTTTCATGGTGCTTTTCCCTCGAGATGATGACCTTGTTTTGGTATGGCAGCTCCCGCTGGTTTAATGGCATGGCTCAAAATATACAGAGAGGCCGCCGTTTTCAGTGCAAACCCGACGCCGCCGCCGGCCGCCATCAGATAAATGACCTTGAGTGGTTCCCAACCTGCCTCAGCACCGGCAAGAAGCGGACCAAACACCAGCGCCGTCCGCGCGCCGTCGACGAGAAGCCGTAGCTCCTGCCGGCGCAGGAGAGCTGGGACATCTTGAAGCGGCGTCGCCAACGCCTGCGCAGCCCCCATGAACGCCAGCGCGGTCATAATGTCTGCGGCGGGAACCCAGGGCGGGCCCAGCAGGGGGACGACAATATATGGCGCAGCCAGGCCAAGCGCCAATATTGGCAATGCAGTGAGGCAGGCTGAAAGCATCAAGAGGCCGCGTGCGGTGCCGAGCAGATGTCTGCGATCACTGTTTTTGTTCGCCTCGGAGACAAAAACATTGCTGAGCGGGGTGGCGATCAGCGTGACCGGCGCAGTCACCAGCCGCGCTGCCACGCCCAGGTAACCCGCAAAAGCGGCGCCAAACAGCGAACCAACAAGTATTGCGGGAAGATTGATAATGGCGAAACTCGCGAGAGCTGAGGGAATGTCAAATAACGGAAACTTGTATTCTCGCCTGGCGACGGCAAAGACGGTACGCCACGGCGCTCGGGCGACGCCGTGTAAGTCCTTCCAGCTCAGAATCCGAGAGCCGAGGAGTCCGATAAAAATGAATTGGCTCAGGATATGGGCATGTACCATCGACTCACCTCCGAAATGGGCGAGCCCAAAAATCAATTGCAGCAGGGCCATGGTCGCCGGCAAGATCAGGCGGCCGAGGGCGAAGTCTCGTAGCAGGCCTGCGCGCAGGCTCCAGCAGTTCATGGCTTCGACGAGACCTGCGCCCGCCATCCCAAGTGGAACGAGCCAGGCGAGGTGGCCGACCCGCGCTGGAGCGATGCTCGCCCACAGCAGTCCTGCCGCAAAGGCGAGGACACTCGTCACCGACACAGCCAGGAGAATGAGCTTAACAGTCACATACGCCCGCGCATTGTCCTTGACACCATAGAGAGAGGCCTCGAAACGCAGTGCTGCGATCGCGCCGAGGATGTTTACGATCGAAAGATAAATCGTGAAGATCCCGAAATCTGCCGGGGAATAGAGCCGGGCCAAAACGGGAATAGCGGCGACGAGAGTCAACTGACCGGCAATCGCCATGGCCGAAACGCCTCCTGCCGCGCGCAGAATCCTGCCGATCGGGCTTGGAGGAACACGGGTGATTATTTTCTCGACCGTAGGAACCGTCCTGGATCTCAGAAAGTAGCTTTGGGACATGAGCTCGCGATTCCGAGGAGGCAAAATGCGGTTGACCGGAGCTTACGATGGGGCCTGAACGTCACCATCATCCATCTGAATGACATCGTTCGGCGGAGCGGCGATGTAGCGAATTCTTTGTGCTCCGGGCGGGGCACAACTGCAGCTCTGAAATTGAGACCGCTCGTTGGACTTGCCCGCGATGAACTGATTTCTGCGGGATCGCGCGGGCATCGATGCTCGGGAATGTCGTCGTCACGTTATGCGGTACCAACTGGATCTTTTGACCAGACCAGCAGCCGCGACAAGGATGGCCGACGCGTGGATTCGTCGCTCCGACAAGGCGCGGATTACACGGTGGGCTTACACATGCATTAACGTTTGTTGCTGTGTGCTGGCTGCGATGTTCGTTCCATGAAAGTCCCGGTACCATTCGACAAAGCGTTGCACTCCGTCCTCGAGCGTTGTCGCCGGGGCGAAGCCGACAGCGTTACGAAGATCACTCACGTCGGCGCGAGTCTCCAGAACGTCGCCCGGTGGTAGAGGCACTTCCACGCGAATCGCCCGGCAGCCAAGGGCGGTCTCGATGAGCGAAATCAGCCGGTTAATCTCCTCCGGCCGGTCGTTGCCAATATTATAGACGCGGTACGGTGCAGAACTTGTGGCGGGATCTGCGGTAAGAAAATCCCAACCCGGGTCGGGTCGCGGCGGTGCAGCGAGTGCTCGAACCACCCCCTCAGCGACGTCGTCGATATAGGTGAAGTCTCGCCACACGCGGCCGGCATTGGCTACTTCGATTGGTTTCCCCTCGATAATCAAACGCGTGAACATGTAGACTGCCATGTCGGGCCTGCCCCAGGGGCCATAAACGGTGAAGAAGCGCAGTCCGGTCACGGGCAAGCAGAATAAATGACTGTATGAATGCGCCATGAATTCGTTTGAACGCTTGGTTGCGGCGTACAGACTGACAGGATGGTCTGCGCCGTGATGCTCAGAAAACGGTGTGGTTCGATTTGAGCCGTAGACGGAGCTCGACGAAGCGTAGACGAGATGACTAACGCCGAAATGCCGGCAGCCCTCAAGGACGTTGAGAAACGCCACTATGTTCGATTGCACATAGCAATGCGGGTCAGCAAGTGAATGACGCACGCCGGCCTGAGCCGCGAGATGGACAAAGTGTGAGGGGCGAAATTCTGAAAACAGCAACTGAACGCGGGCGGCATCCGCCAGATCAATTCGCATCGAAGTGAAGCCCGGCTCGGCACAGAGACGTGCAAACCGCGCTTCCTTGAGTCGTGGATCGTAGTAGGGGGTGAAATTGTCGACGCCGATGACTTCGACACCCAGACGCAAAAGCCGCAAGGCGACGTGAAAACCAATGAAGCCTGCAGCACCGGTGACGACGATCGGTCCTATCGGGGCGAGTTCCTTCACGGCGCGGTCTGACCGGGATCGGGCGGTTTCCATATTTTCCGCAGAAAGAACGGAACCACCGTTTAAATCATGATCCAATTTTTTGCCCCTTCGACGTCACTCGACAGTGTCGAATTGCCTATTCCGAGATCCCGGCCAATTGTGCCGGGATGTTATGTGCCGGGGCGTCGGCGTTGGCACAGATGAGCAGGCGCCGGCCATGCGCTGCGCAACGTGACCTGCCAAGCTAGGTTGGAACGGCCTCCAGCACCGGTCGACCAAGCCCCGTCGCATGTGGATGCCGCCAACTAGACCCCAACAACTGCGCGGCCCTTACGGCAGGACCGAAATACGCCCAAGAAGGGCCACCAGTTCCGCCTGGCGTTTTGTTTCGGTCTTGGCGAACAGCGAGGCAAGCTGGGAACGGATCGTGGTGCGGCTGAGACGCCAGCTGCGAGCGATCTCCAAAGGTGCGTCGCCCTGGGCCAAGCGCAAGGCGAGGTGCGTTTCTGCGCTCGTCAAGCCAAACATTCTTTGCAGCGTCCGAGGATTTGGCCCCGACCTGTTGTCGCGATCCAGCAGCGCCACAATGCTCGTTCCGTCGGGAGCGATAACGCCGTTCTCGTTCAGTATCACCGGTCGGTCGCCCCTGCTGCGGATCACCACCCAAGACAACGAGCCCGGCAGGAATTGGCCCGGAACATTCGCGATCAGCCGCCTTAGGGCGGCCGTAAGTCCGCTCGCCGTGTCGGCCGCTTCGCCCTGGCGCTCAAGCGTGGTTTGGGCGGCTGCGTTCCACTCGACTACTTTTCTTTCGCGATTCAGCACGAGATAGCCACAGCCAATGCGATCAAGCACGCCGGTTATGGATTCCAGACTGCGGCCTTTTGGTTCGCCGAACCTTGCGTCCAATGGATCCGATGCGCGATCGGGAAGGTGACCAGAAGAGGGCCGCGCATTCCGCGCTTCAAAATCATACTTGGTCCTCGTAACAATATACCGATTGTTCGAAGAAGCATCGACCTGTCTATCGATCAGATTCATTTTCTACCCCTAACCCAAAGTTTCACACGCCCGAAATAAGTATTCGGGATTCATGTAGTCTTCTATGTGTAGCTGGATTATAGTCTTCTATGCGCTGACGGATAATACGTTCATCATCACCTTGAAAACTTAATATGATCCGACAGTTCTAAGGCAGCTCTTAGGCCCCGCTGCGTCCGATAAAATGCGCGCTATGATAGCGGTATGGCAATCCGGCAGTGGTACTAAGCTGTACGTTTTTTGCTCTAGTCTCGACGGGCTAGTCAGAAGGTTGTAGTCTGTGTCCATGAGCTCGCAGTCGCGCAGGTCGAATTCGAACCCGTCGGGCAGATTGCTAACTCATATTGCGTCTGCATCGGTGTTAGCTGCCACACTGATATTTGAAATAAAATCGTCAGCCTATATTGGGCAAGGCGCCAGTTTTCTGGAATTTATTCCGGCTATTATTATTATCGCTTATCTCGAAGACCGCGTACCTGCGCTCGCTGCGACCATTCTGATGGTTGCTGTCGGGCTGTGGGCACGAGGACACGATCAGATTTCAAGTGGAGACTGGGCACGCGCAATCCTGCTTCTGGTTTCGGGTGGCGTGATTGCCATGACCTTCCATCGTCTGCGGCAGGACTTGCGTGAGTTGCTGGAAGTCGCGGAGGCCAGGCTCGCTGCCGTCGAGGCGACCGAAAGCCGCTATCGTTGGGCCTTCGAACGTGCTGCCATGGGATTCGCGAACACCAACAAGAAAGGTGAGTTGCTGCAGTCCAACAGACGCCTTTGTGAGATGACCGGGTACAGGGAGGAGGAGCTTGCCCAATTACAGCTTGATACGCTCGCCCATCCGAACGACCGGGACACCTTGGCGCAATTGCTGGCGAGGCTGGGCAATGACATTTCTTCGTTCGTTTCGGAGGTGCGTCTGTCACGAAAGGACGGTACGGCATTCTGGGCCAGGCTAACGCTTTCTTCGTCCGTACCCGAGGGTGGCCTCTCGGAGAGCATCTTCGTGGTGGTCGACGATATTTCGGAACGACGCGCTGTTCACGAAGCGCTTCGGGCCCAGAAGGAATGGCTGGACCTCGCTCTGTCTGCTGGACGCTTGGCCACGTGGCGCATAGACCTTAAAGACGGGGTAGTCACGGGCTCGGACACGTTCTGGGACATTCTCGGCCTGGCCCAGGCCAATAGCCGCAGTTTGGAGGAGCTGTCAGCTGTCGTTCATCCGGCGGACTGGCCAAAGCTGGCGGCATCGAGAAAGGCCGCACCATCGGTCACGAATTACGATGTCGAGATACGCGTCCGCCGACCGGACGGACATATCCGCTGGGTTGCCCTGCGCGGAAGGGAGGAAAGACATGATGATGGTGGACAGCGGCTTGGAGTGGCCGCCGACCTGAGCGAGAGACGACAAACCACGCTGCTGCGCGCCGCGGCAAAGAAGCGGGAGCGCATTATGCTCGAACAGCGTCACAGATTCGGCAACGTTTTCGCGGTGATCACGGCGCTCGTGAAAATGGTCGATGCTCCTGGAAACAATGTTGCCAAATACAAGGAAATGCTGATCGACCGGATACGCGCGCTTGAGGCAACCCATCTGCTTCTTTCACGCAACGGCAGCGTATCGGGGACGCTAAACGATCTCGTTGCGCAAGAATTGCAACCATATATCGGAACACGCGCCATATCGGTCGGCGGTCCTTCCGTGACGATGTCGGGAGGCGCCGCCGAGAGTTTTGCGATGATCGTTCACGAGCTTGCCACCAATTCCATGAAGTATGGAGCGCTTGGCGATCCAAAAGGCCGGATCGACGTAAGCTGGACGTTCGCACCTGAAGACACAGGCAGCGAGATCGCGTTCGAGTGGGTGGAATCGGGGCGGCGGCGGACCTCGAGCGTAGTCCGTCATGGCTTCGGTTCCATGATAATCGGAGTGGATGGAGCGCCGCTTGTCGGTCACTCTCCCAGGCTGGAAATATCGGACCAAGGGTTACGGTATTCGCTGCGGCTGTCACGCAAGGAAATCGGATTGTAGTGCAGTGCTCCAATCGCAAAGCAGATATCTAAAGGCGGGTCGCGCTGAGCGGCCTTTGAGATGCGCAGGGTTCCTTCCAAGAATGTCGTCGGCCCAAAGCTGCGCCGCGGCTTTGGGATATGCAGTAAAATGCATGAGGAGTCTTGCGACGCCGTTTGCACGTCCAAAAGGACGCGGCGCTCTAGCTGGCATGTCTCGAAAGCCAAGTCTTCAGCATAACGGCAGCCTCGGTCCGATTGCGTACCCCCAATTCACGCAGAACCGCAGCAGCGTGGATTTTCGTGGTCGCCTCCGCGATTTCCAGATCGCGCGCAATTTCCTTGTTTGAATAGCCTTCCGCCATCAGCTTGAGGACTTCCTTTTGCCTCGAAGTCAGCCTGCCAAGGTTGACGCCAGCGGTACGCCTCTGTGGGCCTTTGTCGTCGGAATGGGTATGCGCGTGGGTTGTTTGCGTCGCTCCCGGGCGTGACAGAAGTGCAGGAACATAGATGCGGCCGGAGAGGATTTCATTGACGGCCAGAACAACCTCTTCGTCCGTCTGCGATTTTACGATGTAGCCGTGAAGCCCGATCGACAGAGCCGTGAGTATTTCCGAGCGTGAATCGTTTCCGGAAACGATCGCAAATCGCGTGTCCGGATAGGCAGACAGGATCCCGCCGAGCACTTCTTGATTGAACAGGCCCGGCATATTCAGATCCAGGATCGCAAGATCCACGAACGACTGCTCTGCCAGCAAACTGAGCACCGCGTCGAAACAGGACGCTTCAAAGATCTCCACACCTGGAATGCCTGCGGTCAGTGCCAATCGCAAGCCGCGACGATACAAGCCGTGATCGTCGGCGATGACGATTCGATACATTGAACTACCCCAACGCCTATCTGAATGGATTGAACGGTAATGGCCTGAAAATCGTGGCCATCCACTCGTCGATTCATCCAGCCGACGCTGCGGCACCCCCAACACCGCAAACGCCAGATTTCTAATATAATCTTAAATGACGGGAAACGCTCCTCTTTTTTTGCCCCTTGTGAGCGAAACCCGCCGAACGTCGTCGAACATACGTTCTGACCTTTTGGACAGCTGACAGACCGGCCGGTCGTTCAGCAGTGCTATAGGTCTAAAGATATAGAACAGCAAAACGGCTGAATTGTTACCATTCGAATGCACGACGACATCCACCCTGACGGCCACATACCATCCAGATGCAATGTCCGGATCAGCGGACAGTGGAGTAATCTCACCGGTCTTCTACGGGAAATCTCACCGGTTCTTCTGAGGGGACAAGAACGCGTTTCCCGGGTGCTGACCAGGGCAGGATAGCCGGCCCGTGACGATGGCGTTCAGGCCGAATGAACAAGGGAGGACCAGGATGAAAGCGGTTATTCAATGTGGAGGAATGGGAACACGCCTCCGCCCCTTCACTTCGGTCTTGCCGAAGCCGCTCATGCCGATCGGCGCACGGCCGGTTCTCGAGATGCTTCTGAAATGGTTGCGACGCAACGGCATTCAGGAAGTTTATATTACAACCGGGTATCTCGGCCACTTGATCCGCACCGTGTGTGGAGATGGCTCGCAGTGGAACCTGAAAATTCGATATACGCAGGAGATGGAGCCGCTTGGCACCATCGGGCCACTGTCTTTGATCAGGGATGAACTGACGGAGCCATTCATCGTTCTCAATGGCGATGTCCTCACGGATCTAAGCCTCAGTCGATTTGTAGCAGCGCACCGTAAGCACACCGATCCAGTGACGATCGCAACAGCCTGTCGCCTGATCAAGATGGATTTCGGCGTCATCGACGAAGTCGACAATACCGTGCAGGTCTTTCGCGAGAAGCCGACGCTTTCGCATCTGGTCAGCATGGGAATTTACTGCATGAACCCGGATGTTCTGCAGTTTATCCCATCCGGCATACCCTTTGGGTTCGACGACCTGATGCTGCAGATGATGCAGAACGGCACAACCGTGCACGTGTACAAGCATGAGGGTCTCTGGCTCGATATCGGGCGCGTCGACGATTTTCAGAACGCACAGACCATTTCCTGGGAAGACCAGTCGGCCTCGATCGAGGTCACTGCGACGGCTGCATGATGATGATGAAGTCACGAGCCCGGTTCCCACAGTTATCAGTCTAGGAGGTTGTGATGCTCTTGGTCAGTGCCCCGATCTTGGGTGTGCCGGAGAAGACTGCTTTGACCAGGGTCATCGACAGCGGCTGGCTGACCATGGGGGAGCAGGTACGAGCCTTCGAACAAGCTTTTGCCGACGTTCATGATGCGGAGGATTGCGTCGCGGTCAGTTCCTGCACCGCAGCGCTTCATCTCATTTTGCACGCACTTGGCATCGGACCGGGCGACGAGGTGCTGGTGCCATCCTTGACGTTCGTGGCGACCGCAAATGCGGTCCTCTATGTCGGTGCGACGCCGGTTTTCGTCGACATCGAGTCAGCCGACGTGCCGCTGATGTCGATCGTGGAAGCCGAAGCGAAATGCACGGCCCGCACCAAGGCAATCATTCTCGTTCATTTCGCCGGCTACCTCGCCGATCGGGAACAATGGCAGAGGTTCGCCCGTGCCCGGGGGCTGCACATCGTCGAGGACGCCGCGCATGCGCCGGGCTTGAAGGAGGTGGGGACATTTGGTGCCGCGGCCGCCTTCAGCTTCTACGGCAACAAGAACATGACCACGGCGGAAGGCGGGGCTGTGATCGCCAGGGATGCCGGTCTGCTCGAGACAATCCGCCAGGCGCGTGGACATGGGATGACCACCGGGACACGTCAAAGGCTGAACAGCCGCACCCCTCAGTATGATGTCACCATGCTCGGATTCAACTATCGCATGGATGAATTGCGGGCTGCGATCGGACTGGTCCAGCTGCAAAATCTGCAGGAGTGGAATGAGATCAGGCGTATCCTGGTCATGCTGTATCGTCGTCTCATAGCGAAGCATTGCCCAGCCGTGACCATCCCGTTCCACGAGCCGCGGACGTCGGCCTACCACATCATGCCTATCCTTTTGCCACGTTACGCCGACAGGCAAGACGTCATCGACGCACTGCGCGGGCAAGGGATACAAACCACTATCCACTACCCGCCGGTGCACCAGATGACGCTCTATTGTGAGCTCATTCCCGGTACTCACTTACCGCGCACTGAAGATTTCGCCCAGCGCGAACTGACTGTACCGCTGCATCCGCAGATCACCGCACCTTTGGTCGAAACGGTGGTGGTCGCTCTTGCCGCGGCGGTCAATAACTGCGCTCAGACAGGAACAGCCGCATGAATGCCCTGGACCTAGCCATTCACAGGCCTAACGGCTCGAGCGCCGCCCATGGGTCTGCGAGACGAGCAATCGATCTCGTCATTGCTGCAGCCGCGGCGATCGTCTTCGCCCCGCTGATGCTGCTGATTGCCGTGGCGCTGCTGCTGGAAGGCGGTCGGCCCATCTTCTTCACACAGACCCGCGTCGGGGCCGGTGCTCGCCCATTCCGCATGTACAAGTTTCGCAAGTTCAGCGTGCAATGTGACCCCGGTGGCTTGGCTCTGACCATGGCCGATGACAGCCGCATGACGCCGATAGGACGGTTCCTCGCGGTCACCAAGTTCGACGAACTGCCACAGCTTTGGAACGTCTTCAGAGGCGAGATGGCAATCATCGGGCCACGCCCGGAGAGCCTTGCCTTCGCCGATTGTTTTCGCGGGGGCTTCGAAGACATTTTACAATACAAGCCAGGCTTGCTGGGTCCAGCCCAGGTTCTCTTCCGGCATGAAGCCCGTTTCTATCCGCGATCGATGGACCCGCTACTGTTCTATCGCCAGGTTCTGTTTCCTGCCAAAGCCAGGCTCGACCTTTCCTATTATCCGCAGCGCACGATCGGGTCCGATGTTGTGTGGATGGTGCGCGGCTTGCTGGCGGTGCTTGGGGTGGTTTCGCCGTCGCCGATCGGAACTTGAGAGCAGGTGGAACACCCGCACTCTCGTGGATTTGCAAAGTCAGTGCCTCACGTCATAGGGGGAACGCTTGGGTCATGGCATACAAGGGCAGGAAAGTTCTGGTTACCGGTGCCGACGGATTCATCGGGTCGCATCTCACCGAAGCACTCGTCCGTAGCGGCGCGGACGTCACTGCGCTGGCTCTCTACAATTCCTTCGACAGCCACGGCTGGCTGGACGATTTGCCGGACACCATTCGAAGCCAGTTGAACCTCATCCGCGGCGATGTTCGTGACAGCGCCTTCCTTAACCGGATCGTGCGTGGCCAGGCGGTCGTGTTTCATCTCGCCGCACTGATAGCTATCCCATATTCGTACGCCGCGGCCCAGTCCTATGTAGAAACGAACATCCTGGGCACGGTCAACGTCCTCGAAGCGGCGCGCCAATGGGATACGGAGCGTGTGGTGCACACCTCGACAAGCGAGGTTTATGGCACCGCGCTGACAATGCCTATCAGCGAATCGCACCCGTTGCAGGGACAGTCACCATATTCGGCATCCAAGATCGGCGCGGACATGATGGCGGAGTCCTACGCCAGATCGTTCGACATCCCTGTGGTTATCATGCGGCCCTTCAATACGTACGGCCCGCGCCAGAGTGAGCGGGCCATAGTACCGACCATTATACGCCAGGCTCTCGACAAGAAATGCCCGGCGATCATGGTGGGAGACACAAGCCCGATCCGCGATCTTACTTTCGTGGAAGACACCGCGGCGGCGTTTTTGACCGCAGGTTCCGCCGAGCTCGAATTTGGCCATGCCTACAATGCCGGAAGCCAGCGCGCCGTGACGATCTCGGACATATTGGATCTGGTGATCGAGTTGAGTGGCTGCAAGAAACCAATCCACCGGGACGAGCGCCGCCTGCGGCCGCAGAATTCCGAGGTGCGTGCCTTGCTGGCCGATTCTTCGCTCCTCGAAAGCAAGACTGGATGGCGTGCCCAGACCAGCCTGCGCGAAGGCCTGGAGCGGACCATCGGATGGTGGCAAGGGCGCCTCAGCGAAGGCCGGGTGCGACACGAGATGGGCTACATGACATGAGCTTTCGCCCGGGAGGATTGGCTCTGTTGATTGCGGCTGCCTTGTCGTTGGATTTGACCGTGGCAGGCAGTCGGCAAAGCAGCGCGTCGAGACAATTTGTTGCGCCAGTGACGATGGACTTGCCCGATTATCTCCAACCCGCGACCGACCCAGCCTTCGGGACAATTTTCATGCGCATTACCAAGCCTGGGGCCCTTGGGAATGGAGTCGTATGCGAGAAAAAATTCTGCAGCCACCGTTATTCCAGCGCCCAGGCCTGGAATTCGGACCAGACTCTCCTCGTCATCACCAACGGCTGCAATGGCATGTGCTTTTTCGACGGGCAGACCTATGTCCCGCTCTTCCGTCGTGCTCGATCGGCTGAATGCGAATGGCATCCGCAAAATGCCGATCTGATGATCTGCGTTCAGGACCGGAAAATTTCGACCTGGGCGCCGCGGACCAATCGCGAAGACGTCCTGTTCGTTTCATCGAATTATCGTGATCTTCAGTTCGGGCCGTCCAAAGGAAATCCCAGCCGTGACGGCGATCGCATAGCAGTGCGCGCAATCCGTTGGGATGGCGCGATGGTTGTATTTGCCTATGATCTCAAGCAGCGCCGGAAATTTCCGGACATCGATCTTGCTCAGCTTGCCGGAACCGTCAGCGCCTGCTCGATCTCCCCGCTCGGAGCGAACATCCTGTGCTTTCAGAATGTGAACGAGGACACAGAGCAGCGGGCTATTTTCTCCGTCGACGGGACGTTGCGGCAGAGGTGGACTGACCATCATCGCCCCGGCCATGGCGATATGACGGTGGATAAAGATGGCAGCGAAGTTTTCGTGGGCATCAGCAAGTCCGACCCTGACAAATATCACGTCATCAAAAGGAGGCTGGCCGACGGAAAGGTCACCTCACTTATGAAGTTTGGCGAAGCCGAGCATGCATCCCTGCGGGCATTGGACAGGCGCGGTTGGGTGTTCGTAAGCTATGGCGGCAAGCCGGAAGAGATATCTGCCAATCCCGACTGGGCGCCATATGCGCGAGAGGTGATCGCGCTTCGCCTCGACGGCAGCGGGGAGGTTCGACGCGTCACGCAAACTCACAACGTCCCGTCCGATTACTGGAGCGAGACCCATGCCTCGCCATCCCCGGACGGCTCACAGGTAATCTGGTCGAGCAACTGGGGCGTGCCTGGCGGGCCGGTCTACGAATTCGTCACCCGTCTCGATTGGCCGGAAGAGCCGCGGTCGAACCAGAAGGAGATTGCCGCCAATGGTCCTCGTTGATCGAATGCTTCTTGTCGTGTTCGGTATGCTGGCTGCCATGAATACGGCTGCTGCAGCGGAACCGCGGGTCGCCTATCGACTTTCTGCCGGCGACACCGTCGAGATTGGAATTGCCTCCATCCCGGAGCGAACGCAACGTGCGGTGGTCCAGATGGACGGCACGATCGCGCTTCCCGAAGTCGGGATGGTTTCGGTGGGGGGCTTAACTCCGGCTGAACTGCAAACGCGCATGCAGACGATCTTGCCGACCAAGATATTCCACCAGCGTCTGCCTGATGGGCGGGAGCAAATGATCGTCATCAAGCCGACAGACGTGACCGCCGTGGTTGCGGAGTACAGGCCGATCTATGTGACCGGCGACGTGCTCACTCCCGGACAGCAGGCCTACCGCCCGCTGATGACCGTGCGGCAGGCGATTGCCGTGTCAGGCGGTTTCAGCCTTTTGCGGTCCCGGGCAAACCAGGTTGGCCCGGATCCGGTGGATCTGCGGCGCGATTACGAGTCGCTTTGGGGGGAATATACGAGAGATTATTTTCATAGCGCCCGCATCCGCGCCGAACTTCAGGACAAACCGACTTTCGACATGCAGCCACCACAAGGATCTCCCTTGCCGGCAAGTTTTGCGTCGGCGATCGCGCAGGCTGAAGCGGAAGGGCTGAAGCTCTCGTTGGACAACTTCCGGCAAGAGCAGGGCTTTCTCGAAAAAAGTGGCAAGGATGCTGCTGCACAAACCGAGACCCTGCTCAAGCGCGAGCAGGCCGAAGCGGATGGAGTGAAGGCGGACGAAGACGAGCTGGCGCGCGTAAGGAAAGCGTTTGAGTCCGGAAATCTAACCAATACCCGGCTTGCCGATGTCCGGCGCGCTTTGGTTCTTTCTTCCAGCCGGGCACTCGAAACGTCGGTTGAGCTTATGAGAGCACGACGTCAGCAGGACGATTTTACCAGACAGCACGAACGCAATGTCAACCAAAGAAGAATGGGTCTGCTGACTGAGTTGAAGGATACCAACGTGCGTCTTGCCGACGTTGGCGCAAGACTTCGCGCCGCCAGCCAGAAGTTGCAGCCCACGGGAGCGGCCGCTCTGCCGTTGCCGGTTGCCGGCGAAACGATCCAGGCCGAGGTCACGATCATTCGCAAGGTCGGCGAAGAATGGCGAAAACAGCTTGCCCAAGAAGACACCGAGGTCATGCCGGGAGACACGATCGAGGTCAGATTCAGCAGCGCTCTCGAAAATGCGGCGACCCGATAGATCGGCTGCGCCCCGATCCAATCGGCCGCCGCACTGTCGGTTGAGTGTGGCAACCGCTTTACTGCCTGAAAGCTCTGGAAAACTGGTCGGTGAGGGGCTTCATCAAGTAGGACCAGACACTGCGCTCGTCGGTTCTTATGTGGACTTCGGCGGGCATGCCCGGTTTGAGGATTTTCTCTCCTGTCAGGCACGTCGCTTCATTCTCGACGTCGATACGCGCCGAAAAAAAGGAAAGCTGGCGTTGCTGATCCTTGATCAGATCCGCTGAGACGCGCTTGACCGAGCCTTCGCAAGCAGGTGTGGTGCCGGCGTCGAACGCTGGAAAGCGGATCGACACCTGCTGTCCGGGATGAATCTCGTCGATACGCGACGGAGGAATGGAAGCGTCGACGACAAGGTTGTCGGAATCGGGCACAATCATCATGAGCACCTCTCCCGCGCCAATCACGCCTCCTACGGTATGGACCGAGGATTCTTGTACTGTGCCCGATTGCGGGGCACGAATATCTGTCCTGCTGAGTTCGTCTTCGGCCACCACCTTGCGCTCACTGAGCTCGGTCTGCTTGGCTTCCGTTTCGCGAAGTTCGTTGGTCACGTCGCTCCGCATTTGTTCGTCGAGCTGAAGCACCTGCAGGTCCGTTTCACTGATGTGAGCTTGGACCTCTGCTATCGCTGCGACAAGGCGTCCCGATTCGCCGCGAGCCCGGGTCTTGTCCAGGCTGACATTGCTCAACCTCTCCTTGGACACCAACTTCTTTGCGTAGAGAGATTCGACATCCGCAAGGTTCTTGGTCAGCAGATCCAGAGACTCGTCCGTTGCAGACTGCTGCGATTTGAGGCCATCGATCTGACGTTCCAGCTGCTTCGCGCGGCTTTGTAATTGTGCCTTCTGGCCAGCCAGCGCCGCAGCACGGCTTTCAAACAAGGCACGCTCGCCACTGACAAGTGCCGCCACTTGCGGGTCGCCCATTTGAGCGCGAAGGTCGGGCGGGGTCTGCATTTCCGGCAGACCCTGGCGCTCGGCCTCCAGTCGGGCCAGACGAATGGTGGCGCGATTGAGGTCCTCGGTGACTATCTGCAGGTTTGCTCGGGTCAATGTGTTGTCCAGCCTGACCAACACATCGCCGGCCTTCACATGATCGCCGTCCTGAGCGAAGATTCCGCCGATGGTGCCGCCGGTTTGATGCTGGACTTTTTTAATGTTGCTTTCGACCACCACGGTTGCGGGCGCAATCACCGCGCCGGCAATCTTGGTCAATCCCAACCAGAGCCCTCCGCCAAAGATCAACAGCAAGCTGGTTGCCAGGCCCAAGAGCAGATTGGCCCGGATGCCATCCGGCTCTGGCTTCGTCTCCAACGAACGGCCTTCGCCACCGGCTGCGACGTATGACACGGCAACAGCAGAGCGATACCTCGCATATGCCCGGCTGCACCCTTGTGCGGCGGAACGACAATGTGCTGCTAGGCTCCGGACCAGAGTACCCCAGGGTAGATTGGCTCGAATCCCATCCGGCTGCGGCTTCTGCCCGGTCGGCGGGCCTTCGCCGCCAACCGCAGCATATGACGACATGGTCACGTTAGACACTAAGCAATACCTCACGCATGCCCGCTTGCACCGTGCTGCAGCGGAACGACAATGTTTGGCTTGTCCGGGCGCGGGAAGGGCCGGACCACATTTGCCAGAACGTCTTCGCGCGAGCCGAACGAATGGAGCATCCCGTTCGACAGGACGAGTACCTGATCGATGTTGACGAGAGCGGAGGGGCGATGCGCAACGACGATCACGATACCGCCGCGCCGACGCACTGCCAGGATTGCGCCGGCCAAAGCAGCATCACCGTCTGCATCCAGATTGGAATTTGGTTCGTCAAGAACGACGAGGAATGGATCGCCGTAAAGTGCCCTGGCAAGCCCGACGAGCTGCCTCTGCCCAGCCGAAAGGGCCGCGCCGCCTTCTCCGATGCGTGTTTGAAAACCCTGCGGAAGACGCATGATCATCTTGTCCACGCCCGCAGCCTTGGCAGCTGCCAGCACGCCTTTTGCGTCGCTTTTACCGCCGAACCTCGAAATGTTGTCGGCGATCGTCCCGTCGAACAGCTCAACGTCCTGCGGCAGGTAGCCAATATGAATGCCGAGCAGTTCTGAGTTCCACTGATCGAGCGAGGCGCCGTCCAATCTTACCGTGCCACGAAGCGGCTTCCATGCGCCGACCAAAGCGCGCACGAGCGTGGTCTTGCCGGAGCCGCTCGGGCCGACGACCGCCAACCCTGCGCCTCTCGCCAAGCGGAAGCTTACATTGAAGATGGTGGGCTTCTGCAGGCTTGGTGGCGCGACGGTCAATTCCTCGACCGCAAGCTCAGCCTTCGGGCCGGGCAGTTCCATTGGCTCTTGCTGGCTATCAAAAGCATCCAGGGCTGCCGCCAGCTCGGAATAGCTTTTGCGGGTTGCCAGAAACCCTCTCCAGTTTGCGATCGCCACATCGACCGGTGCCAGCGAGCGGCCCAGCAATATGGACGATGCAATGATCACGCCGGGCGAGGCCTCGCCGCCGATCACAAGGTAGGCACCAAGCCCCAGCACACATGATTGCAGGGCCATTCGGAGCGTCTTCGACAGTGAGCTTGCTGCGCCGACGACGTCGGAGAGCCGTTCCTGGTTCTTCAGATAAAGATGACTGACCTCGTTCCAGCGCCGGCTAAGCGGGGCGGAAAGGCCCATCGCCTGAACAACCTCTGCGTTGCGGCGGCCGGAGTCGGCCAGAAGCCGCTGCGCTACGAGTGTCTCAGATGCACGAGCCGCTGGTTTGCGGCCGATGATCTCGGCAACCACCGTCAAAAACACAACGGCACATGCGCCGAGCGTTGCCAGCACGCCAAGCGCGGGGTGCAGCAGATAGATGACCACCATATAAAATGGTATCCAGGGAGCGTCGAACAAGACTGTCGGCCCGAGCCCGGAAAGAAAGCCACGTAGCTGGTCCAGATCACGAAGCGGGTGTACCCGGTTCGCATCCGGCCCGGCGACGAGGGGCAGGGAAAGCGAGGCTGCGAACGCTTTTTGCTGCAGATTTCTATGCAGGCGGCTGCCGATGCGGACCAACAGGCGAAGCCTCACGAAATCGAGGAGCCCATAGGCCGCGTAAAGTCCCAGCATCCCGACGGTAAATCCGATAAGAGTCGGCACGCTCTGCGAAGGCAGCACGCGGTCATAGACCTGGAGCATGTAGACGGAGCCGGTCAAGGCGAGGATATTTATCAATGCCGAGAAAACGCCTACGCCGACGAGGCCGTGCACACAGCCGAACATTGCGGAGCGGAGATCGAGCGAGCGCCCTTTGGTCGACTTCATGATGTGCGCTCGTTGACGCGAAATTGCCGCGCAATCTCGTCGATTCTTTCGATGAGGGACAAACTTTAACCTTCCGGGAAGCAGCAGCCCCGCCCCGCTGCTGAACATTACGAATTGCTTACATACGTGCCTTCTTTGATTAAAATGTAGCAAAATCGTGACGCCAGGCTGAGAATTCGGCAACTGGCTCGCCAGGCTGGGGATAACCGGGTCAGGTAAGGAGATATTCCTAATCATGACACCCGGCAGAAGCTTATGATCATCTTTGTAGCATCAAGGCTTCAAAGCGTCTGGCGACGGATGGGTTTTGATTTTGTCGATCGAGAGTTAAACGGTTTTGAGATACACTTCATCGGTACGTCGGCCACCAACGCCGGCTAAATCGGGGAGGCGAGTGTCGTGAGCGAAGAGATCAATGTTGCCGATGCCTACGGCAGGGGGCGCAGCACCTTCATGGGATTGCAGTTGCTGGTCTCGCCCGGTGCGCTTGTTCCTCGGCCGGAAACGGAACTGCTCGGCAAGGCCGCTCTCGATGTCCTGAGCCAACTGAACCTGCCGGTGCCTCGCGTTGTCGACATGTGCTGTGGGGCGGGCAATCTGGCGTGCGCCATCGCGCACCACGCTCCCACCGCGCGCGTGTGGGCAAGCGATCTTACCGACGGATGCGTGGAGGTCGCGCGCCGCAACGTCACCCATCTTAAAATCGAGGACCGGGTAACGGTGCTTCAGGGCGACTTGTTCAGCGCCTTCTCAGGCTTGGAGCTCGACGGCACGATCGACGTGATCGTTTGCAACCCGCCCTACATTTCGGAAAAACGGCTCGAGGGCGACCGTTCGCATCTGGTCGAGCTCGAGCCGCGTGAAGCATTCGCAGCCGGCCCCTACGGCCTGAGCATCCACATGCGGGTGCTCAAGGAGGCGCCGCGCTATTTGCGGCGCGGAGGCATCCTGCTTTTCGAAGTGGGGCTTGGCCAGGATCGGCAGGTCATGAGTTTGCTCGAGCGTTCCAAGGCCTATGAGAGTATCCGGGCAGTCACCAACCAGGCCGGTGAGGTCAGGGTGGTTGTGGGACGTACGAGGGCGCAGGCGTAAGCATCGCAGCCGCGGCAGGTAGACGCGCTGTCGCGGCTAGAAACGGCCGGGAAGTTGAAACAGAGTTGCGCGAGATTTCGGAAATCAGTTTCTCTTGCGTCAGTTTCTCTTGCGCATGACGTATTGCGCAATTCCCTCGATGGAATCGAGATTCTCCGGCAGCAGCTCGCTGTCTTCGACCGTGATGCCGAAGGTCTCCTCGATGAAGCCGATAACCTCGAGCACACCCGTCGAGTCCACGATGCCCTGGTCGAGGAGCGAGGTGTCGCTCTCCAGGCTCTCGGGATCGGCTATATAGAAATTCGAGGCCAGGAAAGCGCGAATTTGTTCGCTGCAGGTATCGGTTCTATCCTTGGTAGATAACATTTATTTCGCCTCCGGTACAAAAGATGAATGCTGATCAACTTCGCCCTGGTACCGACTCATGACAGGGCCGTTTTTTTGAGCTTACCCGTGTCGGTCATCGGCAGACTGGGTACGATGACGATGGACTTCGGAACCATGAAGTTTTCCAGCCGTCTCTGGCACTCTTTCTGCAACTGCTTTTCACCGATCATGCTTCCCTGCTCCATCACGACAAATGCCTTCACTGCTTGCCCGAGCAGTTCGTCCGGAACGCCGATGACCGCGGCTTCCCGTACGCCCGCAATGTTCATCAACACGTTTTCCACCTCCTTCGGCGCTATCTTCTCTCCGCGCGATTTTATGATCTCGTCGCCGCGACCGACGAAGTAGAGGTAGCCCTCGGCGTCCATCCGGCAGTAGTCGCCGGTGTATAGGACCTGCTCACCCGGCAGCAGGCCGGGCTTGAGCTTCCTGGCTGTCGCCTCCGGTTTGCCCCAATAGCCCTTCATCACCGTCGCTCCGCGGATGACGAGCTGACCAACGATGCCGGGGCCGACCCGCCTGTCATGCTCGTCGACAATCCACATTTCCGTATTGGGGATGGCGATCCCGACGCTCGACGGCTTTCGCTCCAGATCCTCCGGCGGCAGGTAGGTGCAGCGCTTGCATTCGGTAAGGCCGTACATCGAATAGATGCGGGCGCCAGAAAACAGTTCCTGCAGCAGGAGAATGTGCTTGAGCGGCAGGGCGGCCGCAGTGTTCGTGACGTAGCGAATACTCGAAAAATCCTGATCCCTGAGAGACCTGAGCTCCCCGAGTGCGGCGAAGATGGTCGGTACGCCGGGAAAACCCGTCACCCTTTCTTGCTTGATCAGCCCAAGGATCTGCGCCGGGAAGGCGAATGAGCGCTCAAGCACCAGCCGGGCGCCCGCGCCGAATGTCATGATCATCTGGTAAAGACCGTAGTCGAAGGCGAGCGGCAGGACATTGAGGATCACCTCGTCTTCGGCAAGCGCCAGGTATGAGGAAATCGAGGCGCACGCGGCGATCATGTTTCGATGCGTCAGCATCACGCCCTTGGGCTCGCCCGTCGAGCCGGACGTATAAATGATCGCAGCGAGATCGATGTCGATGCAGCGGCGCCAGGGCGGCGTGCTGCGGGCTGCCGCGACCGCGGCGTCCCAGCGCACAGCATGCGGCAATTCTTGCAGGTCGCTGTGTTCGATCGGCCCGGAGACGATCATGCGGCGCAACGATGGGCAATTCCGCGCCGGCTCCCTGAAAATCGAGTGCAGGTGTTTGTCGGTGATCAGTGCCGTCGGGCGGCAATCGTTGAGCAGATAATCAAGCTTGTCGCTTTTGGTGAGCGGATTGACGATGCACACCACGGCGTTGGCCTTGAGCACCGCCCAGAACGCAATGACGGCCTCGACAGTGTTGTCGGCGAAGACCACCACGCGATCGCCACGCGCAATTCCGGCATCGGTCAAATGGTGCGCTATGGCGTTCGAACGCATATCGAGATCGCCATAAGTGACGCGTTGATTGCCGCACACTAGGGCCACCTTGTCGCCGAGCCGGCTGGCAGAGTGGGTGAGATAGTCGTGCAGGAGCGGTACGGCGCCATGCATCATGCGAGCACCTCTTCGCGGTGTTCGCGGTCGATATCGATGCTGAGCTTGAGCGTGCGGGCCCCACTTGGACGGCTCGCGATAAATTGCCGATGGAGAAGCTGCGTCGACAGCACTCCGACCAGCGCCATATTGTCGGAGTTGGACAGGTCGCCGCCGCCGGCGCTGGCCTGGCACTTGCTCAGCAGCCGGGTAACCGACTTGGGATCGAAGACGTTCGCTTCGCGCAGCGCCGCCTCCGAAAGTGCTTCGCGAATGTAGGCCGGAGCGCCATCTGCGACAAAGCAAAGCGCGTTGGGAGCCCGGTAAGGCTGCTTCTTGCGGGTGACGATTTCCGACGGCACGATCGGTTGCGCTACGCGCTTCAGCACATGCTTTTCATCGAGCACGCGCAGCTTGTAGGCGGCCGGAAGCGAATTCGCGAGTCTCACGAGTTCATGATCGAGGAACGGGAAGCGCCCCTCGACGGAATGAGCCATCAGCATTCTGTCCCCTTGTGAGGAAAGCAGGTATCCCGACATCAGCGTCTGAATCTCTATGTACTGGTCCTGCGCAAGAGAGCCCCATCGCGAAAACTCCGGCGGCAGGCGGGCAAGCAGCTCGGACACGGCGTTGCGGCGCTCCGTTTGGGCGCGCATGTCTGCCGAAAACAGCCGCTTGATGGCGCTTGTGGTACGCCAGCGCGTGCCATGCGCAAAACCAGGCGCGTCACAGGCGTGAATGTCGCGCCCGAAGAACTGGCGTGCCATTGCCTGCTGCTGCACCGGCGAGCGGCTGAGATAGGGATAGAGGCGCTCCAGCAGCCGCGAGCGTCGCGTCGAGGCGGGCTGGCGTCCCCAGAAGCGGCGGACCTTGCCCTCGCGGAACAAATCGTAGCCGGCGAACATTTCGTCGGCCCCTTCGCCGGTAAGCACGACCTTGATGCCGTGCTGGCGCACCAGTCTCGAGAGCAGGAACAGCGGCGCCGGCGCGGTCCTGAGGATTGGCCGCTCGGTGTGGTAGATCACCTCAGGGAAGATGCCAGCGATATCGCTGCGCGAAACAACCACCTCATGATGGTCACTGCCAGCCATGCCGGCAACCAGGCGCTGGAAATGCGTCTCATCATACTCGGCGTCGGCAAAACGCAGCGAGAAAGTCTGGAAGCGCTCGCCCGCGAAGCGTCTCCCCAGTGTGGCGACCAGCGAGCTGTCGAGCCCGCCGGACAAATAGCAGCCGACCGGCACGTCGGCGCGTACTATCCTGAGCGCCGTCGCGGCTTCCAGGGCGCTGCGCACTTCCTCCACCGCGTCATCAAGCGAGCCGGTGAATTCATCATCGCCGGGTCCGTCAACCTCTGGATAGTCAGGCTTCCAAAAAGCCCGCTCCCGGACGACGCCGCTGTCATAAATGCGGACATGCCCCGGCGTGAGTTCGCTTACTCCTCCAAACACGCCTTGTGGCGGCGCGACAGTCCAGAGTGTGAAAGTCTGATCGATGCCGGCTGGATCGAAGGCGCGGGGTATATCCGCATCGGCCGCGAAAATGGCCTTCACCTCGCTGGCGAAGTAAAGCCGCCCGCCATGCTCGCAAAAGTGCAGCGGGCAGATGCCGAACCGATCCCGAGACAAGACGAGACGACCTGCCACGGAGTCCCAGATGGCGACTGCCCACTGCCCATTCATTCGCTCGAAGGCGGCCTCGCCCCAGGCATGATAGGCATGGACGATGACCTCGGTGTCACTGCGTGTGCGGAAGCGATAACCGAGCGCGACCAGATCTTGTCGCAGCTCGACGTAATTGAAGATTTCGCCGTTGAAGACGATCCACATCGTGTCGCCCGCGCCGGCGAGTGGCTGCTGGCCGCTTGCGAGATCGATGACGGACAGGCGGGCATGCGCCAATCCTGCACGTCTGTCCCGGTAAAGCCCGCGCTCGTCCGGGCCGCGATGCGCCAGCGCCCCCGCCATACGTATCAGCGCATCCCGGGAAGGGGGCGCCGCTGCGGCGCTCAGCGACACAATTCCGGCGATGCCGCACATCGCCTAGCCCTCGCCCATTGAAGAGGACACCAACGGCCGCGCGTGAAGATAACGTGCGGCGCGCCGCTTGCTGTCGATATCCTTGAAAACCTTCTGGACCTGCATCACCGTGAGGCTGGTTGCCTCAGCGACGTCTTCGTCGGCGATCCCATGGTTCAAGCCGTAGAGGCACAGATCCATCAGATAATAAGGAAGCGCGAAGTAGAACTCCTCCTGACTCTGCGCCATCGAGAAGGTGTCCGTGGTGGGCGGTCTGCGCCGGACCTCTTCGTCCACCCCGAGATATTCGGCCAATTGGTAGACCTGGGTCTTGTAGAGGTGGACGATTGGCATCAGGTCGGCAATTCCGTCGCCCTGCTTGACGAAGAAGCCCTGGTCGTACTCCAGGCGGTTCGGCGTGCCCGCTACCGCGTAGTTGAGGCGGTCGGCATGGTAGTATTCGGTCATCTTGCGCAGGCGCTGCTTGTAGTTGGTTGCAGCGACGATCTGCAGATAGGCTGCCGACGGCAGGCGCACTGTGTCGGTCCTGCCCTCGGGGTCCTGAACCGTGAGGCGCGTGATGTTGAGACCGTTGCTCTCGAGAACCGAGGCGAGCACCAGCTTGCATTTCCAGCCGTCCCCATATTCGGGAACGACGGTCTGGATTGCTTCGGTCTGCCGTCTATAGGCGCCGGTCGCTTCCAGGGCCGGCGTTATATCCTCCAGGATCGTTTCGATACCAAGGTGTGCGGCGACAATGCGGCCGAGCCTCAGTGAGTCGCCGGAGGAATGGCGCTCCGGCATGAATATCCCGAGGACCTTGCCTTTCCCAAAGGCGCGAACACACAACGCCGCAACGACGGAGCTGTCGATGCCGCCTGAGAGGCCGACAACCACGCCTCGACGTCGCAGCGTGCCAAGGACCTGCTGGCGCAAGATCTGGACGATGCGATCGACTTCCGCGCCAGCGTCGAGCACCAGGGCGTCTTTGCCGAATGATGAGATCAGGTCGATGGCTTGTACTCCAGTTTGCGAGACTCGATTGGCGAATAGGTTTTCGCCACCGCTTTCTCGATAAGGGGACGATTGGTGGTAAGGTGAGGCTCTACAACCAGATCGATGTGGCTGCCGACGATCGGAATCACGTCCAGATGGGCGAAGACGTTATCCCAGCCGATTGCCAGAGGCATTCCGGGTCGAGCACAGCGGAACAGGGTGCCTGTGATCGGCAGAGCCGGCTTTGGCTCGGCCACCCACTGGAAGAAGGCTTGCGCGCGCAAAACCTCTTGCAGTTCTAGTTTGGTTCTAAAGCTCGTCGCGTTGAACTGTCCTTGAGCGAAGCGGTCGAGAAACTGGACCAGTTGTGCCTCGCGCTTCATTGCCACGGCAACTTTCGCGAGGGCGCGGCAAGCCATCCGGTAAGCGGACACGCGGTTGGTTCGAATTCGATTGACTGTGCGCGTAAACGTCTCCCAGCGGGCGCTTCGCTCCCCGACGAGGCTGGTGTCGAGGATGCCGAGGAACTTTACGGTTCGCCCCGCTGCCAGCAGCCGCGCCGCAACTTCGAAGGCAACAGCGCCGCCGAGCGAATGGCCGAGAAGTCGTACATGGCCCGAGGGTTGGGCGCGGCGGATCTGGTCGACGGCGGCGTCGGCCATATCGGCGAGGCTGTCTTGTCCGCGCAGTATCATAGCCAAGGCCGGATACCTGATCGGGGCAACACGGGTCACCTTGCCCATCGCTGCTGCAAAGGCAGCAAGGCTCGGGCCATAGCCGACGGACCCGGGGAACAGAAAAAGAATGGGAGGGTCGTGCTTCTGGGCGCGCGCGCTTTGATCGCCTGCCTGGGCGGACACGACCGCCTTGATCATTTGCTCCAGGCTCATCCCGACGGTGAAGGCCTCAAGGCCGAGTTCCTGCCCGATGGCGCTTTCGATTTCCATGACGCAGTGCAGCAGCTTTAGCGAATCTCCTCCGGCGTCATCCCAGCGTCCTGCCGCTACGCGCGTATTGAGAATGCTGGTCCATGCCCGCTGGACGACCTGCTGCGCGGTCAGCTTGCCTTGCGGCTCGAGCGGACGCGCGGTCGCCGCTGTCTCTCTGGCTGAAAGATCCATCTCTGCAAGTGTCGTGATGTCGACTTTGCCGCTCGGCAGACGCGGAATCTCGGCGATCGTGTGCAACCGCAAGGGACGCAGCGGCGGCGGCAGATTGGTCCTGACAAGCTGGCGAAGCTCGTCCGAAAAGGTCGCTTCGGCCGAGCGCCGAGGAATAGCAAAGGCGACAAGCTCATTCGCGGCCGTGACGATTGCCACGGCATCCGCGACAGAGGGTGCACAACGCAGCACCCGTTCGAGTTCGGCTGGCTCGACGCGTCGACCGTTGATTTTTACCTGGCGCCCCTTGCGACCGACGATGTGCAGTAGGCCTTGATCATCAAGTCGAACGAGGTCACCTGTCGCGAAAATCCGAAGGCCTGGATCGTGCGGGTCTGATGTTGCCGGCACAACCGCCCCCTCCTCCCAATGGCCAAGCAGGACATACGGGCTCCTGATCAGAAGCTCTCCGCTGCGGCCCGGTTGAACGCGGCGGCCCGCTTCGTCGACAATTGCGAAGGCGATTCCAGGCAGCAGCCAGCCAACTGGAACCGAATCTCCATGCTCTGGCCAGTCTCGCGGCAGGAACCATTGCGAGCCGGTGGTCTCGGTTGACGAATAACCGATCTGGATAAGGCACGTATCAGAGACGGCCTTGCGCAGCAGGGCGATGTCGGTCCAGGGCACCTTCTCGCCACCGATCCGGGCGACTCTGAGTGAATGGAACGCTTCTGCAGGTCCGTCTGCCATAAGCGCGCGAAGCAGTGCCGGCACCAGATAGGTGATTGTCACGTCTTCGGATCGCACCAGGCGTTGAACGGCGCGCAAGCCGACCGCTTCGACTTCGACCAGATGCAAGGTGGCGCCGGTGAGAAGAGCAGCAAGAATCTCCCGGCACCCGGCGATTGTGGCCGGTCCGGTCAATGGCAGGAAAACGTCATCCGAGTTGATGTGGCACGCATCGACATATTGCTGGACCCGGCACAGCAAGCTGCGCTGGCTGTTAACGATGCCTTTGGGCCGGCCCGTACTCCCTGACGTATAAAGCACGATGGCGGGCGCATCGACCGAGACGGAATAAGAACGAGGCACTTGCCCAGCCTGCGAGGCCGCACTGGTCGACACATCGATCCAACTGACCAGGTGAGGCAAACCATCGGGTCGGACATTGCCCTCGCCCAGGACAGCTGAGAGCCGCGCCCCGGCCACGATTTCAAGGATACGCGAGCTAGGATCTCGCGTGTTGAGTGGCACCGAAGGCCGCCCAGCCGTCATGCTTGCCAGCATGGCAATGGGATACCAGGCCGAGTTGGCCTGAAGAATCCCTATCGCCTGTCCGTCTGGGACGGCCGCCGCGATCTGGTGGGACAGCGTCTCGACTGACCGGAGGAGCTGGGAATAGGTCAGACGATTGGCGCCGTCGCTGATTGCAAGCTTGTCGGGGTACTGGCGGACGACATTTCTCAGGTGATCGAAGGCCGCAATGTTGGTAAAATCGACGCCCAATCTTTGAAATGGGCGCAGTACGGGACCACCCTGATCCAGTGCGTATTGTGGGACACTTGACCAATTATCCGAGGTCGTTGTCTGACAATCCACCGCTAGATCCTGATCCGCGACTTCTGATCCCAAATATGCCGAAGACATGAGTTGCCTACGCTAAGATTAGGGTCACTTATCGCCCCCCGCCCCAATCTTTTCATCGATCATTCTGATGATGCCCCGATCTTCGCTCAATGACGCTTGGTTAGTCACTTCGCCTGTTTCGCAAGCCGCCGGCAGAGCCAATCATGCCGGGCTCGCTGGCTGTTGTGGTGCGCATGACACGGACACATGCCAAGGCGGGCTCGAAGACCAAGGTGGGGTCGAAGATGGAATTGCCGCTATTCAGGCATATTGCCTATTCGGTGGTTCTTCCGGACGATACCGCCGATGCTTCGGTATCGGAATAGCTGCCGGGGACGAAACAATAGGCATAGATCTGTCCCCGATTTTCGTCGGTCACGCGGATCCAATCCTTTTCCCACGTTCGGAAGGTAATACGCCCGCCCGTCATCATAGCTGCGGCTCTGAACGGACTCGGCGCGTTGACAACGCGCACCGAGATAACATCGTCGCCGTCCATACGCTCGACGAGATACGTCTGCATGAAAGCCTCCCCATGCCCCGCTAGATCACCCGCACTTTAACGCCGGCTAATGAATTCGGTTGCAACTGCTTGGCGAAACTTTGGGTCCGATACTTTCCGTACCCACCGGCAACTTGGTCCTCCGTATCCGTCAGGTTTTTCAGCGACGGGATGCCAGTTCAGGGGAAGGCAGGCTGATTGCGGCCATGCCGGCGACATGCCAATCTGCGCCGCAACGTTAGGCCTCCGCCTCCGCGGGCAATGGAAAAGGCGCTCGAATGGGCTCCTTTATGCTGTCCGTGATCTGGCATTCTGCCCGTGATTTGGCCTCATCGGACGACCCTGCAGGCCTTTGCGGGACATCCACATAGCGTGGCGTCGCCATCACCGAGGCATAGCAATGTGCGTCGGCGGAGAAATGGGACGGTTCGAGGTTTTCTGAACCTGCCTCACGACGACTGCGTCGTGTCGACGATCCGTTGGAACAGAAGGCCTGGTGCTGGAACGTCAATCGTATTTGGCCAGGAAACGCCCGACGGCGCTGAGGCAGTCGTGCTTTTCCTCCACATGCGGCATGTGGCTGGAATTCGGGAAGACCAGGCCTTCAACGTACGGGATAAGATCCAGAAAGGGCTGGACGCAGGCCTCGGTCGCTTCGTCGTAGAGGCCGCGGAAAACCAGGGTCGGCGCCTCGATCCGATGCAGGCGGTCGACGATGGTCCAGTTCCGCATCGTGCCGATGACGTGGAACTCATTGGGACCGTTCATGGTGTGATAGACGGTCGGATCTTCCTCGATTGCCGCAAATGTCCGGGCGACCTCTGGCGGCATCGGAACGACGCGACAGACATGACGGTCGTAGAAAGCCTTCGTCGCCGCAACATATTCGGGCTGATCGGTGGTTCCCGCCGCTTCGTGCCGGTCGAGCGCACTTTGCACATCGGCTGGCAACTCGGCGCGCAATTGCCGGGCTCCTTCCACCCACAGCGCCATCGAGGCCAGCGAATTGGCCAGGATCAATGCCTTCAGCCCCTCAGGGCGGCGCACGGCGTGCTCGGCCGAGAGTATGCCGCCCCAGGACTGGCCGAGCAGGGCATAATGGCCGGCAATGCTGAGATGGGCGAGCAACGCATCGAGTTCGCCCAGGAAGAAATCGACTGTCCAAAAGTCGCCGCCCTTGTCCGGCAGATGGGTCGATTTGCCGTTGCCGATCTGATCGTAGTGGATGACGGCTCGCCCGGTTCCGGCAAGCTCCTTGAATGAGTCCACATAGTCGTGGGTGCAGCCCGGTCCACCATGAGCGACGACCAGGGGCACCTTGCCCGACCCGATGTCCCCGGTCACACGGTACCAGGTGCGATAGCCCTTGTAGTCGCTAAATCCTTCGGTGATCGCATGTGCCGTCACAGTCCAAGCTCCGCATCATGGCGCGGCAGGAGCCACTTTGGTGCACCCCTCCCAAGCCTTGTTTGCGGCCGACGGTACTAAGCGGCCCAGCGCATTTACAGCTAGCACTATTTATAGGTTCGCCGGTTATGGGTTGGCCCGAGGCAAGGCCGATCGCCTGCAGGTCGCGAGCCTCAATGCTCCGGTTCGAGCAGCCGGTAATGGGCGGCGAGCGCGATGGCATGGAAGCGGTTGCGCGCGCCAAGCTTTCGCGTCGCCGCGTTGAGGTGCAGCGTTGCAGTAGGCACCGCGCGGCCAATCTCACGCGCAACCTGCTTGGCCGTCAGTCCGGCAGCGGCCAGGCGCAGGCACTGACGTTCGCGCGACGTCAGATGGACATGTTGGCAGGTGCGGATTCCGGCGTCGAAACCGGCGTAGGCGGAGTCATGCAGCAGATGACCCAGATCTCCGATCTCGGCGATCAAGGGTCTGGCTTCGAGCTCGAACCCGGCCTCCGGATCGGTACGGATCGCGGTGAAGGTGGCGAGATCGCCGCCGGCAAGGCGAATGGGAACGGTGACGCCGCAGGTCATTCTGGTGTCAAGCAAATAGCTGACCACAGGATCGTGCTTGGACTGGAGCACGCGCTGCATGACGGTGCTCTGAACGCCGCTGTGCGACCAGAGAAACGGTCTCGATACGGTGAGCGCGGCCTCCTGCACCGGGTCAAGCTGATAATATCCGCCCTTGCACCAGAGATCCTGCATGTCGCGCGGCACGTTGCGCAGAGCCATCAACGAGGGCGTGATAAGCTCGCCCTTGTGACTGACCGGCACGGGCGTATAGTCGTAGATGAATGCGGTGAAACCGATAGGCTCCAGCACCTCCGTTGCCACCGCCATGGCAGCGTCGATGCTCATTCCGGTTTGGAACCGGCTCTCTAGATCGCCTGGAAGGCTTTGCATCGGGCAAGCTTACCCGCTGATGATTGCTTGTCAAATAGCCATGTCGGCCGGCTGCTCAACAAATAGGCGGGGATAAGCCTGTCCGACCCTATCTATCTTAATAGCTATCCCGTCCGGCTTCGCTCGCCGTAGTCTTTTGCGATTGGGCCAAGTAGCGGACACCGTTCGCAAACCCAGACTGTTTCAGCCGCGCAATGGTCGATCGACCGGGTTCAGCGCGGCAAAAGCCGACACGCCTCCATGAGGGAACAAATATGCGACCCCAAAAAGCATTTGCAGCGTTGATGCCCTGCCTGGCTCTGCTCGGCGTGTTCATGATGTCGCCGGCAAACAGTGCCTTGGCCACCGAGGGCAAGCCAGGCGGCACACTCCGACTGCTGGCCAATGCCGCGGCAGGCACCGCCGATCCGCACATCAACTACACGCTGCAGTATTTCCAGATCAATTATGTCCTCTACGATGGCTTGGTGACCTACAAGAAGGCCGGGGACAAGACCGGCTTCGAAGTCGTCGCGGACCTGGCGGAAAGCCTCCCGCAGGTCGAGAACGGCGGCAAGACCTACGTCTTCAAGCTGCGCAAGGGCATCAAATTCGCGGATGGCTCGGATGTCACCACGAAGGACGTGGTGGCTTCGTTCCAACGCATCTTCAAGATCAGCGGGCCGACGGCCGGGACCTTCTACAAAGGCATCGTCGGCGCGGATGCGTGCTTGAAGACGCCTGCGACGTGTACCCTCGAAGGTGGCCTGTCGGTCGACGACGCCGCCGGAAACATTACCTTCAATCTGGTCCAGCCGGATGCCGAGTTCCTGCAGAAACTGGCTGTTCCGCACGCGTCGATCCTGCCGGCGAGCGCGCCGCTGAAGGACGCCGGCACCGATCCGATCCCGGGCACCGGACCCTACATGATCGCCAGTTACGATCCCAACAAGCTGATGAAGATTGTGCGCAACCCTCATTTCAAGGAATGGAGCAAGGAAGCGCAGCCGGCCGGATATCCGGACGAGATCGACTACGAATTCGGCCTAACCGACGAGGCGGCGGTGACCGCTGTCGAGAACGGCCAGGCGGACTGGATGTTCGACCCGCCGCCGTCCGACCGTCTCGCCGAACTCGGCACCAAATATGCCAAGCAGGTCACGGTTCATCCGCTGACAGCGATGTGGTACGCGCCGATGAACACCAATCTGGCGCCGTTCAACGACATCCGCGTTCGCCAGGCAGTGAACTTCGCGATCGACCGCGCCGCGATCGTCAAGCTGTTCGGCGGCAGCAATCTGGCGCAACCGGCCTGCCAGATCCTGCCACCGGGCTTCCCGTCATTTGTGGCCTATTGCCCGTTCACCGCCAATCCGGGCGAGAAGTGGTCAGCACCGGATATGGACAAGGCCAAGCAATTGGTCGCTGAATCGGGAACCGCAGGTCAGGAGGTGACGATCATCACCGAGGACACCACGGTCTCCAAAGCGATCGGCGTCTACCTGCAGGATGTGCTCAACCAGCTTGGCTACAAGACGTCGGTCAAGCCGATCTCGCAGAACATACAGTTCACCTACATCCAGAACACCAATAACAAGGTGCAGATTTCGATCTCGCAATGGTTCCAGGATTACCCGGCGCCATCGAATTTCCTGCAGGTCTTGTTCAGCTGTGCCTCGTTTACGCCGGGCTCCGACGCCTCGGTCAATATTTCGGGGTTCTGCGACAAGTCGATCGACGCATCGATGGACGAGGCAGAGGCAGCCACCATCGCCGATCCGGCCAAGGGCGCGACACTCTGGACCGCCATCGACAAGGCTGTGACGGACAAGGCTCCGGTCGCTGTCCTGTTCACGCCAAAGCGCGTCGATGTGATCTCTTCCAGGCTGAAGAACTTCACCTTCAGCCCGCAATTCTACTGGATTGTCAGCCAGTCCTGGGTGGAATAGCCGACCGGAGCCAATGCGACGGAGTGCCGCTGGCTCTCCGTCGCATTTCCTTTTCCGGCGGATCAGCGCATCTTCCAGGCCGCGATTTTTCCCAGGCAATCCTGTTCATGGTCAATGTCATTGCGGACCAGCCTGCCATCCCGGTTCGCCGGGCCACCGATGGCCCGTGGCGCACCGCATGGCGCAAGCTGAAAGGCGATCGTTCGGCAATATCTGCCTTCGCCGTGCTCGTCGTCATCGTGATCGCCTCGCTCGCGGCGCCGCTTTATGCGCGGTACGTCTCCGGCACCGATCCATTTGTGACCAATCTCAATGGCGAGATCGTCGTCGATGGGGTGACCCAGCCGGTGCTGCAGCCCTCCACCGAAGGCCTTGGCCTCGGCATGACGCCGGTCGGGCCGACCTGGCGCATCGGACCCTATATGCTGGGTGCCGACAACCAGGGCCGTGACGTCGCGGCGCGGCTGCTTTACGGCGGACGGGATTCGCTGTTGATCTCGGGTGCTGCAGCCGTGCTGTGCCTTGTCCTCGCGACATTCCTTGGGGTCGTTTCCGGCTTCTTCGGCGGCATCGTCGACATCGGCCTGTCGCGCATTCTCGACGTGCTCTGGGCTTTTCCGATTTTCCTGTTGGCAATTTCATTGTCGATCGTGCTGATTGCGCAGAGTATCCAGATCGGTCCGTTCGAAATCCGCTCCGGCAGCCTGTGGCTACCGGTCTTCATCATCGGCATCGTCTATGTGCCCTATGTGGCGCGGCCGATCCGCGGCCATGTCCTGACCTTAATGCATGCCGAATTCGTCACCGCTGCGATCGGCCTTGGCGCATCGCCCTGGCGCATCCTTTTGCGCGACATCATGCCCAATGTGGTGACCCGCATCATCGTTTTCGTGCCGTTGATCCTGGCGCTCAACATGATGACGGAATCCTCGCTGTCGTTCCTGTCGATCGGCGTGCAGCCGCCGGATGCCAGCTGGGGCACGATCATCCAGGACGGCCAGGGCCTGCTCTATTCGCGGCCGGTCGTGGCACTGGCGCCGGGGCTAGCCATTGTGATCACGGTGCTGGCTCTAAACATTCTGGGCGACGGCGTGCGCGACGCGCTCGATCCGAAATCCTCGCCGAGGGGCGTCTAGTGGTTGCCGCGCTCGGCTTCCGGCTTGGCCAGATGGTGCTGGTTATGTTCGGTATCAGCGTCGTCGCTTTCCTGATCTTCTTTGCGACGCCTGGCGCTGATCCATCGGCGCGCATTGCTGGCCGCAATGCTTCGCAAGAGACGCTGATCCAGGTGCGCCACGATTTCGGTCTCGACCGGCCATTGCCGGTGCAATATGGGCTGATGATGAACCGGCTCTTCGTCAGCCGCGATCTCACCTCCTTCGTCAATCGCGGGCAGCGCGTCATTCCGACCGTGATAAGCGCCATTCCCGTGACGCTGTCGCTGGTCGGCGGCGCGGCAGTGCTGTGGGTGCTCGGCGGATTGATCGTCGGTGTGATCGCAGGCGCAACGCGCGGTACATTCATTGATCGCGCGCTGATGATCCTGAGCCTGGTAGGTGTGTCGATCCCGGTCTTCTGGCTGGGCGAGGTCGCCAACCTGCTGACGCAAAGCCGCTGGCACGACAACTGGCTGTTTTCCTGGGTTCCTCCGCTCGGCTACATCCCCCTGACCGAGAATCCCTGGGGCTGGTTCAAGGCGCTCGTCATTCCGTGGTTCACGCTGGCAACCCTTTATGTCGGCCTCTACGGCCGGGTGCTGCGGGCAAGCCTGATCGAAATGATGCAGGAGGATTTCATCCGCACCGCCCGGGCCAAGGGGATCGGCGAACGCCGGGTGCTGCTGCATCATGGCCTCAGGACCTCTTTGGTCGCATTCGTCACCATGTTCGGCCTCGATTTCGGTGCCTTGGTCGGCGGCGGCGCGCTGTTGACCGAAGTGGTCTTCGGATTGCAGGGTGTCGGAAAACTGACGTATGAGGCGCTGCAGACCCTCGATCTGCCGATGATCCTGGCCACGGTGATTTACGCCGCCTTCTTCGTGGTGATGGCAAACTTCGTCGTCGACGTCGTCTTCGTCATAATCGACCCGAGGGCGCGCAATGTCGGCTGATGCTCCCCTTCTGGTGGTCAAGGACCTCACTGTCTCCTTCCGCAGCGACGAAGGCCTGGTGCGGGCGGTGGGAGGTGTTTCGTTCTCCGTCGAGCAGCGCGAGATCGTCGGTGTGGTCGGCGAATCCGGTTCGGGCAAAAGCCAGACCTTGCTCGCCATTATGGGGTTGATCGACAGCCCCAACGCTATCGTCTCCGGTTCCATCCGTTTCATGGGACAGGAGCTGATCGGGCTCAAGCGGCGTGCGCTCGATGCCATCCGCGGCCGCCAAATCGCGATGATCTTCCAGGATCCGATGTCTGCGCTCACCCCGGTGCATACGATCGGCAACCAGATCGGCGAGCAGGTCCGCGCGCATGAAAAGGTGTCGGCGAAAGCGGCACGGGCGAGGGCCGTGCAATTGCTGGATGCGGTCGGCATCGCAAATCCGGATCGGGTCATCGACAGCTACCCGCACCAGCTTTCCGGCGGTATGCGCCAGCGCGCGGTGATTGCCATGGCGCTCTCGTGCAACCCGGCGCTGCTCGTCGCGGATGAACCGACTACAGCCCTCGATGTTACCGTGCAGGCGCAGATCCTCGAACTGATCGGACGATTGCGCGACCAGTTCGGTTCCGCTGTGATCCTGGTCACGCATGATCTTGGCGTCGTCGCCGAAGTCGCGGACCGGGTACTGGTTATGTATGGCGGACGCTTTGTCGAGGAGGGCGGCAAGAGCAGCGTGTTCCGGGCGCCGCTGCATCCCTACACATGGGGCTTGTTCGGCTCGATCCCGCCGATGGAGGGACCACGTCCAGCCCGGCTCGCTGCCATTCCGGGAATTCCGCCGTCGCTCTCCAACCTGCCGAAAGGCTGCGCCTTCAGCCCCCGCTGCGCCTTTCGCCACGACGCCTGTCTGGTTCAACTGCCGATCATGCAAGGCGAGAGCCATCGCGCCGCGTGCCTGTTGCCGGAGCCTACGCGCAGACAATTCGCTGCCCAGAGGCCTGGCGGCGTGGTGGAGATGCAACGATGAATGCCATGCCACGCGAACGTCCGCTGCTTCGTGCCGGCGACCTGTCGAAGCGCTATAGCGTCGGCCGCTCGATCTTCCCGGCGCAGCGCCGGACCGTGCATGCGGTTGATACGGTGTCGCTTGACATCTGGCCCGGGGAGACCCTCGGCATCGTCGGCGAGTCCGGTTGCGGCAAATCCACGCTTGGCCGGTGTCTGGTGCGTCTGACCGAAATCAGCTCGGGGTCGCTGGAATTCGAGGGCCGCGACATCAGCGACGCCTCCCAGCGCCAGCTTCGTCCGTTGCGGCGGCAGATGCAGATGGTCTTTCAGGATCCCAGCGCTTCGCTCAATCCGCGCCGGCGGGTCGGCGATCTGCTGGCCGATCCGTTCCGCATCCATGAACGCCTCTCGGCATCGGAAATGGCGGACCGCGTGGCCGAGCTCCTGCGCCGGGTCGACTTGTCGCCCCAGCACGCATCGCGCTACCCGCACGAATTCTCCGGCGGCCAGCGCCAGCGTATCGGCATCGCCCGCGCGCTGGCGCTGCGGCCACGGCTGATCGTGGCCGACGAGCCGGTCTCGGCGCTCGACGTGTCGATCCAGGCGCAGATCGTCAATCTGCTCGCCGACCTGCGCGAGGAGTTCAACTTGACCTATGTGTTCATCGCCCACGATCTTTCCGTGGTGCGTCAAATCTCGAGCCGTGTGGCGGTGATGTATCTGGGGTCAATCGTGGAGAGCGGGCCGACCGACGAGGTCTTTGCGGCGCCCAGACATCATTACACCGCGGCGCTGCGTTCCGCCGTGCCGATACCCAGCATTGACCGGGCGCGGCGCGGCCGGCTGGTGCTCAAGGGTGATCTGCCCAGCCCGATGAACCCACCCTCGGGGTGCCGGTTCCACACCCGTTGCCCAGCTGCCACCCCGATCTGCCGCAGCGAGCGCCCGCTTCTCCAAAGCATTGGCGAGGGCCGCCTGGTTGCTTGCCATCATCCAGCCGGCGGTTGACGAGGGAATTCTCGTTCAACGATATCCGGACCGTCAGCCGTAATCATTGCTTCGGCGAGAATAGAGGCCGATCTGGACGCCGCACGATCCGGCGCTATGTTGCGCTTCGGCGGCCGGGCATCGCGGATGCCTAATACTAAAGTAACTGTTCTCGCGTTGCCGAGCGATGCTACGATTTGAAGGACGGCGGCCGTACAGCGCTGCGTGATTTTGCGCCGGCGAGGACGGAATGTGGGAGGCCACTCTTCGTGCTGCAGCAGGCTGCCGCCGACATGTTGCTCGGTTGTCGACCATAAGGGAGGAAGTCACCAATGAAGATATCGTACCTGGTCTCGGCCGCGCTTCTGGCAGCGACCGCGATGCCTGCCGCAGCCGCCGAGATTTCCGACGGCAAGATCAAGATCGGCATTCTCAACGACCAGTCGGGCGTCTATGCCGATTTCGGCGGCAAGTGGTCGGTCGAGGCCGCCAAGATGGCGGTCGAGGATTTCGGCGGCAAGGTACAAGGCTCGCCGATCGAGGTCGTCAGCGCCGACCACCAGAACAAGCCGGACATCGCCTCCAACATTGCGCGGCAGTGGTATGACACCGAACAGGTCGATTCCATCATGGAACTGACCACCTCCTCGGTGGCGCTCGCCGTCCAGGGAATTTCCAAGGAAAAGAAAAAAATTGACATCGTCACCGGCGCCGCGACCACCGAGCTAACCGGTAAACAGTGCTCGCCCTATGGCTTCCACTGGGCCTACGACACGCATTCGCAGGCAGTGGGGACTGGTGGCGCTCTCGTCCAGCAAGGCGGCGACAGCTGGTTCTTCGTCACAGTCGATTATGCATTCGGCTATTCGCTGAAGGAGCAGACCGCAAAGTTCGTCGAGAGCCATGGCGGCAAGGTGGTTGGCGAGGTGCGTTACCCGCTCGGCTCGACCGACTATTCATCCTTCCTGCTGCAGGCGCAATCGTCGGGCGCCAAGGTTATCGGCCTGGCGAATGCCGGCCTCGACACCTCCAACTCGATCAAGCAAGCGGCCGAATTCGGTATCGTGCAGGGCGGTCAGCGGCTTGCAGCACTTCTGTTCACGCTGGCCGAGGTGCATGGGCTCGGTCTCGAGGCGGCGCAAGGCGTGGTGCTGACCGAAGGTTTCTACTGGGATCGCGACGACAAGAGTCGCGAGTTCGCCCAGCGCTTCTTCAAGCGCACCAACCGCATGCCGAATATGATCCAGGCCGCCACCTATTCAGCGGTGACCCAGTATTTGAAGGCGATCGACAAAGCCGGCACCGATGGAACCGAGGCGGTCGCCAAGGAATTGCATGCGATGCCGGTGAACGATGTCTTTACGGCGAACGGCAAAGTGCAGGCCGACGGCAACATGGTTCACGACATGTATCTTTATCAGGTCAAGTCGCCGAGCGAGAGCACCAAGGAGTGGGACTATTACAAACCGCTCGCCACGATCCCCGGTAACGAGGCGTTTCTGAGCCCCAAGGAGAGCGGCTGTCCCACGGCAGGCGAGTGATTGGCGGACCGATGGCGCCGCCTGGACCGGATGGGCCGCGGGTAGTGCTTTCCGCCCGCGGTTTGCGGCGTGACTTCGCCGGCTTTGTTGCGGTCAGGAATGTCGATCTCGACCTCTACCACGGCAACATCCACGCGCTGATCGGACCCAACGGCGCTGGCAAGACCACCGTCTTCAACCTGCTCACCAAGTTCCTGCCGCCGACCGGCGGCAGGATCGAACTGCTCGGCCACGACATCACCCGCACCTCGCCGGCCAAGGTCGCGCGGATGGGCCTGGTGCGCTCGTTCCAGATCTCGGCGGTGTTTCCGCATCTCAGCGTGCTCGACAATGTGCGCGTTGCATTGCAGCGACCGGCCGGACTCAGCGTTCAGTTCTGGCGCTCGCTGTCTGTGCTCGATCGGTTGACGCCGCGCGCCGAGGAGCTTTTACGGTCTGTCGGCCTCGACGATGCCAAGAACAGGCCCGCCGCCGATCTCTCCTATGGCAGGAAACGCGTGCTCGAGATCGCCACGACGCTGGCGCTCGACCCGAAAGTGCTGCTGCTCGACGAGCCGATGGCCGGCATGGGGCATGAGGATGTGCGCACGGTTTCCGACATCATCCGCTCGGTCGCCAGGGAGCGTGCGGTGCTGATGGTCGAGCACAATCTGACTGTTGTAGCCGATCTTTGCGACTGGATAACCGTCATGCAGCGCGGCGAAATCCTTGCCGCCGGCGACTACGCCACGGTCAGCCGCGACGAGCGGGTGAGGATCGCCTATATGGGCACCGCCGATGAGTGACGCCGCGCCGCTTCTCGCAGTCCGCGGCCTCAACGCCTGGTATGGCGAGAGCCATGCGCTGCACGGCGTCGATCTTGAGGTCTTTCCAGGTGAAACTGTGACGTTGCTGGGCCGCAACGGCGTCGGCAAGACTACGACATTGCGCGCCATTATCGGGCTGATCCGCCAGCGGACCGGCCAGATTTTTTTCGACGGCAAGGATCTGATGCGCCTGCCATTGCACCGGACCGCGCATCAAGGCATCGGCCTGGTGCCAGAGGAACGCGGCATCTTTGCGACGCTGACCGTGGACGAGAATCTGGTTCTGCCGCCGATCGTCGCCGAGGGCGGCATGAGCGTGCAGGAAATATTCGATCTTTTCCCCAATCTGAAGGAGCGCCGCAACAGCCCGGGCACCAGGCTGTCGGGCGGCGAGCAGCAGATGCTGGCGATCGCGCGCATGCTCAGAACCGGCGTGAAAATGCTGCTTCTCGATGAGCCGACCGAGGGCCTGGCTCCGGTCATTGTGCAGCGCATCGGCGATCTGCTGGCGACGATGAAAAAGCGCGGCATGACGATCCTGCTGGTCGAGCAGAATTTCCGCTTTGCCAGCCGCGTCACCGACCGTTTCTACCTGATGGAGCACGGCAAGGTCGTGGCGGGCTTTCCGGTCGGCGAACTGCCGGATCGCATGACGCTGCTGCATGAAGTGCTGGGTGTATGATGGCGCCATGACGATGATCTTCGGGATACCCGTTCAGGCATTCCTCGGCCAATTGCTGGTCGGCCTCATCAACGGCTCGTTCTACGCAATGTTGAGCCTGGGCCTGGCTGTCATATTCGGCCTGTTGCGCGTCATCAATTTTGCCCACGGCGCGCTCTATATGCTCGGCGCCTTCGTCGGGTACCTGCTTCTCACCCGCTTCGGCATCGGCTACTGGCCGGCTCTGATCCTGTCGCCGCTGATCGTCGGCGGCTTCGGCGTCGTGGTCGAGCGCCTGGCGCTGTCGAGGCTTTACGACATCGACCCGCTTTACGGGCTGCTTTTCACCTTTGGCCTCGCGCTCGTGCTCGAAGGGGTGTTCCGTTACTACTATGGCGTATCGGGAAGTCCTTATTCCGTGCCGCCGCTGCTCTCCGGGGGAACCAATCTCGGCTTCATGTTCCTGCCCAATTATCGCGGCTGGGTGGTGGTCGCCTCGATGATCGTCTGTTTCGGCACCTGGGCGCTGATCGAGAAGACCAGGCTGGGCTCCTATCTGCGCGCGGCGACGGAGAACCCCGGCCTGGTGCAGGCTTTCGGCGTCAACGTGCCGTTGCTGCTGACCCTCACCTACGGCCTCGGCGCCGCTCTTGCCGGACTTGCAGGGGTTCTCGCCGCGCCGATCTATCAGGTGAGCCCGCTGATGGGATCTGACCTCATCATCGTCGTCTTCGCCGTCGTCGTGGTCGGCGGCATGGGATCGATCCTCGGGGCGATCGTCACCGGTTACATGCTTGGCCTCGCCGAAGGCCTGACCAAGGTCTTCTATCCCGAAGCCTCCAATCTGGTGGTCTTCGTCATCATGGCAATCGTGCTTCTGGTCCGGCCAGCCGGCCTGTTCGGAAGGGATGCCTGAGATGGCCGAACTGACACTTCGCGAGACGCGTGCCAAGAATTCGGCACGGCTTGAATGGGCGCTGGTCGGGCTCGGCATCCTGGCGCTGCTGGTGGCGCCTTTCTTCGTCTATCCGATCTTCCTGATGAAGATGCTGTGCTTTGCGCTGTTTGCCTGCGCGTTCAACCTTCTGCTCGGCTACACCGGGCTGTTGTCCTTCGGCCATGCGACATTCTTCGGCGGGGCGGCCTATTTCACCGCATACGCGGTCAAGGTCTGGGGCTGGCCACCGGAAGCGGGCATCCTGCTCGGTGTCCTAGGTGCCGCGCTGCTCGGCCTTGTGATGGGCTTCTTTGCCATCCGCCGGCAAGGCATCTATTTCGCCATGATCACGCTGGCGCTGTCGCAGATGTTCTTCTTCTTCTGCGTGCAGGCGCCGTTCACCGGAGGTGAGGACGGCATCCAGGGCGTGCCGCGCGGCAGGCTGCTTGGAATGCTCGACCTGAACGTCTCGATGAACATCTATTATTTCGTGCTGGCGGTCTTCCTGATCGGCGTGTTCGCCATCTGGCGCATCATCAACTCGCCTTTCGGCATGATCCTGCGTTCCATCCGGGAAAACGAGAGCCGGGCCATTTCGCTTGGCTATTCCGTCGCCAACTACAAGCTGGCGGCTTTCGTCATGTCGGCAACATTGGCCGGGCTGGCCGGCGCGCTCAAGGCGATCGTTTTCCAGTTTGCCACACTCACCGACGTCACCTGGCAGATGTCCGGCGAGGTGATCCTGATGACGCTCCTCGGCGGCATCGGCACCATGGTCGGGCCGATCATCGGCGCCAGTCTGGTCGTCGGCCTGGAGAACACGCTCGCCACCTCGAATTTTCCAGTGACCATCGCCACGGGCCTGACCTTCATGGTCTGCGTGCTGGTTTTCCGGCGCGGTATTGTCGGTGAGATCTATGCGCGATTTCTCGGGCCAAAGGGTGACGCGAAAGACTGAACGGGTCAGCGCCGCCTCGCTAGGCGATGCGTACACCTTGCGCGTCGAGAAGTACGCAACCCAGCGGGTCGAAGCAGACATCGACCGTTTCGCCTTCGCGCAGCGGCTGTCCGTCGATCAACGTGTTGGCGCGCACCAGCGTGCCGGCGCCGATGTCGATCTCGTAGACCGCATTGCCGCCGAGATAGGAGGTCGAGACGATCCGTCCCGCCAGCCTGTTGGCAGCACCGGCGGTACCGACGGTAAGCTTCTGCGGGCGAACGACGACGGTGACCGCGCTGCCGGTCGCGAGCGCCTTCGGCGCGGCCGCCTTTACGACATGGCCGGTGGCCAGCGCGATCGTCGCCATCTTGCCGTCCATCACTGTCACGCTGCCGGGCAGCATGTTGGCCTTGCCCAGGAAATTGGCGACGAATGCGGTGGCCGGCTGGTCATAGACCTGCGCGGGGGAGCCGATCTGCTCGATCAGGCCGGCGTTCATCACGACGATGTGGTCGGACATCGACAAGGCTTCTTCCTGGTCGTGCGTCACGAAGATAGCGGTGATGCCCGTCTCCCTCTGGATTTTCTTGATCTCGACGCGCATGTCCTCGCGCATATTGGCGTCGAGCGCCGACAAGGGCTCGTCCAGCAGCAGCACTTCCGGCTCGAAGACGATGGCGCGGGCCAGTGCGATGCGTTGCTGCTGGCCGCCCGAGAGCTGCGACGGCAGCTTTGTCTCACTGCCGGGCAGCCGCACCATATCCAGCGCCTTCTTGACCCGGCGCACGATTTCCGGTTTCGGCACGTTCCGGTATTTCAGGCCGAATGCGACGTTGTCGAAGACGTTCTTGTGCGGAAAGAGCGCGTAGTTCTGGAACACCAGACCAATGTTGCGCTTATAGATCGGGATGTCGTCGACCCGCTTTCCGCCGATCGAGATCTGGCCACTGGAGAGGTCGACCAGGCCCGCGATCGAGCGCAGGATCGTCGTTTTGCCGCACCCGGACGGCCCCAGCAAGGTGACGAAACTACCTTTGCGGATTGCCAGTGAAAAATCGCGCACAGCGGCGAACTTGCCGTAGAAAATATCGATGTCGCGAAACTCGACCGCAGGCTTTCCTATCGGCTGCCGCTCGCTCTGGGCGAGCGGGTCGCCATCAGCCCCGGCCGAAGCCGGCCGGGGCTGCTGGTCGTGGCTGTTGTCGTCATGCACCTTTCGACACCCTGTCCCATTGCTTGGTCCAGGCGTCTTCGTTCTTCGCCCAGTAGAGCGGATCGGCGAAGGTCAGCGATTTCATCGATCCAGTCGGGTCGAAGGCCGGAAGCGCCGCGATCTTGTCGGTCAGCTTCACCTTGGTGGGGTCAAGCGATGGCGGATAGTTCTGGCCCTCGGCGACGGCGATCGAGGTGGCAGGATCCAGCATGAAGTTGATCAGTTCCTCGCATTCGGCCATCGGCGAACCCTTGAGCACCAGCATGTCCTCCATCCACGCGTATGAGCCGGCAGGGTCGAGATAGCCGATCGGCTGGCCCTGCTGCTGCAGGGCGGCGACACGTCCTGACCAGGCGTCGGTGACGACGATCTCGTTGCGCGACAGGAGGTCCATCAGTTCCGCGCCGGAACTCCAGAATTTCTTGGCCAGATCGCGGGTCTCGCGAACCTTGGCCCAGACGACGTCCATGTCCTGGATGTTGTTGGGGTCCTGTTTCGTCTGCAGCGCCGCATACCAGACGCGCGTCGTCATATCGGCGTAGCCGCCGATCTTGCCGGCATATTTCTTGTCGGTAAGCAGGTTGGCGCCCTTTTCCTTGGCTTCCTCCGGCGAGATGACCTTGTTGTTGTAGGCGATGCCGGTGGTGCCGTAATCATATGGCACTGCCGACAGCTTCGGCGTGATCTTGCGGAACGGCTCGATCATGGCGGTCAGGACATTCGCCATGTTCGGAATGTTTGCCTCGTTGATCTCCGAATTGAAACCGCCATTGACGTATTTGATGTAGTAGTTGACGCCGGAAGAATGGACGATCTGGAAGTCGCCTGGTTTCGACGTCTTGATCTTGGTGATGATCTCGTTCTCGTCGCCAAAGGTGCCCTGGACGACCTTGACCTTGGACTTGGCGGTATAAGGCTGGAACGCGTACTTATCGATCGCCTCCTGCACCACGCCGCCCCATCCGTCGAAGCGCACTTCCGAAACCGCGGCCAGCGCCCGTCCCATCCAGGGCATGGAAAGCCCGGTGGCGGCAGCAGCGGCGGCCGTCAGCGTCAGGAATGATCGCCGGCTGATGTCGCCATTGGCATAGCGTTCGTTGAGCCGTTCCAGTCGTTTAGTGGTTGTCAGTTTCATTTCCATTCTCCCATTTTCAATTTCACTTGCCTGCCTTGAACCAGGTGAGGCTTTGCAGGATGAGCCCACCTGCCAAGGGAATGCCGACCGTCAAAAGGATCATGACGGTTCCGAGCGCGTTCACCTCAGGGCTGATCGAGATCTTCAGCATCGAAAGGATTTGCGTCGGCATGGTCTCGACGCCCGCCGGCCGCCAGAACAGGCTGGCCGAGGTGTTGTCGAACGAAATGGTGAAAGCGAGCAGAACACTGGCAAGCACTGCGGGAATGAGCAGCGGCAGCGTGATTTCGCGGAATGTCGACACGCGCGGCGCCCCGAGCGAAAGCGCCGCCTCCTCATAGGAACGTTTTATGCCGACCATGCGCGCCTGGACGATCAGCACCACATAGGGGAGCGTGAGCAGAATGTGGCCGAGCACCAGCAGCGTCATGCTGCGCGGCTGGTCGACGGCTTTGATCATGACCAGCAGGCCGACGCCGAGTATCGTTTCGGGGACCAGCGCGGGAAGAATGACAAGCGTGTTGATCGCCTGCTTGCCACGGAACTCGAAGCGCACCAGCGCCAATGCCGCCATGATGCCGAGCAGCGTCGTCACCGTTGCCGTCACCAGGGCAATCCACATCGATGTCCGGAAGGCGTCGAGAACCGGCTCGTTGGTGAGCAGCTTTTCGTACCATCGCAGGCTGAAGCCGGTGAGGGGAAAGCCGCCGAACATCGAGGCATTGAAGGAAAGCACGACCGTGGCGAGGATCGGCGCAAACATGAAGACGTAGACGCACACCGTGATCGCGCCGGTCAGCCGCCACACCCATCTGCCTTCGCGATCGGGATGATCCGCTCTCATGCACTGAGGCCCTTCATGATCTGCGATAGGCCCATATAGCGGCTATAGGCGGCCGCGGCCGCGCCGAGCAGGACGAACAGGACGATGGAAAGCGTGGCGCCCATCGGCCAATTGAGCTGCCCCATGATGGTGTCGTAGATCAAGTTGCCGAACAGCGCATCGCGGCTGCCACCGAGCAGCTGCGGCGTCACATAGGAGCCGGCCGCCAGCACGAAGCAGAGCAGCAGCCCGGCGCCCAGCCCGGGCATCGATAGCGGCAGGGTCACTTCGCGAAACGCCTGCGCGCTGGTACAGCCCATCGAGCGGGCGGCGGCGATCAGCGTGCGGTCGATGCTTTCCAGGCTGACATAGACGTTCAGGATCATATAGGGCAGCAGAAAATGCAGCAGCCCCATGATGACGGCGCCCTCGGTGTAGAGCATCGGCAACGGCTCGTTGATAATCCCCAGCCCGATGAGCACGACGTTGATCAGCCCCTGTTCGCCGAGAATATGGATCCACGAGAATGTCCGGATGGTGAAGCTGATCCAGAACGGCACAATGAGCAGCAGCAACAACAGCCATTTGTGCCTGAAGGTCGTGGCCCAGATGAAATAGGCGGGGAAATAGCCAAGGATCGCGCAGATCACAGCGGTGATGGCGCCGACGCGAACGGTCTTCCAAAGAAAACCGTGATAGTAGCTGTCGGTGAGGAATTCCTTCCAGTTGTCGAAGGTCAGCACCGCCGACTCCACCCCCGCGGTGACGAAGGTGAAAAACGTGTAGACCGTCATCATCGCGATCGGCAGCAGCAGAAGCAGGGTAAGCAGTAAAAGCACAGGCGCGACGAGGACCCAGGCCAGTCGCTGATCGTATAATTTCCACCCTTTGGTCACGACCCGTCCAACCGCTTTATGTGCAAGCCGCCATCACCGGGCTCGGCTCCGGACTAGATTGGGCGATCGGCGTTCAGGTGTCCACTCTGCATATGGCTCCTGCACAAATTCTGTGCAGGGCCCCCGCGCGACCCTCGCCCTGCCGGATTCAACAAATTGCCCGACGTTCCGCCTGCACATTGATTAAATCAGATATCCCGATATACAGGGTAATTTCGGATATGGATTTTACATGGGCCGGGCAATTTCATGAGTCGCAATTTTCTGGTGATTGAACCTGAGGAAGGCATTGCCGTGCTCAAGGGGCTTGCCTCCTCGGCGCGGATCTCGATGCTGAAACTGCTGCATGAGAAGGGGCCGATGAATGTCAACGAAATCGCCGCCGTGCTGTCGCTTCCGCAGTCGACCGTCTCGACCAACATCCAGGTGCTGGAGGATGCGGGGCTGATCCGCACCGAGAACCTGAAAGCGAAGAAAGGCAGTCAGAAAATCTGTTATCCGACGGCGGAAGAAGTGCTCGTCGTGTTCAAGAGCGAATATCGTGCGGTCAAGAACGACGCGATCGAAGTGTCGATGCCGATCGGGCTTTATACCGGCTTCGAGGTTACCGCGCCCTGCGGCCTTTGTTCGCCGGACGGCATCATCGGTCTACTCGATGTGCCGAACACTTTCCTCGATCCGGACCGCATGAAAGCCGGTCTGCTATGGTTCACGCGCGGTTTTGTCGAATACCAGTTCCCCAACAATGCCAAGCTCGCCAATGCCGAGATCACCGGACTCGAAGTTGCGATAGAACTGTCTTCGGAAGTGCCGGGCACCAGCGCCGATTGGCCCTCGGACATCACGCTGACGATCAATGGCGTCGATGTCGGCACCTGGACGTCGCCGGGGGATTTCGGCGACAAGCGCGGCGTCTTCACGCCCTCCTGGTGGAAGCTCAAGGGCTCGCAATACGGTAAGCTGAAGAACTGGCGAATTGCCAATGACGGCACCTATGTCGACGGCCTCAGGATGTCCGAAACCGGGCTCGCCGCACTCGATCTGAAGAGCCATCATTCAATCCGCGTCCGTATCGGCGTCAAGGACGACGCCAAGCGCCCCGGCGGGATCAATATTTTCGGCAAGGGCTTTGGAAATTACGATCAGGACATCCTGCTCAGGATCAAAACTGGTTGATATCATGAAACCGGGTTCTGAAGATAACGCAGCAATTTCAACTATCTGGCTTTCTGCTGTTCCAAAGCGTTCGTCTAATTGTCCTACATTTGGCTATTTTGGCTTGACGAAGGGCTGCCAATTCCTCTTTGATATCGGGCAAGATGATTTAAATCATCGTTTGTGATATCGATGGGAGGAATGCATGAAGGCAGCCGTTACGGCTCATCCGCACTATGTTGTCTCGGAAATCGATCCGAGGCTCTACGGATCCTTCATCGAGCATCTGGGGCGGGCAGTTTACACTGGCATCTATGAGCCCGGCCATCCGACAGCGGATGCCAACGGCATGCGTCAGGACGTCATCGATCTCGTCAGGGAACTCAATGTTCCGATCGTCCGCTACCCCGGCGGCAATTTCGTCTCGGCCTACAATTGGGAAGACGGCATTGGCCCCAAGGAACAGCGTCCAGTGCGCCTCGACCTCGCGTGGCACACGTCGGAAAGCAACGAAGTCGGCCTGCATGAATTTGCCGATTGGTGCACCTCCGCCAACACCGAGATGATGCTTGCCGTCAATCTCGGCTCGCGCGGCCTCGATGAAGCCCGCAACCTGCTGGAGTACGCCAACCATCCCGGCGGCAGCAAATGGAGCGACAAGCGCATCGCCAACGGCCGCAAGGAGCCGTTCGACGTCAAGCTCTGGTGCCTCGGCAATGAAATGGATGGCCCCTGGCAGATCGGCCACAAGACCGCGGACGAGTATGGCCGGCTGGCGCATGAGACGGCCAAGGCCATGCGTGCCTTCTCCAAGTCACTCGAGCTGGTGGTCTGCGGCTCTTCGAATGCCAGGATGCCGACCTACCCTGAATGGGAAGCGACGGTTCTCGACCATACCTACAACGAGGTCGACTACATCTCGCTGCACATGTATTTCGACAACGAAGCCAACGACGCTCCGAACTATCTCGCCATGAGCGAAAAGCTCGACGACTACATTGTCTCGGTCGCCGGCGTCATCGAGTATATCAAGGCCAAGAAGCGCTCCAACAAGCAGGTCTACATCTCGTTCGACGAGTGGAACGTCTGGTACCATTCCAAGGAGCAGGACAGGAAGATACTCGGCGGCAGCAACGGCTGGCCGTTCGCCCCGCCGTTGCTCGAAGACATCTATAATTTCGAGGATGTGCTGCAGGTCGGCCTGATCCTCAACACCTTCATCCGCCGTTCCGATGTCGTCAAGATCGCCTGCCTGGCACAACTGGTCAATGTCATCGCGCCGATCATGACCGTTCCGAATGGCCCGGCATGGCGGCAGACGATTTTTTATCCCTATCTGTTTGCTTCTAACTATGGTCGCGGCAATGCGCTGGATCTCAAGGTGGAAAGCCCGACCTACAAATCCAGCGTTGCGGGCGACGTCGCTTATGTCGATGTTGCCGGCGTGCACGACAGGCAAACCGGCCACGTCACCTTCTTCGCGGTCAACCGCCATTCGAGCGAGGCAATCGAAACAGTGGTCGACCTCACCGGCTTCGGCGCGGCGGAGATCGTCGATCACCAGGTGATGGCACACGCCGATCTGAAAGCCGTCAATTCGGCCGAAAACCCTGGCAATGTCGGCCCCAGGAAGGGTGAGGGCGCCTCGCTCGCCAGCGGCAAGCTGAGCCTGTCACTGCCGGCCTATTCCTACCAGGTCATACGCCTGAGGCTCTGAGTTCAGGCGGATCATCGAGAAAGCGCAAACGCTGAGGAGGAGCGTCGACGTGACGGCCGATATCGAGATCAGGAACGTGAGCAAGCAGTTCGGTGCCATGACGGTGCTGGATCATCTGTCGCTCTCCATAAGGGCACGCGAATTCATCGTGTTCCTGGGCCCGTCCGGCTGCGGAAAATCGACGCTTCTTCGAATGATTGCCGGGCTCGAAGCTGTCGATAGCGGCGAGATTGCCATCAACAACGAGCGCATCGATCATCTGCCACCGGGCAAGCGCGGCATTGCCATGGTGTTCCAGTCCTATGCGCTTTATCCGCACATGACGGTGCGCGACAACATGGCCTTCGGGCTTGCGAATATCGGCGTTCCAGGCAAGGTCATCGAGGCGCGCATCAACGAAGCCGCCCGCATCCTCGAAATGCCGCATCTGCTCGATCGCAAGCCGGGCCAGCTCTCCGGTGGTCAGCGCCAGCGCGTCGCCATCGGCCGTGCGATCGTCAAGGAGCCGAAGGCCTTTCTGTTCGACGAGCCGCTTTCCAATCTCGATGCGGCGTTGCGCACCCGCACCCGCATCGAGCTTGCCCAGCTTCACCAGCGGCTGCAATCGACGATGATCTTCGTCACCCATGACCAGGTCGAGGCAATGACGCTGGCCGACCGCATCGTCGTCATGAACAATCGCAAGATCGACCAGATCGGTACCCCGATGGAGATCTACGAACGCCCGGCGACCAAATTCGTCGCGGGTTTCGTCGGCGCGCCGGCGATGAACTTCGTCGATGCGACGCTTGACAGATCCGGCGAGAACGCCACGGCCAGGTTTGCGGACGGCGTCTCGGTGCAGACCGAGATCGCCTCCAGCCAACTGACCGATGGCAAGTACACTTTCGGCATCCGTTCTGAAGACGTGCGCATCGTTGCCGCCGGACAGGGCAATGCCGGCGGCGTGGTCGATGTGCTCGAGCGGCTCGGCGAACGCACCCTGATCTACGCGCGGCTGGGCGATGGCCAGCAGATCGTCGGCTCGGATGCCGGCAACAGCCGCGTCGCCGTCGGCGACAGAATCGGGCTCGCCTTTGACGGCCAGAAATCGCATCTGTTCAACGAGACCGGCCGCGCCTGGCATGCGAGGGAGGCCTGAGATGGCTGACCGGCTGGCGATGTCCCCGACCGCGACGCTTGCTGTCGGCGTCAGAGCCCCTACCGCCGACATCTATGCGCCGCAATGGCGAAACGTCATTTTCGTTGCGCCATTCTTGTTCTTCTTCACCACGCTGCTGCTCTTCCCGCTGCTCTGGGGGATGTGGCTGAGTTTCCACAAGGCCGACACGTTCTCGTCCGGAAATTTTGTCGGTCTCGGCAATTACGCCAGGCTGTATCACGACAAGGTCTTCCTGCAATCGATCTGGAACACCTTCTATTTCGTGCTTCTGACGGTGCCGACGCTGGCGCTGATCGGCCTTTTCCTGGCGCTTTGCCTCAACCGCCGCACGCGCGCTGCCGCGGTTTGCGGACGCTGTTCTTTTCCTCGTCGGTGCTATCGGTCACCATCGTCACGCTGATCTGGCGCATCGTCTTCATTCCGAATGTCGGGCTGTTGTCGACGATTTACGGATGGTTCGGCGCAACGGCTCCGGCCTTCATTTCCGATCCCAGCCTGGCGATGGCCGGCATCGCCATTGCCACCATCTGGTGGTGCATCGGCCTGCCGATGATGCTCTTTCTCTCGGCGCTCCAGCAGATTCCACAGGATATTTACGAGGCGGCAGCGCTGGACAATGCCAATCGCTGGCAGACGCTACGCTCGATCACGCTGCCGTCGATCAAGCGGACCTTCATCCTGGTGATCATCATCCAGATCGTGCTGCAATTCCAGCTGTTCGGCCAGGCCTGGCTGATGACGCGCGGCGGTCCGAACAACCTGACCAAGCCGATCGTGCTCTACATCTACGATACCGCATTCCGTCGCTGGGATCTCGGCCTGGGCGCCGCGGCATCGGAAATCCTGTTCATCCTCATCCTGGTCGCGGCCATGGCCCAGTACCTGGTGACACGCAGCAGGGGAGACCAGGCATGAGCGCCACAGCAGCTTCCATCAAGGGCCGGGCATTTGGCGACCATTTGTTATTGGCCCTGGTCATCCTGCTTTCGATCGTCATGATCGCGCCGGTTCTGTGGGTCATCGGCCTGTCACTCAAGGACAATACGGAGCTGATGGCCGATCCGAATTCGGTGTTTCACGCGCCCTATACGCTGAAGAACTACATCAACACCGTCGGCACCTCGTCGGTGTTCATCTGGGTGCGCAACAGCATCATCGTCTCGGGCGGATTGACGCTCGGCACGTTGATCCTGTCATCGCTCGCCGGCTACGGCTTTGCACGGCTGAATTTCCCCGGCCGAGACGTGCTGTTCGTGATCGTGCTGTTCGGCCTGGCGGTCCCGGAACAGGCCGTGCTTGTCGCCCGTCACCAGATCTTCAGCATGCTGAAGTTCCACAACACCTATCAAGGGCTCATCCTGCCGGGCCTTTCAGCTCCGTTCGGCGTCTTCCTGATGACCCAGTATTTCAAGGCCATCCCGAAGGAGCTGGACGAAGCCGCCATGCTCGATAACGCCAGCCGGCTCAGGATTTTCTGGAAGGTGCTTCTGCCGCTCACGCTGCCTGCGCAGGCGACGCTCGGCATCTTCACCTTTCTCGGCGCGTGGAACGACTACTTCTGGCCGCTGATTTCGGCGACGAAGAAGGACATGTTCACGCTGACGGTCGGCATGGCCTCGACCCAGACCAACTTCGCCCAGTCCGAAGGCATCGGCTTCCTGATGGCGCAGGCGGTGTTCGCCGGTGCACCGATCCTGATCGTCTACCTGTTCTTCCAGAAATACATCGTCACGGCGGTCTCCGGCGCTGCGGTGAGATAACGAAGATTGCCTGACGGCCGGGGGAATGCGCAGCAATTGAAGCACGAAAGCCAATCCAGGGTGGAGCGGCGGAAACTCAGTAGGAGGAACTGATATGAAACTGAAGAAAATACTGTTTGCCGCAGTCTCTGCGGGCGCAATGATGCTCGCGAGTCCAAGCTTCGCGGCCACGGAGCTGAGCGTGCAGCGCTTTTTCGGCGCCTGCGATGCCGATTTCGGCACCAACACCGATGCCACCAAGGCCGTTGGCGAATGCGGCATCATCACCTCGCTAATCAACAAGTTCAACGCCGACAATCCCGATGTCCATGTCAACGTCACCACCGTGGAATGGCCCGGCTATGATCAGCTGACCGCGCAGTTCGCTTCAGGCGACGCTCCGGACATCGTCACGATCCATGAATCCGTACTGTCGGATTATCAGTCGAAGGGCCTGTTGATGCCGCTCGACGATCTCTTGAAGTCGGTCGGCGTGACACCCGACGCCTTCACCGACGCGGCACGCAATGGCGCCACCAAAGACGGCAAGGTCTATGGCCTGCCGATCGACAGCTGGACGATGCTCTATCACGTCAACATGGATCTTTTCAAACAAGCCGGCCTCGTCAATGCCGACGGCACGCCGATTTTTCCAAAGTCGCCCGAGGAACTGCTCGCCCAGGCCGAACAGTTCAAGCAGAAGACGGGCAAGCCTTATTTCGTTCAGAACCTGACCAATGAGACTGCACTCTACACACGCAACCTCTACACCTATCTTTTCCAGCAGGATTCCGATTTCTTTGCCGATCCGAAGCACGTGAAGTTGAATACGCCGGAAGCCAAGAAGGTCGTCGAGATGTACAAGGCGATCTTCGAGAAGGGCTACACCACCAAGGATCTCGATTATGGCGGCTCGATCAACGCCTTCCTTGCCGGCGAGGGTGGCGTCCACCTTAACGGCACCTGGGTGGTCGGCGATTACAACGCCCAGTCCGAGACCAAGGGTACGGCGCTCAACAAGGGCGGCTATGCGGTCTATCCGTATCCGCAGCTGTTTGGCGGCGCCCACGCCCAATATGCCGACGGCCACACCTGGGCCGTTTCGCAGAAAGACCGCACGCCTGAACAGATCGCGGCCATCGGTAAATTCCTGAAGTTCTTCGCCGACAACGACTTCGAATGGTCACGCACCGGTCACCTGCCGGCCTATAAGGCCGTCATCACCTCGGACGCCTTCAAGGCCCTGCCGCATCGCAACACGATCTCTGCGGTCGCTGATCTCGGCAAGCCGCTGCCGTCCGCCGTACAGCGTCAGTTTGCGATCCAGGACATTATCGGCGAAGAGATGAGTGCAGCAATCAGTGGCCAGAAGGACGTCGACACCGCCCTTGCCGACATGGAAAGCCGCGTCAACGAATTGCTCGCCAACATCTGACCACCGGTTTCGAAAGGCCCTCCCAAGGCTCCCGCGGCTGGAAACGGCCGCGGGTTTTTGGTGAGGCAGTGATTATTGTCCTCGAATTGCGAGACTTGCCGGTGGCAACCGGCTCAAGCACGCCAACCACGGCGCCGCAACCTCGGCAGCAGCCGACGCAAGCCCTGACTGGAGGATTCCGCTAAGCATTTTGCAGCCAAGTGGAACCACTTGGCGTCGCACAAATGCGGCTGAAACAAACAGATAGAGCGGAATGCCCGATTCGATCCAAATGCATTCCGCTCTAGAACGCCGCGGCTATGGGCATTGCGACCTTGTTGGGGATCTGGATGTCGATCTCCAATCTCGACGTCGTTTCGCCGTGATCCATGCTCACCTGCAGGAAATCCTGGTCGACCTGAACATGCCGGGCGATCACCGCCATGATCTCCTCGCGCAACACCGAGACGAGATCGGGCTGGTTGCGGCTTCGACGCTCGTAAGCCAACAGCAGTTGCAAGCGCTCGCGCGCCACCGGCGCGCTGCCGCGGCGCTTGAAGATATCGAGCAGGTTCATGCTGCCCTCCTTCCCAACAGCCGGTCGAGGAGGCCCCTCCGCTCGAAAGGCAGAATGACCGGCAGGTCCTCGCCCTCGAGTCTTCTCGCCGCGTCGATATAGGCGCGTGCGGCGGGGTTGGTGTTTTCGCTGAGCGTAACCGGCGCGCCCACATTGGATGCGCGCAGCACGTCCTGGCTCTCGGGAATTATTCCCAGCAAGGGCGTCGACAGGATCTCGAGCACGTCATCGATGCTGAGCATCTCGCCGCGGGCAGCGCGCGCAGCATCGTAGCGCGTGACGAGCACGTGTTTGGCAATCGATTCACCCTGCTCGGCTTTCATCGTTCTGGAGTCGAGCAGGCCGATGATGCGATCGGAATCGCGGACCGAGCTCACTTCCGGGTTGGTGACGATTACCGCCTCGTCGGCAAAGCGCATGGCAAGTTGCGCGCCCCGCTCTATGCCGGCGGGACTGTCGCAGAAGACGTAGTCGAAAACCGAGCGCAGCTTGTCGATGACATCGGCGACGCCTTCCTCGGTGAGAGCATCCTTGTCGCGCGTTTGTGAGGCCGGCAGCAGGAACAGCGTGTCGAGTCGCTTGTCACGGATCAGCGCCTGCGAAAGCTTGGCGGTTCCCTGAATGACGTTGACGATATCGAAAACAACGCGCCGCTCGGCACCCATGATCAGATCGAGGTTGCGCAGGCCGACGTCGAAATCGACGAGAGCCACCCGCTTGCCGGTTTTCGCGACCGCGGCGCCGAGAGCGGCCGTCGAGGTCGTCTTGCCGACACCCCCTTTGCCGGATGTGACAACCACTACCTTGCCCATATTTGTGCCTCCAATGTTGTTAGTTGAGCGGTGCGACGCAAAGTGCGCCGTCCTCGAGAAAGGCCTGTACCGGCCTTCCTCGCGAGGAGGCGTCCATCTCCTCGGCAGTGCGGTACCAGCCGTCCACCGCCAGAAGTTCGGCTTCGTTTTTCCGGCAAAAGATGCGAGCCGCGGAATTTCCCGTGGCGCCGGCGAACGCACGTCCACGCAGCGTGCCGTAGACGTGGATTGATCCTCCGGCGACGATCTCGGAACCGGAACTGACGGAGCCGACAATGACCACATCGCCATCGGGATGAAAGATCGACTGGCCGGAGCGGATCGGTGCCTTGATCATCAATGAGTTCGGCGCCTGCGGTTCTTCCGTCTTGGCCTCAGCGGCGGCCTTCGGGTCCGGCTGCACGTAAAGCGCATCAGCGGTGGCCTCCTTGGCGCCAACGAGGAGCGGCGGCAGATCGGCATCGAGCGCTACATTGCCATCGGCCTCGATCGCGTAGATGCGAATCCCGCGCTCCGCGAGCTGTAAGACCAGATCCCGCATCTCGCCCACCTCGGGCTTGAGTATATTCAGATCGAGCACGACCGGGCGGCCGGCAAAGAAGCCGGGGGAGTTTTCGGTCCAGTGATCGAGGCTTTGCAGCCATTCCCCTAGCGGAGCCTCAGGGGTGAGGGTGAAGGCTACAAACGAGCGCGCTCGAAAGCGTATGGACTTGTTTTGGATGGGAGCGACGCAGGTCACAGAGGCGAGTCCTTACTGATTGGTTAAGGCTAGCCCGGCATGGTTAACGAAAAGTTAATGGCGGCTTCCCGAGGCGTTGGCGGAGGCATTCTTTTTGTCCCCGATCGTCCCGGCGGCGCCCTGCTTCCGGTGCACGACGAGGTCCTCCTCGCGGCTGCCTGGAGGCGCCTCCAGTTCACGAGGTCGGCCGACCGGTATATTGTTGTCGGAACGCCGAGCCTATTAAGGAGTTATCGATTTGACAAGTGTTGCCAAGGGGCCTGTCGCGGATCGCGGTCGCGCTACCTATGACCTTGGCGCGACCGCCATCTTTGCTTCCAAATCAGACGCGGGCTTTCACTATTGCCTGTATGTGCCTCCCGCGGTTGGGGAAGGGGCCAAAGTCGATCTGATGGTCGCTGTCCATGGCACCGGCCGCACCTCTTTTCTTGGATTCCGCGACGCGTTTTCCGAGTTCGGACGCTGGAACGGCTGCGCCGTTTTGTGTCCGCTGTTTCCAATCGGCGTTCTCGGGGATGATGCCCGCAGCGGGTACAAATATTTGCTCGAGGGCAACATACGCTACGATCAGGTGCTGCTCGCCATGGTTGAGGAGGTCAGCGCCAAATACAGTCAGGATTGGAGCCGCTTTGCCATGTTCGGATTTTCCGGCGGCGGACATTTCACGCATCGTTTTGCTATCCTGCATCCCGACAGGCTCTGGGCGGCCTCAATCGGCGCGCCAGGCTCGGTGACCTTGCTCGATCCGACGCATGACTGGTGGGTGGGCATTCGCGATCTGCCGGAGAAGTTCGGCATCACCTTCGATGCCGCAGCGCTGGCAAAAGTGCCTTTCCAGATGATCGTCGGCGGCGCTGACCTGGAGACTTGGGAAATCACTCATGTCCAAGGCAGCACCCATTGGATGCCAGGCGCCAACGATGCCGGGCGAACACGGCCGGAACGCCTCGTGGCATTGTGTCGATCGTTCGAGGAGGCGGGGGCGCGCGTGCGCTTCGATTTGCTGCCAGGCATATCTCATGAACGGGACGCGGTTCTCGATTCGGTCAAGGATTTCCTTGCCCAACAACTCAAGGAACGAGGAAACGTCTCACGATGAATTCGTTGCGCCCCAGCCCGTGAAGAGATTATCGCAATCAAAGCCCGACTACGTCGACCGCATCCAACGCCGATTTGCTGCCAGTGCGTAACGACTAGAGCAACGCTTCGTATTGATTGCCAATCTTGTCGACTGTGAAATCCACCGCCCTGTTTTTCAGCACGGCAGCAGGGGTGGGGTGGTCCAGCGTCTCGGCCATCGCCTTCGCCAGGGCCGCGGCGTCACCGATCGGCACCAAGGTGCCGAAGCGGCCGTCACCGAGTATTTCGCGCGGGCCGTGCGGAGCATCGGTGGAGATTACGGGGACACCGGCGGCCATGGCCTCGACCAAGACGTTGCCAAAGCCTTCGCTCGTGGATGTAAGGACGAACAGATCGGCTGCGGCGTAACAGGCTGCGGGATCGTTGACGTAGCCGGCAAAGAGTACGTCCTGGCCAATGCCGATCTGCTCGGCACAGGCGTGCAATTCGGCAGCCAGCGGACCTTCGCCGAAGATGACAAGCCGGGCAGGGCGGCCGGCGCGCAGGGCAGCGAAGGCCCGCAGCAAAGTCCGGTGGTCCTTGACCGGCACCAGGCGTCCCGCGGTGGCGATGACCGGGCCATCGCCCATCGCCGCCAACGCTGCCTGCCAGGCATAGGAATTCCTCTGCGGTGCTACAGCTGGCGGCAGCGGGTTATTGATGACGACAACCTTCGATTCGGGGAAGCCTCGGGCGATGATGTCACGGCCGACACCCGCCGAAACGGCGATGGCTTTGGTTGCGCGCGCTGCAACCAGCGCGGAAAGCCAGATCGCCAGCCTGGCGCCGAGGCCGCTGGCAGGCAGCGAGGCCGCGGCATGGAAGCTTGGAAAGAATTTTGCCCGGCTTCTGGCCAACATGAGTGACAGCGCCATCACCAGATTGGCGAATTCCGGGGCGCTATAGACCGCATCAGGATCAAGGCGGCGGAACAAATTTGCGCTTCGCACGATGCCTTTCAGCGTCGCCGACTTGGCGTAACCCTCGCCGCGCAAGGGAAGGCCGAAGTCGACCAGATGCACGGCAGCGGAACGCAGCGCGGCGTTAGGGCCTTCCGCGTTCCAGGTAAAAAGCGTGACCTCGTGGCCACGCGATGCCAGTTCATTTGCCATCAGGACGAAAACACGTTCGGCGCCGCCGCCCCTCAGGCTGGCGATGTGGAAAACGATGCGCTTCACCATGCCTTGCTTCAGGCTCGGCTGGCGGCAACGCCTGATCGGTTCGGCGGCCGGCGCATGTCGCGGATGATGCCCATGCCGATGGCCAGCAGCATCCCCAGGGCAAAGCCTGCGAACGCTCCGGCGCCTGCCACCAGGGCAGTGCGCGGGGGCCATGAGCGCGCGGGCGGGGGCACCGCGGTCGAAATCACCTGTACGTTTGTGGTGTCGATCTGCTCGCGCTCGCTGATTTGGCGCGCACGTGACAGGAAGCTCTCATAGACCGCTCTCTTGGACGCGGCATCGCGTTCAAGTTCTCGCAGGGCGACTTCGGATTCGCTGTCGGTGAATACATTGCCCTTCAGATCGTTCATCCTGGCGTTGAGAGAAGCCAACGAGGCCCGGGCCTTGTCCAGGCTGGCCTTTGCCGTGCCGACGGTGCGGGAGAACTCGGCCCGGAGTTGCGAGTTGACGGTCTCGAGTTCCGTCCTGAGCCTGACAATCGTCGGGTGGCGCGGACCGAAGGTCATCGACTGTGAGTCGATCTGCTGCCGCAGGCTGTTTGACCTGTCGCGCAGCGCAGCGAGCGCTTCCGAAACCGTGGGGTCGGGATTGGCCCCGTTGATACCGGAGGCAACCAGGGCGTCGTAGCTTGCCTGCGCGGCGATGACACGCGATTGCGCATCGACGATTTCGCCATTGAGCTGCGTCAGCGTCTGCGAACTGACGAGCTGGCCATTGCTGGACGACAGGTTGTGGCTGCGCCTGTAGCTCTCGACCTTCTCTTCGGCTGCCTGCACGTCGCTCTTGAGTTGGCCAAGCCGGCTGTCAAGGGCAGCCGCGGCACGGCTGGCGCCGGCAGCTTCGGCCTTAGCCAGTTCTTCCTGGAAGTTTTTGACTATGGCCTGCGAGATCAGGATCGCCTTGGCGGTGGTTTCCGCAGATACCGAGAGGGTTGTGACAAACGAGGTCGGATCCGCGATGGCGTCTACCCGGTCCGCCAGGTTCTTCAAGGCGATGAGCCTCGGGTCGGGCTTCGCCACAGCGCCGGACGAGGATGTGCTCCGGTCCGGATCGAAAAACTCCGGATCGTGAGTCAGGTTCAGTTCGTCCACCACACGGGAAAGCACGTTGCCCGAGGTCAGGATGCGCTGCTTGCTGCGCGTGCTGAGCAACTGGCTATCGACCTGGCCCGGTTGCGAGTAGAGGTCGTTTTCCACAACCTGCAAATTGGATGGGTTGATGAGGACCTCGGTCGTGACGGTGTAACGCTGCTTGCTCAGCAATGCATAGGCGCCGCCGACAATGCCGCCGACTACCGCCAGCATGAAGGCCAGGGCGAGGCCGGCCCGCAGCCAGACGAACAGACGCCGAAAATCGAGCTCAAGGAAATCGCCGATCTTGTCCAGGGTCACCGTTGCGACAGGCTCTGGAGGTTGCGGCGTCACCGGCGCGGAGCTTAGCCCCGCGACTGGGCCATGCTGTTGCAGCAATGCCCTGCGCCGTGCATTGGCGATACGCTCGAATGCACTGTTATTGGAAGCCGTCGCGGAGATAGGGGGTGTGCCGGAACCGGCAGACATGGTGACAACCCTTGTTAAATCATTACGCTTGGCCTGCTCTACAGAAACATCGTTAACATCTTATTTTCCAAGTTGGCCCATTTTACCGCTCTCGCTGTCCGTCCGGCGGACGTTGAAGGGGTCTCGTTGCCCGGAATGCTGTTTGAATACCTTCACCTGGATGGGCCATGAGCTATCCCGCTGCCGCATCGGAACGATTGTTGCCCAGTCGAGCGCGCCGTGAGAACGCGCTGTCGCTGCTGTTTTTCCTATGCGCCGCCTTCGCGCTCCTGCTTCGCTTTACGGTGTCGCCGCAGGTGATGAACATGGTCGTCGACTATACGGCCCAGGGGGGCTCGTTCTACGAGAAGCTGCATTTCGGCACCTATGCGATCTTCCTGGTCCTTGCCGTCGTTCTTTTCAGCCGACCGTTTCTGCTGCAGGGCGACGAAATTGGGATATTCAAAGCGTTGATTCGCTTTTCGGTGCTGATGTTCGCGCTGGTGCCCTATCTGTTCGTCACCGGCCGTGCGGGCTCCTCCGGGTTCATCATCGATTCTTATCTGGTGGCCGGCGCCGCAGGCCTGTTGATGCTGGCCTTGAACGCGGAAGTGCGGCGGGCGTTGGGCGACGTCGTGCTTGGAATGGTGATCCTCAGCGCTGTGCTCGGCACGATCGAAGCGGTGACTCAACATCGATTTATGCCTTACGGTCTCAACGAACTGCAGTTCAGGCCAATTGGCCTATCGGCGCACCCGCTGGCGCTAGGCGCGCTCTGCGCCACAGCCATCGGATTCGTGCCGCTGACGCGCTGGCGCATATGGGTGCGGGTGGCATCGATTCTCGTGTTGCTCGTCGGTTGTGCTGCGTCAGGCGCCCGCGCCGCCCTGATGCTCGCTGCGGGAGAAACCCTCATTCTGCTGCTGTTCGTGCCTTGGCCGCGCCTGACTCTCAAGCACCAGCGGCAGGCCAAGTCCGTCGTGCTGCTGTTCGCCCTGGTGAGCGGCGCAGTGCTGGTGGCCATACTATTTTCGGGCGGGCTGCTGAATCGATTCGGCAACACGATCTTTGACGAGAATTTCATGGCGCGGGTGACGATCTACCAGATATTCGGACTTGTTAGCTGGAAAGACATCCTGTTTGGCATGAACGTCGACGACCTCCTGGCGATCGTCAAAGAGAAGCTGCATCTGCCCTATATCGAGAGCGCTCCGGTGGTCATCACCATGCTCTTCGGCTTGCCGATAGCTGTGCTCTTCATAGTGCTGGTATTCTGGTTCATTTTTCGGCTGCTGCGCGCGTCGCCGCTGCCGGCATGGATCGGCACCATGACCTTCCTGCTTGCTGCGCTGTCGAACAACGCGCTCTCGTCAAAAGCGCCGGATATTACGACTATCGTGGTGTTGCTGCTTGCCTATAGAAACGTGCCGTATAGAAACCAGCCGAAGAGCACGTCTTCGACCGCTGTCGCATCCGAGCCGAAACTGGATCGGCTTGGATAAGCGCAGGCTCCAGACGCATCAGCCGGCGCTATCCACAACCTCGACATTGCCTGCGCGATTGAGCGTGTGGATGCCCGCCCGCGCCCATGCCGGTCCTGGGCCGATCGGGTGGGGCGGTGCAAACAGGACATCGAAATCATCAAGCCGATCCAGCCGCATCAATCCCAGGCCGCCGCCATAGGCTCTAGACCCGTTTTGCACCGGCAGCAGCAAAGCGTCGCCCTGGCGGATGAAAGCGCCGCCCGGCCGAGTGGCCGAGTGATCGACGGCGACGGGATTGAGCGCGTGCGCAGCCCACGGCCCACGCAGCGCCGGGGCGGAATAGACGGCCATCGTGTCGGACGCGCTGCCGTAACCGAACCGCTCCGTCCCCAACAGCCAGAAACGGCCGTCGGATTCGAGCAGCGTGGCGTCGTTGAAATCCCTGTCCGTCATCAGCACCGTATCGCGTATCCAGCGATCCGGAAACTGCACGGCACGGTAGAGCACCAGTTCTCGCGCCGTAGCGCTTTCAGGGATCATGAAAATCTCGCCGGAGTGAGCGAACACCTGCGGATATGACAGGTGATGCGCTTCGTCCAGCACCACTTTCGGCACGCCGAAAGTGCCGTCGGTGCCAAGTTCAGCGACAGAAATCACCCCGCGGCCGGTGGAGTAGGGAAACTCCTCGACAAACAGAAAATGACGGCCGTCGCGCTCGAGAACGAACGGATCGGCGTAGAAGCGCTGCCCGTCATCGGCAAGCACGGTGAAGGGCTTACCATCCAGCAGTCCGGTTTCGGCGACGCCTGGACCGTCGATCAGCCGATAAGCAACCTGCCAATAGAAGGGACGCCGACCACGTCGCAGTTTTTGCACGGCGCGGTCGACTAACCCCCTGCCGAAAAAGGGCAGATAGTGCCCGATAAATCCGCCTTTCTGCAGGGGCGGCGCCGGGCTCTCGGCAATCGGCGCAAGTTTGCCCGCGGAAAAGCGGGCGACACATTGGGCAATCAGGGAGATGGCGCCGGCGAGCAGGTCGTTGCTGGTTCGGGACAGCCACAACCGGTCGCTGATCATCGGCCGCGCCCTGGCGACGGCAACGCCGTCGAGGCGCGCGGTGAGTTCGGGCAGCCGCCCGCTCGCCAGCATCTCGGTCATGCCTGCGGCAAAGCTGCTTTGGCCGCAAAATTCGAGCGTCAGGACAGGCGTGCCGCGTCGTGCGGCGGTAGCCGTGAGATCGACTATAAGATCGACTGGGCCGGTGTCGCCGGACGGCAACGGCCGGGAACGGCTTGCCAGTGAGGGGCCGAAGCGCCGGCCCTCGAGCGCCAGCACATTATCCATCGTGCGCGCATTGGGTTCAGGCGTCGGCGCGCGGCAACTCGAAACCGCATGTCCAGCCGCACTCAACCGCGCCAGAAGCTCATTTTCCCAGCGCCGGGATGGGTCGGCGTGGCCGATGATTAAAATATTAGTCAATCCAATATATTCTTTTTCAAGACTACTGCCATAGACTACTTGTCAGCCCAACCTTTCATAAGAGTTAAACCGGGAGAACGCGGCCTTGGTTGTTAATCATATATTAAGAATTGAGATCACGAAGGCGCTTTCCGGCGCTATTATGACTCTTGCGGGCAATAGTCGGCATGTCCCGAAGGCTGCAGGCGACCAGGATCAGCGATGAACGTCCTTTCACGTCCAAAACTGCCATCCAGGCAGAAACTGCTGATCGTGTTCGGCACTAGGCCGGAGGCACTCAAATGCTTTCCAGTGGCGCGTGCCGCCCTCGCTCATCCAGGCTTCATCACCGAAATATGCATAACCGCCCAGCATCGTGAAATGGTCGACCAGGTTGTCGAGCTGACCGGCTTGCCTGTGCACCACGATCTCAACATCATGCAACCCGGCCAGTCGCTGTTCGATGTGACCTCGCGCGTGCTCCTGGGCATGGCCGAGGTGTTGGACAAGGCGAAGCCCGATATCGTCATGGTACAGGGCGACACCACCACGGCAATGGCCGCGGCTCTTGCTGCCTTCTACAAGCGTATCCCCGTCGCTCATGTCGAAGCAGGATTGCGCAGCCACAACATCAACTCGCCGTTTCCTGAAGAACTGAACCGCAAGATTGCCGGCGACATCGCCACCTGGCATTTTGCGCCGACCGTTCAAGCGCGCGACAATCTCATCGCCGAAGGAAAGGCCGAAAGCACCATCTTCGTGACCGGCAACACGGTGATCGACACGCTGTTGCATTTTTCAAGCGCGATCGATGCCGACAGGCTGATGAAGGCGAAGCTCGCTGCCAGCTTCCCCTTCCTCGACCCTTCCAAGAAGATGATCCTCGTCACCGGACATCGCCGCGAGAATTTTGACGGCGGCATCCAGCGCATCTGTACGGCGTTGAAGGGATTGGCGGCGCGCGGAGACGTGCAGATCGTCTACCCTGTCCATCCAAACCCCAATGTGCGCTCGGTGGTCAACGCAGAGCTGGAAGGCGTGCCGAACATCCATCTGGTCGAGCCGCAGGACTATCTGCCGTTCCTGTACCTGCAGAAGCAGAGCTATCTGGTGCTTACCGATAGCGGCGGCGTGCAGGAAGAAGCGCCGTCGCTCGGCAAGCCGGTGCTGGTGATGCGCGAAAATACCGAGCGACCCGAGGGGATCGTGGCCGGCACCGCCCGCCTTGTCGGCACCGATGTCGAGAAAATCCTGTTCAACGCCAATCGCCTGCTCGACGATCAGGCTGCCTATCGCGGCATGGCGGAACGACACAACCCATATGGCGATGGCCGGGCCAGTAACCGGATTGTTGAGGAACTGCTGCATCATGGCTGAAATCAAAACCGTTTCCGTAGTCGGCATGGGATATATCGGCCTGCCGACCTGCGCCATTTTTGCCAGCCGCGGGCTCAACGTCATTGGCGTCGATGTCAACGGAGCGGTGGTCGAGAAGGTCAATCGTGGCGAAATCCACATCGTCGAGCCGGACCTTGACGGTCTGATCCAGAAGGTCGTGGCGAACGGCAAGCTCATGGCCTACAGCACGCCGCAGCCGGCGGACGCCTATATCATCGCCGTGCCGACCCCGATGACCCACGATCATAAGCCGGACGTGACCTACGTGCTCGCGGCGGCACGAAGCATCGCCCCCGTGCTGAAGCGCGGAGACCTTGTGGTATTGGAATCGACATCGCCGGTTGGAACCACGCGTATCATGACCGGGCTGCTTGCCGAGTTGCGGCCTGATCTCAAATTTCCTGTCCAGCATGGCGAAGACGCCGATGTGCTGGTCGCCTATTCGCCCGAGCGTGTGCTGCCGGGAAAGGTGCTGACCGAGCTGATCAACAACGATCGCTCGATCGGCGGATTGTCCCGCAAATCGTCGGAGCGGACCGCGGCACTCTATTCGACCTTCGTCACCGGCGACCTGTTCATGACAACGGCCGAAAGTGCTGAGCTGGTGAAACTGACGGAGAACGCGTTCCGCGACGTCAACATCGCCTTTGCCAACGAGCTTGCCGCCGTGTGTCAGGATCTGTCGCTCAATGTCTGGGAAGTGATCGATCTCGCCAATCGACACCCTCGCGTGAACATCCTCCAGCCGAGCCCGGGCGTTGGCGGTCACTGCATTGCGGTCGATCCATATTTTATCATCGACGCCGCACCCAACAGCACGCGGCTGATGGCTTCGGCACGCCGGATCAATTCCGAACGGCCCATGTCGGTGGTCAGGGATATCGAGGCCTTGCTCGACCCCTCCCGCAAACAGACGATCGCCTGTCTTGGCCTCAGCTTTAAAGCCAACATCGACGATCTGCGCGAGAGCCCGGCCGTCGAGGTGGTGAAACTTCTGTCCGATATCCCCAATGTGAAGATCATTGCGGCTGAACCCAACACAAATGCGCTGCCGCATGAGCTCGAGGGCAGGGGCATCGTGTTCACCGACGCACTTTCGGCCATCGACAAGTCCGATATCGTCGTCCTCCTGGTCGACCATCGGCAGTTCAATCTGGTCGACCCCGAAGCGCTCAAGGATAAGAAGCTCGTCGATACGAGGGGTCTGTGGACATGGCGCAAGGCACGCAAGCCCGACGCCCGCATCGAAGGCAAGAAACCAGAGGTCGCACAAGTGACACTTGCAAGGGAGCAGGCCGCATGAACGCGCACGCCCCGGCATGGGCGCAGCATTCCCTGTTGGCATCACGGCGCCGGGAGTTCCTTGGCGCACCGATCCATGCGCTGACCATGGCCGAGACACTGGCCATCGCCGACGAGGCGATGACCCTGGGGCGGCCGCTGCATCATGTGGTCGTGAACGTCGCCAAACTGGTGACCATGCGCCAGAATGCCGAGCTGCGCGAGGACGTGGCCGGGGCGGACGTGGTCAATGTCGATGGCATCGGCGTGCTTTGGGGTGCACGTCTGTGCGGCGTCGCGCTGCCCGAGCGGGTGGCGGGCGTCGACATCATGATCAATCTGCTGAGCCTCTGCGCGAAGCGTGGATTCAGGCCGTATCTGCTGGGGGCCGAACAGCACGTTCTCGACGCGGTTGTAGTGAGACTTGCCAAGGACCATCCGAGCCTCGTCATAGCGGGAATGCGCAACGGCTATTTCAAGCCGGAGGACCAGGCCGGGATCGTCGCGGCGATCAACGCCTCGGGCGCCGACTGCCTGCTGGTGGCCATGCCGACACCGCGCAAGGAACGCTTTCTCAAACGCTACCGCGATGAACTCGCCTCAAGTTTCGTGATGGGCGTGGGCGGCAGTTTCGACGTCTATGGGGGCAAGGTTGCCCGCGCGCCGAAGCTGATACAAGCGGCCGGCCTGGAGTGGCTGTTCCGCGTCGTCCAGGAGCCGCGACGCTTGTGGCGCCGCTACTACGATACCAACACTGCCTATGCGGGACTGCTGTGCCGGGAGTTCTGGGAGCGTCGCTGGCGCCGAAACGCCGGTTTATAGTTTCGCGTTCCCCCCACAAAACAGGCGTTGCCCCTGGACTTCGCTTTACGCGATCCGTAGCCGCGCTCGCAGCTGGGCGACGAATTGCGTCGCTGCCACGGGGTGGAACAACGAGGTCAGCCCGAAGAAAACCGCGGCGCCGGTGGTGCCGCCGGCGACAAGCGAGAAGATCGCCGGCACGTCGCCGGCCACCATGCTGGCAAGCTTGGCGGCCATCCCCGTGCTGAGCGAGATGATTACCGAAACACCGATGTCGCGCCACGGCACCGGCACCGGTGTGAGCCGCTCGCTGATGATGATGCAGGTTATGGAGCCCACCACCGAGCCCCCCGCCAGCGCCAAAGCGGCGCCGATCTCCGCCATCGGGGGGATCAACAGCAGGGACAATGCGATTGTTGCCACCGAGCCGAAGAGATTGGCGATGATCAGCAGCCACGGCCGCTTGTGCGCGTGCACCACGACGCCATAGACGAAGCTGGTGAGGTTGGCGCACAGCACGCTGAAGGCAATGATCGGAAACAGCAGGCCGAAGCGGCCGTGATATTGCGAGGGCAGCATGAGCTCGGTGATATCGCTGCTGAGCGCGACCAGCATCGCTGCAATCGGCAGGCAAAGCCGCATCATCAAGGCCATTAACTGCGACAGCAACCGACCCGATGCCGCGGGGCCATCCTCGTCGAACCGGCTAACCACCTCGGGAAAGGCGCCCATGTTGATGGCGTTGGCGACCATATCGATCGGCTGGCGGGCCAGCGCATAGGCTGCCGCGAAGATCGCCACGGCGCTGGCATCGTAATAGAACTTGAGGAACAGACGCTCCGCGCTGTTGAGCCCGAAGCCAACCAGCGCCATGATGATCAGCGGCACACCGAGCGCAAAGAAGTCCCTGTGGGTGAAACGCGGCGGACCGGCAACGAGCCGTCGCGATGCCATGATGCCCGCCACGATGCCGGCAATCAAGGCGCCGAGGCTCGAGCCGAGCGACACCGTCAGAAAGCTATCCTGAAAGACAAGGATAGCGCCGATCGGTAACGCGAGTTGCAGCAGGGCACGCAGGGCTTCTAGCATCGAATAGACCGAATGGCGCTGCTGCATCTGCAGCACCGTCAACGCGAAGCGGCTGATGGACCCGGCGACCAGATAGCCGCAGACTGCGATCGCGAACTCGATCCAGCGTTCAGGCACGATCACCGCCGACGCGCCTACCGATATGACCAGCGCCAGTGCCGTGGTGGCAAGCAACACCTGCCCGGCCAGCATCAGGCTGCCGCGGCTGACTTCGCCCTTGCCGCCAAGCCTGAGCAAGGCGATGCGCAGCCAGTTGGTGACGGCAATGTCGGTCATTTCCCCGACGGTCACCACCAGGGTGAGCAGGCCATACTCGGTCTGGTCGATCAAACGCGTCACGACGACCAGCAGGAGCAGCGCCGAAATTCGCGTCAGCAGGATCGCCGGAGCATAAATGAGCGTGGAACGGAGCAGCAAGGGCGTGTCCCTGGAAAACTCACCTTCGACTAGCCGCCGACTGGCGGAAAATCCAGCCCGATGACGCCGAGGGGTGAACAGATTCAGTTTGAACTAAAAGATTTGCCGTAAAACTTATCGGGAACGTTTGCTTTGCAGTTACCCGGTCTGTGTTATTTAGAGTACCATCATGTTGCAGCGCCTCATATCCGATCGAAAAATACATGTCCTGGTCGCGACGCCCTCGGGCGTTTCGGGGCAGGGCGGCATCGACCGCATCATGGGCGCGCTGAAGCAGGAGTTCGAACGGCAAGAAATCGCCGACATCGATGTGTGCTTCCTTGCCAGTCGTGGCCCGGGGCATGTCGGACTTTCGATCTTCTATATGCTCGGTTTTTGCTTACGGATGCTTAAAGCGCGTCTGGCTGGACGCGCCGATGTCATTCATATCAACATCTCGGTTTCCGGCAGCACCTACCGCAAGATGGTGATCGCCGCCTGCGCACGGCTGCTGTCGATACCCTATGTCCTGCACTTGCACGGGGCGCAGTATCAGACATTCTGGAAAGCCGACCGCGGTTTCATTAGCCGCCGTATCAAAGCTCTGTTCGAGCATGCCGATCGGGTGATCGTTTTGGGCAGGCTTTGGCGCGATTTCGTCGCCAGCCGGGCGCCGGGCGCAGCCGGCAATATCGTGATCGTGCCCAATGCGACCGAAGTCCCGTCGCTGGCGCATGTCGGCGGCGGCGACCATGTGCATATCCTGTTCCTGGGCCGCATCGGCGACCGCAAGGGCGTACCGCAATTGCTCGAGGCACTGCACCGCATGAGCCTTGTCAAGAATTGGCGCGCCACGATTGCCGGCGATGGCGAAGTCGAGGCGGCACGGGCAAAATCGGCCGCGCTGGGGATTGCAGACCGGATCGCCTTTCCGGGTTGGGTGGGACCGGACGATGTCGCATCGCTGATTTCTTCGGCCGATATTCTGGTTCTTCCATCCTTCGCCGAAAATCTGCCGATGTCGGTGATCGAAGGCATGGCAGCCGGTTTGGCGGTGGTGGCGACCCCGGTTGGCGCCGTCGAAGACATAATCACCGACGGGCAATCCGGGCTGCTGGTGCCGCCAGGCGATGTTACAGCGTTGACCGAGGCGCTGAGCCGCCTCGTGGAGAACCCGGCACTGCGGGCAAGGCTTGGTGCCGGTGCCATGGCCGTGCATCGGGAACGGCTTGAGCTCGCCCCGTTTGTTGGCGCAATCTGCGATGTCTGGCGGTCGGCCGCGTCAAGCCGTCAACCGGTCAAGCGCTGAGGCCGACGATCGCGGCGGCGCGTCGAGCCTGAATTCGCGGTGGAATATCTCCAAATTCAACAGCGCCCATATCAGCTTTTCGTGGTCTGCAGCACGCGTTGTGTGTTCCGAGACGATTTGATCTAGCTGTTTCGGACTCAGATAGCTGCGAATGACGGAGTGAGGCGAGCAAAGATGGTCATGCACGTAGTTCCTCATCGATCCGCGAAACCATTCGGCGACCGGTACCTTGAACCCGACCTTGCGGCGGCTGAGAATTTCCTCCGGGAGGATATTGGCCATGCTGTCGCGCAGGATCTGCTTGCTGTGCAACCAACCCAGCCTGTAGCGATCGGGCAATTTGCTAACGAATGAAACCAGGTCTCGATCGAGGAACGGCATTCTTCCTTCGATTGAACCGGCCATCATCATGTGGTCGCCTCGTTCCAGGAGATTGTCAGGCAGCCACGATGTCTGATCGAAAAACAGCACGCGGCGAAGATGGGAAGCCGCAGCGCTTGACGAGAACGGAAAGTCGTTGCGCTCATAACGGCGATTTGCGGACGCGCCGATCAGGCAGGCGCTCTGCTGCGCCGAAACGGCTCCAAACCAGGAGACCATCCGGGCGGCAAAGTCCCTTTCGCCCGCGGTGCGGGCAAATGTATCGACCTTGGCCGACGCGCCCGGCATGGCGCGTGCCAAAGGGGAAAGGACGTTATCGTGCAGCGAGGCTGGAACAAGCGACTGGTAGATCCCGGCAAGTGATTCCGCGCGATGCTTGGGATAGCCGCCGAGAATCTCGTCGGCTCCTTCTCCGGTGAGCACCATCTTGACGTCTTGCGAGGCTCGCTCCGACATCAGGTAAATTGGAATATCGCTGCTTTGCGAAACAGGTGCCCCGCGTTGGCGAACCATCGTCGGCAGATGATCCATCAGATCGCCTGGCTGGATTACAAGTTCGCAATGATCGGTCTTGAAATGATCGGCAACGCGTCGGGCGAATGCAAATTCGCTATAGGCTGCGTTGTCGAACCCGACGGAAAACGTGCGAATGGGCGTGGCGCTGTGCCTGGCCATCAGCGCGACGATAGCCGAGGAGTCGAGCCCTCCGGAGAGAAAGGCCCCAAAAGGTGCATCGCTGCGCATCCTGATCTCGACGGAATGGTCGAGCAATTCCAGAAATCGCCGCTTGGCGGTTTTTCCGTCGATCCGCTCGGTAACGGCCGCCTGGTCCGGAGGCGTATAGTAGCGCGTTTCCTTGACTACCCCTTGCGACCAGACAGCATAGCTTCCGGGATTGAGTTTGCGGATCTGTTTGAAGAGCGTGCGCGGTCCCGGCACATAACGCCAGTTCAGATACTCGTGCACGGCATCCAGATCGAGTTCCTGAGCATCTTGCTGCGATGACAACAATGCGTTGATCTCCGAGGCAAATAGCAGCAATTTTTCGCTTTGCATGAGGTAAAGCGGCTTTTCCCCGAAGGGATCCCGGGCGAGGATCAATTCCTGCCTCTGAGCATCCCAGAGTGCAAAGGCGAACATGCCGCTCAGCCGGTCGAACATTGACAAGCGCCACTGATCGTAGGCTCGGAGCAGCACCTCGGTATCGGAGCGCGTTCGAAAATGATGGCCAAGGCCGATCAGTTCCTGGCGCAGCTCGATGTAGTTATATATCTCGCCGTTGAAAATTATTTTGAGACGACCGTCCTCAATCTGCATCGGCTGATTCGACTCGGGCGCTAGGTCAATGATCGCCAGACGGCGATGAACCAATGCCAATTGTTGCTCGCCGGTATTCAGGTCCAATATCTCGGTGCCTTCGGCATCGGGACCGCGATGCCGCAATGCGTTTGACATTTTGGCGGCCCGCTCTTGTGGATTTTTAGCCCTTCGCCCGATCCATCCGGCAATTCCACACATTGTTCCCCCCTAGGCGCGCGCATTCCCCACTCAGTACAACAAATGTGTTAAACACTTCGTGCCAATACAACCCAACCGGGAGAAAGCTGCCACGGGCCGTTCCTCGATCGAGTCTGGCCGTCAGGGGTTGCCACCGGTTGTTCGCTGGTGAGGGCGAGTGATGGCACCTATGGCAGGCCCAATGCCTGCAGCATCTCCGGGTCGGGAACTGGGGGACCATCGGGCGGGATGAGGCTCATCCCATAGGGATTGGAGAACTCCCAGGCAGACCATGGGATCGCGAAGCGTTCGGCCTCTTGGCGCACTGCCTTGAGATAGCGCGAACGGTCGGCCTCAAAGGCGCCCATGCGGCCGTCCGCGGACATGAGGATAGCGCCGAATTCGCCCATGAAGAGCCGCCGGCTGGGAATGCCATGGCCTTCAGCCCAGTCGACAGCCTGGCGAAAGCTCGCCTCCAGTTGGCTCTGGCCCCAGTTCTGCTCGAAATAGTTCGCGATTGCTTGGCGCGCGGTGGCCATGTTCATGACCTGCTCGACCCTGCTCAAGCCGGCAGCGTCCATCCGCGCTCTAAGGGTTTCGGTCACCACTTCGGGTGTACTGCTGTCGGCCGGCCAGGGAAGTCCCGAAGCAAAGCTGATCGTGTCATCGGGCCGCTGGTGGGTGAAGCTGTGCGGCTCATACATATGGAAGCTGTAATAGAGGTTTGGGTCATCAAAGCCGGGGCTGAGGTTGACCAATCCGGCAATGCTGCCGCCGCAGGCGCCGGTTGCAACGATGGTAAGTTCGCTGTTGACCGCTCGAATGTCGTGGACGGTCCCTGCCATGATCCGCTGCCAGTGATCGCTGCCGCTCGCATCGCAAGGGTAGTATGCGGGCTCGTTGTAAGGTTCGAGGGCGACTTTGTCGGTGCCTATCTTGACCAGCATGGCGGCGACCGCCACAACCATGTGACGATAGCGGGCAACGCCCTCGCTGTCGGCGCCGCCATAGATCATCTCCATGCTGTAGTCGGGAACCTGAGTGACGCCATGCAGGTCGAAAACCACCTTGAGGCCGGTCGACGTGATCCGCTCGACGGCGGCGGCAAGTATGTCCAGCGCCTGCTGCCGCTTGGCGTCCCCGCTGGCAAGCAGCGGGCCGGGATCGACGCTCAGCCGGACGAAGTCGAAGCCCATCGATCGGATGTGGGCAAACACCTCCCCGGCCGGCCAGTCGGTGAGCGGCCTGCTTTCCGCAAGCCACTCCTTTTCGCTGCGATAGGGCGGCCAAACGTAGGTTCCGTCTTTCGCCACCGGCGACCAGTTGAGCCACTGATGAACGCCAACGCCGCGCTTGAGAGGGATGGGCTCTGCCTCGGCCGCCACAAGCAAGGCGAGCACCCAGGCAACAAAATACACCGCTTTTCGCATCGCTCCCTCCGCATGCTCGCGGGAGATATTAACCGCAACGAACGGGAAAGAAGATTGCCGGCCCGCAGCTTTTCGACGGCATGGTATACAAGGACCGAAACGTTGACGGGGCGTGCATGAGAATCGGCTGGTACATCAACCGATTGCGCAGCATGGGACCGGCCGAGGTGTTGCACCGGCTGGGCGAGCAACGTCGAAGGATCGCGTCGCGCCGCCGCGATGATGGGTGGGAACGCTATCCATCGCCGCAGTTGCACCCAGTGCTGCCCGGATTTCGCCATGCTGCGCTGGCAGCGACCGACGCTCAACGGCAGGCCATAGCGGCGGCCGCGCAAGAGATGCTTCATGGCCGGTTTTCGGCACTCGGGCGGACATGGCCAAAGCGTGAGCCCGATCGTTTGTTTCCTGCTGAGCTTTGGCGTCTTGATCCGGTAACCGGCAGGCTTTGGCCTGGCGCCGAGGCTCATACTTTCGATATCGATTTTCGCGATGGCGGCGACCTTGGCGATATAAAATATGTCTGGGAGATCAACCGGCTGCAGCAATTGCCAGTACTGGCTGCACACCTGCTCCTCAGCGAGGACAATCGATCCAGGAGTGCCATTGAGGCGGCAATCGGCAGTTGGCATTCCGCCAATCCGCCGTACCGAGGCATTGGCTGGGCTTCCGGCATCGAAGTAGCGCTGCGAGCCATCAGCCTCATCGTCACCCTGGACCTTATCGGTGACCGGCTTGACCCGGCGACGCTGCGGAAAGCCGGTGAGATACTCGCGGCAAGCGCCTATTGGCTGCCGCGGTTTCCGTCGCGATATTCCTCCGCCAACAACCATCTCGTCGCAGAGTTGGCTGGCGAATATCTGGTTGGCCTGGCGCTCGGGGCCGAATCCGAAATTGCCCGCAGCGCCCTCTTAAATGAGACGCACAAGCAGATTCTTGCCGACGGCGCCGGTGCCGAGCAAACGCCGACCTATGCAGCCTTCAGCGCCGAACTCATCTTGCTGTGCGCCGCCGCGGCGCGCCAGGCGGGAACGCCGTTTCCCTCGGCCGTCGAAGCGCGTCTGGGCGCCTTCGCCAATTTCGTCGGCTGGCTGCCACAGAAAGCCGCCCGCTTCGGCGACGACGATGAGGGCCATGTGCTGAAGCTGGGCGACGAGCCGAACTATATCCGATCCGTCGCGGCCGCCATCCACGGCTTACTGGGGACGCCGGGCAACGCGCCGGAGCCTGACGATTTTCGTTCGCTTTTCTTTGGTGCGCCGTCAGGCCCGGCGCCCGCGGTGCATGGCTTGCAGACATTCACGCAAGGCGGGCTCTCCGTCTGGCGCGGAGCAATGAATGGCCGCAATGTCGAACTGACGTTCGACCATGGACCGCTCGGCTATCTCTCGATAGCGGCGCACGGCCATGCCGACGCGCTGTCGCTCACCCTGTGCATCGACGATGAGCCGGTGCTGGTCGATCCCGGCACTTGGCTCTACGGTTCGGGAGGCGCATGGCGCGACTGGTTCCGCTCCACACCGGCGCACAACACGCTGAACATCGAGGGCAAGAGTCAAAGCACCATCGCTGGAAATTTCAACTGGTCGCACAAGGCAGTCGCAGCGCTGGTGGAGAGCGAACCGGAACCGCACTGGAGGCTGAGCGCCCGGCATGACGGCTATAGAAGCCGCTTCGGCGTCGTGCATCAGCGCACTTTGGCGCGCCAGGCCGATGGCATCCTCATCACCGACCAACTGCTCGGCGGCAAGCGCCAGTCCGAGATCGTCTTCCAACTGGCCCCCGGCCTCCATGCCGACCGGCACGAAGATACGGTCGCGGTATTGCGCGGCGACGAGGTACTGTTGGCCATCCGCTTTCCTGATGCTGCTCTCGATATCGGCGCCGGCGGTGACATGCCGGGCCAAGGCGGTTGGGTTTCACTGCGTTTTGGCAGCAGGCAGCAAGCCGAACGCCTCGCCTGGCACGGTGAAGTGGGCGAAGCCGGGATCGATATCCATCTTGCCCCAATTCACCCGCCGCGACAGCAAAAACCGGTGCCAACGTAGAGTTGCCGCGTGAGTTCCAGCCGTATTCGACATTAATTACGTTTGGACATTTAGCGGTTTCGTTACCGTTGATCTGCTAGTCTCGCACCATCCAGCCTGCTTTGCCCGCTGCGCCCCGCAACAGCCACTGGTTGCAGGCGGCGTAGCAAGTTTGGCGGGAATTTTGTGCTTTGCTATTCGCGAGATCGCCTTCTTACGACCCCCAGACTGCCTTCTTACGACCAGGAGCCGCTGCATCAATGTTTTCCGAATTTGCCAGAGCGATTGTGGAAAAGCTTTCGAACGTCAATCTGACCACGCTCGGCCTGCTTCTCCTCACCGCACTGGGCAGCGCGGTGATCGCCTACTGGCGAACTGCCGAACATAAGTCCCTCAGGGACTTTTTCGACTTCGCCTTCCCACAGGAAGTCATCCTGCACCCGTCGGCGCGAGCCGACGCCATGTTCTGGATCACGAAACGGGCGATGATGCCTTTCCTGCTTATTCCTGCCGGCGTCACCTTCGTCGTCGCGGTGGGCTATGGCACACGCGAGGCAATTGGCTGGCTCCTTAACATCCACGCGCCGCTTCTCGGCGGCCCGGCGGGACCGGTGACGATCGTCATCTTCACCGCAACCATGCTGGTCGCCTATGATATTTCATACTACCTCTACCACGTCGCCCAGCACCGTTTCCCGTTCCTGTGGGAATTGCACAAGGTACATCATTCGGCCGAGGTGATGGTGGGGATCACCAAGGACCGGGTTCATCCGCTGGACGATCTGATGAACCGTATGTGGGATGGCGTCATCCCGGGCATCTGCTTCGGGATCTGGAGCCTGATCGCACTCGATCCGGTAGAGGTCGCTATCTTCGGCATCAACGTCTACGTCATCCGTAACATCCTGATGATGGACTTTGTTCGTCACACGCATCTCAAGATATCGTTCGGCCCGTTGAACAACATCATCCTGTGTCCGCACTGGCACCAGGTGCATCACAGCATCGACCCTCGTCATTATGACAAGAATTTCGGCCTGCTTTTTTCGTTCTGGGATCGTCTGTTCGGAACGCAATTTGTCCCGGAGCCGGATGAAGACCTGAAATTTGGCCTGGTCGATCGCGATGTGCGCGATTACCAGTCGCTCTTTGGGCTCTACATCCTGCCGCTCAAGAAGATGGCAAGGCATGTCATGCGACTGTTTCACAGACGGCCCAATGTGGTCGCGCAGCCACAGGACAGTTCTCCTTCATGAACACCGCTGTTTCCATCGACGTCCTAAGCGCGGAGCGCCTGGAAATCGTCCGTTCGGCGGATCGCCTGGCTGCGATCGAAGCCGCTTGGATGGAGCTTTGGCATCGTACCGACGGGCTGATCTTTCAAAGCCATGCCTGGATTTCGGCATGGTGGAGTACCGTACAACGCCGTGACCAGCGCGCGTTGCGGATCGGCCTGGTCTGGAAGGGCGAGAGACTCGTTGCTGTCGTTCCGCTGGCGATCGGCAGGCGCAGGGGGCTGCGGTTTCTCGAATGGGCGGCCGGCAGCTATACCGACTATGGGGATATTCTCGTTGCTCCGGAATGCTCGTTATCGGCGCTGCAGGAGCTATGGACCCAACTCTGCGATGCCGGCGGCTTCGACCTTGCCTTGATCAGTCGTCTCTCGCCGGATGCGGCGGCCCGCAAAATTTTCACGCCGGGAGCTTCCGGCGGCATCAGGCTTCGTCCGTTTCACCGAACGGAAGTCAGCTATCGCGTTGCCGGACAATGGGAAAGCGGAGCGGCATGGTTCGCGGGCCAGTCGAAAAAGACGCGCCAGAACTATCGGCGCGGCATCAAGGCGCTGGAAGAAACCGGAGAGGTGAGATTTCGCCTGCTTGCCCCCGACGAGCCGCTGCAACCGGTACTGGAGCGCCTCGCGGCCTTGAAGCGGAAATGGCTGACCGAGCGCATGCGTGAGTCAGACCTGTTCGAAGAGGGCGTCCCGGTACTCGCCGCGCTCGTCGGTGCGTTGGCGCGCGCCGGCGTGCTGCATATCTTCGTCCTCGAATGCAATGGCGTGATGGTCGCGGTGTCGATCAATTTCGTCCAGCACGACGTGATGATGGCCTTCGTGACGACGTTCGATCCGGATTTCGGCCGGGCGTCGCCGGGTGTGATCCTGTTGATGGATTACGTGCAGTGGTCGATAGATCACGGTTTGAGCATGGTCGATTTCCTCTGTGGCGCAGAGTCGTTCAAACACAAATTCTCAACGCAGGCGGTTACGCTGGAATCCGTCATCGGGACGCGCACGGCACAGGGCGCGCTTGCATTTCTTGCCGATCGTGTTCTCCAGACGGTCAGGCATATGCGCGAGCGGTCATCGGCACCACCAGAGGGACGCGATGCGCCCGCTCAAGCCGAAGCAGCCTTGGACTAAAGCGCGTCGCGTTCGATCGGCCTCATGCAACGCGCTTTAGATTCTTGTTTTAACATGTCGTTATCGCAAAACCGCTGCACACTTTTGCGCGACATGCTTTAGAACGGTTCATCGTTTCACGGAAACGGCCCGCTCGCAAAAAGCTCAAATGAAGCGCGGTATCGGACCGTTTTGCGGCGTGGTGCGGTCGCCGAGGTCGAGGAAGATTTCGTCGATGTAGCACCATCCCCAACCTTCCGGCGGATCGTAGCCTTCGATGACAGGATGGCCGGTTGCCCGAAAATGCTTGGTGGCATGACGGTTGGGCGAGTCGTCGCAGCAGCCGACATGGCCGCATGTGCGGCAGAGCCGCAGATGCACCCACTGCGAACCGCTCTTCAGGCATTCCTCGCAGCCGAGCGCGCTCGGTGTCACGCCGCGAATGTCCCCGGCGTGCCTGCATTCGTCTGCCATCATACGCTCCTGACCAGTTGTGGCGCCACGGCGAGACTGCCGTTTCGCGCGAGATATTGGCGGGTTGAGACATGGTTCGAACCTATCGCCGGTTTCCGACAGTTTGAAGCGGTTTTTGCGGCTTGCGGCCGGTAGGAACCTGGCCCGCCTGTCGGTAAACGCTGTGTCCTTCGCTTCGCAGTTAACTGATCGCAGCCGTGCGACGGTGTCGTCGCGACGTGCCTCACGATCCGTTGCATCTCCTTGATTTGTTTGATTTGCGCATCCCGGCAAACCCGGCGCATGCTGCTTTAGCCGGCACCTGCCTAAGCCGGCCAGGCCCGGCGGGCCGTCCTGTGTCAAACTCTCGGCCGCCGGGCTTCTGGACAGCAGAAAACGGCCTGTGTCCGAGCACTCCGCAAACTGGCCCGCGGCCTGTTGTTCGGCGAGTGCTCAGGCAGCTACCTGAAGCACAATCTTGCCGCGCGTGTGCTGCTTCTCGAGCTGTTCCTCGGCCCTGGCGACTTCCTCAAGAGGATAGATTGCCTGCACGAATGGCCTGACCTTCCCGGCGTCGATGAGGCGGCTGATCTCGGCAAGCTGCGCCGCGTTCGGCTTGGTCAAATAGGAAACGCCGCGAGCCCGATGCAGGCGGGCCTTCTCCGCCGACGGTTCGGAAAGCGTTGAGACGAGCGTCCCGCCGGGCTTGAGCACGTCCCACGAGCGGTCCTGTGTTTCACCCGCTACCAGGTCGAAGACGAGGTCGACGTCCTCGACAAGCTCCTCGAAGCGCTGGTTCTTGTAATCGACCGCCTGGTCGGCGCCAAGCGCGCGGACGAAATCGAAATCCTGCGCGGACACAGTCGTCGCGACAAACGCGCCCGCGGCCTTTGCGAACTGCACCGCCAGATGACCGACGCCGCCGGCGCCGCCATGGATAAGGACCCGCTGCCCGGATTTGAGGCCGCCGTGATCGAAAAGGCCTTGCCACGCGGTAAGGCCCGCAAGTGGCACGGCGGCGGCTTCGGCGTGGCTTAAGCGTTGCGGCTTCGCCGCCGCCTCCGTTGCCTTCACGACGACATATTCGGCGTTGCCGCCGCGGTCGTTGCCGAGCATGGCATATAGCGGATCGCCCTTCTTCAGCGTATGGGCCCGCGTGCCGCACAGTTCCACCACGCCGGATACGTCGCGGCCGAGCGTGACGGGCAGATCCGCGCCCGAAGAGCCCTCGCGAACCTTGTAGTCGACGGGATTGACGCTTGCCGCGTAGACCTTGAGCGTGACCTCGTCGTCATGCGGCTGAGGCAACGGAACCGCGTCCAGCGAAAGAACCTCCGGTCCACCAAAATCGTGGATACGGACGGCCTTCATCGTAATCATGGCTTGCTCCTCGTCGGGTTGCAGTCCAGTTCGCTCTGAACAGTTTCGCCGGCAGGCCGGCGTCTATCCAGCCGGCGGTTCGGTCGTAGCAAAGGCCGGCCGGTGGTGCGCCGTCAGTGTATCGTTTGCGAATGCTCGCCGCCGGGTTGCGAGATGCCGCTCAGCGCTTCACCTGCTGTCGCCGTCTCGCTGTTGGTGGCGAGGTCGCCCAGCGAAACGATGCCGACCAGGCGCTTGTCGCGGTTCAGCACCGGCAAGCGGCGCACTTTCAGGTCAGCCATGTTACGCAGAACATCCTCTGCGTCTTCGTCTTCGAAGCAATACCTGACCTCGGTGCTCATCACTTCCCGTACCTTGGCGTCAGGTGTCTTGCCTTGGGCGACGCCGCGGATTGCGATGTCGCGATCGGTTACCATGCCGACAAGCCGATCGTTCTCGCCCACCGGCATTGCGCCGGCGTCGAGGCGACCCATCATTTCAGCCGCATCGCGCAGGGTTTGCTGCGGACTGGCGATCTCGACGTCCTTTGTCATGCAGTTGCCAACTTTCATTTTAACCTCCCTTGGTTGCAGGGCCCGCCGCCGGTTTCCATGATGGAAGGGTGAATGAGCGCCAGCGCAAAACGTTCCATGGCAAGACCCGTTTCGAGCGCTTCGCCGAAATCACCCTTGCCATCCTCCACCCGACCGCCCCTTCAGGCGGTCGGCCCGGGAAAAGTCGGTTCCGAAGGAATTTCGGAAGGCGTGCCGGGAGGAACTCCGATCGGCTCCTGGTCCGGCGTCGGAATTGGATCCGGCGAGGGCGGGGGTACGCCTGGAGGTTCTCCCGGCGGAGTCTCCGGCGGGGCAGGCGGCCGGGCCGGCTCCGGATTGGGATTGTCCGGCAGTGGATTCGGGTTGTTCGGATCGGGGTTGTTCATCGATCACTCCCCTGACATCTGTGGCCTGATCGCCGCCAGAGCGGGGGTGCGGCAGCGGCGAGCAGGCTCTCTTGTCCTAAACCAAGGGGAAGCAAAAGCGTTCCCGCACCCGATGCCAAGCGCGGTGCCAATCTATCGGGCTATCGGGCGGTTCCCAGGCTGGCATACATCCCGTTGGTGCGGAACTGCGTCGGGTTGATGCCGTAGAGGCGGCGGAAGACCTTCGAAAAATAATTGGCATCCTCAAAGCCGCACATGATGGCGACTTCCTTGACCGGCAGGAAATCGGCCTTCGTCAGCAACTTCGCCGCCCGCTGCAGTCGCTGCTGCAGCACGAATTCGGCGGGCGGAAGTCCCTCGCTCTCGGCGAAGCAGCGCGAGAAATGCGCGCGGCTCAGGCCGCTGATCTCAGCGAGATCGGCAACGCGGAGCGGCCTGTCGAGATTGGCCCTGATGTGATCGATGACCGGCTGCATGGCGCTCTTGTCGTCGGTGACGGCATGCGAGCCGAAGACATCGTCGTAGAGCGCCATGGCTGCTTCATAGGCGACGGCCGAGGCGGCTCCCGGCGAGACCGCGCCCGTGATCAGGCGCATACTGCAATCAGCCAGATGATCGATCGTCGAGGGCTGCAGCCGCAGCACCGGACCGACGGCGGCAAGGATCGACTTGTGGATGCGCAGTGCCTCCTCGCCGTTCATCGATATCCAGAAGAACTCCCAGCGTTCGCCCTTGGCCAGCCAGTAACGGTGGTTGTGCGGCACGAGAACCAGCAAAGTGTCGCCCTTTTGCAGGCGGTAGTTCCGGTTCTCGTAGCGCAATCGGCCGGTGCCGCTGATCGTATGCTGGAGCACGGTAAACGGCGTCAGGCCGCGCTTGCGCCCATCCCAGTCGTAGACCTCGTTCTCGCGCACTTCATAGCCGGTGCTTGTCGGCATGGTGTGTAGGCGCTGGCGCCCGCGCGGCAGCGATACCGTCCTGCCCGCCGGCCCGATGTCGATCAAGTTCCGCAGCACAAAATTACCCCTAAAAGCATAATCCTTCTCTGGTCGCGTGCCGAATAAGGCGCATAATCCCTCGAGAAAAGCAAAAGAAACCGCGGTCAAAGAGCGGATGGGAGGAAGTGCTGGATTCCAGCCTGCATAGCGTCGCAGGCGGGCCAGCCTCTTTTCGCCGCCTTTGCCCTAGCGTTCGATCAGGTCGAGGTGAGGCTGATGAGTTTCAAGATCGCTATCATCGGTGCGGGAAGCGTCGGGTTCACCAAGAAGCTCTTCACCGACATTTTGTGCGTTCCTGAATTCAGGGATGTCGAATTCGCATTGACCGATCTCAGCGAGCGCAACCTCCAGATGATCAAGTCGATCCTCGACAGGGTCGTTGAATTCAACAGGCTGCCGACCAAGGTTACGGCAACGACAGACCGCCGTGCTGCCCTCGAGGGCGCACGCTACATCATCAGCTGCGTTCGCGTCGGCGGTCTCGAAGCCTATGCGGACGACATCCGCATTCCCTTGAAGTATGGCATCGACCAGTGCGTCGGCGACACGATCTGCGCCGGCGGCATCCTCTATGGCCAGCGCAACATTCCGGTGATCCTCGATTTCTGCAAGGATATCCTCGAAGTCGCCGAGCCTGGAGCGAAATTCCTGAACTACGCCAATCCGATGGCCATGAACACCTGGGCGGCGATCGAATATGGTAGGGTCGATACCGTCGGCCTCTGCCACGGCGTCCAGCATGGCGCCGACCAGATCGCCGAAGTGCTCGGCGCCAAGTCGCGCACCGATCTCGACTACGTCTGCTCCGGCATCAATCACCAGACCTGGTTCATCGACCTGCGTCTCAACGGCCGCAAGATCGGTAAGGACGAGCTGGTTGCCGCCTTCGAGGCGCATCCGGTCTATTCGCAGCAGGAAAAGCTGCGCATCGATGTCCTGAAGCGCTTCGGCGTCTATTCGACCGAAAGCAACGGCCATCTTTCCGAATACCTGCCCTGGTATCGCAAGCGGCCGGACGAAATCACCCGCTGGATCGACATGTCCGACTGGATTCACGGCGAGACCGGCGGCTACCTTCGTTATTCGACCGAAACACGCAACTGGTTCGAAACGGAGTTCCCGCAATTTCTGGAATCCGCCGCCAGGCCGATAGACCCCGCCAAGCGCTCCAACGAGCATGCCAGCCACATTCTCGAGGCGCTGGAGACGAACCGCGTTTACCGCGGCCATTTCAACGTCAAGAACAACGGCATCATCACCAACCTGCCGCAAGACGCGATCATCGAGTCGCCCGGCTTCGTCGACCGCTTCGGTATCAACATGGCCTCCGGCATCACGCTGCCGGAGGCCTGCGCCGCCACTTGCATTTCCTCGATCAACGTCCAGCGCATGTCGGTTCATGCGGCGATCTCCGGCGATATCGACCTGCTGAAGCTCGCGGTCCTGCACGACCCGCTGGTCGGCGCGGTTTCGACGCCGGAAGAGGTTTGGCAAATGGTGGACGAAATGGTCGTCGCCCAGGCTCGCTGGCTGCCGCAATATGCCGATGCGGTGCCGGCCGCGAAGGAACGGCTTTCGAAATCCAGGATCAAGACCCGCGAATGGGCCGGTGCGGCAAGGCGCGACGTCCGTTCGATCGAGGAATTGCGTGCGGAAAAAACGGCTCTCAAGCAGGCCGTCTGAATTTCGCCAGAACGGATCGCGGCAAGCTTTCGGGAGGATTTTCCGCACCCGTCTGTACATTCGTTCGAGGAGAAATGGAGCGGCGTCAACGCGCTCCTGAACAACAGGGAGGAGAGACGATGAGGAATTTTCGAAACATTGGCATTCTCGCCGGGCTGGCGCTTAGCGTCTCGGCCTCGGCGCTGAACGCGTATGCATCCGAGCCGACCGTGCCGCCGGTGCCTGCGCAATTTCCCGCCGAGGGAAAGATCAAATACGTCGCGCGCGACTCCATCCTGGAGTTCAAGGCACTTCCGGAATACCACGAACCCGATTGGGTCACCGACAAATACGTCAAGGCAGGCAAGCTGCCGCCGGTCAAGGACCGGCTGCCGAAGGAGCCGCTGGTCTTCAAGACCGGCAATATGCCGGACGGCGTCGGTGTCTACGGTGATACGATGCGTCATGTCATCGGCGGCCGGCCGGAGGGCTGGAACTACGGCGCCGGCCAGACGCAAGGCTGGGGCGGTATCGACATCGGCCTTTCCGAATGCCTGACGCGCACCGCGCCGCTGTTCCAGGTCGAGGCCAAGGACACGGAGCCGCTGCCGAACCTCGCCAAGAGCTGGGACTGGTCGAAGGACGGCCACACGCTGACGATGCATCTGGTCGAAGGCGCCAAATGGTCGGACGGCGTTCCGTTCAACGCCGACGATGTGATGTTCTACTGGGACGACGAGGTGATCGACCCCAATGTGTCGCCGCTGAACGGCGCGACGCAGGAGACCTTCGGCGTCGGCACGACGTTGAAGAAAATCGACGACTACACCGTCGAGTGGACGTTCAAGGACGCCTTTCCGAAACAATACCTTTACGCCATGGCTTACGGCACCTTTTGTCCGGGCCCGTCGCATATCCTCAAGCCGCAGCATCCGAAATATTCGAAGAACACCTACGAGCAGTTCAAGAACGCGTTCCCGCCGGAATATATGAACATGCCGGTGATGGGTGCCTGGGTGCCGGTGGCATACCGCCCCGACGACATCATCGTCATGCGTCGCAATCCGTACTATTGGAAGGTCGACGAGAAGGGCAACCAGCTGCCGTATCTCAATGAACTGCACTACAAATTGTCGACCTGGGCCGACCGCGACGTTCAGGCGGTATCGGGGGCGGGCGACTTCTCCAATCTGGAGCAGCCAGAGAACTTCGTCGCCTCGCTGAAGCGCGCGGCGCAAAAAGACGCACCGGCACGGCTTGCGTTCGGCGCGCGGCTGATCGGCTATAATCTGCGCATGAATTTCTCAGCCAATGGCTGGGGCAACCCCGACGAGCGCGGACAGGCGATACGCGAGCTGAACCGCAACGAGGACTTCCGCAAAGGCGTCACCATGGCGCTCAACCGCAAGGCGCTCGGCGACTCGCTGGTCAAGGGTCCGTTCACTGCCATCTATCCGGGCGGCTTATCCTCGGGCACGAGCTTCTACGACCGGAAGTCGACGGTCTACTACCCCTTCGATCTCGAAGGCGCTAAGGCGGAACTCGCCAAGGCAGGCCTGAAGGACACGGATGGCGACGGCTTCGTCAATTTTCCTGCAGGTACCGCCGGCGGCAAGAATGTCGAGATCGTGATGCTCGTCAACAACGACTACACCACCGACAAGAGCCTTGCCGAAGGTGTCGTCGCCCAGATGGAAAAGCTAGGGCTGCGGATCGTGCTGAACGGACTCAACGGCACCCAGCGCGATGCCTCGCAATACTCCGGCCGCTTCGACTGGCTGGTACGGCGCAACGATCAGGAGCTGACTTCCGTCGTCCAGAATACCGATCAGCTGGCCCCGGTCGGTCCACGAACCAGCTGGGACCATCGTGCGCCGGAAAACGGCGAGGTCGATATGATGCCTTTCGAGAAGGACCTCGTCGACATCGTCAACAAGTTTGTCTCGTCCGCGGACAATGACGAGCGCGCCAGCCTGATGAGAAAGTTCCAGAAGATCTCGACCGAGCACGTCTACAATGTCGGCCTGACGGAATATCCCGGCGCGCTGATCATCAACAAACGCTTCTCCAACATCCCGCAGGGCACGCCGATCTTCATGTTCAACTGGGCCGAGGATTCGATCGTCCGCGAGCGGGTCTTTGTCGCTGCCGACAAGCAGGCCAAGTACGAGCTGTTCCCCGAAGAGCTTCCCGGCAAGCCCGGAGACAAGGGCCCGATGAACTAGGTTTACCTCCCCTGACTGAGAACTCCGGCCGCGCCAGCTGGCGCGGCCGGACAAAGCAAACCTCCGTACGCTCAAAGAGAGCGACCGGCCAGACAAGGAAGCGGACCGACCGATGTTGCGATTCCTGCTCACGCGCATAGCGTCGGCGATCCCGGTCCTCGCCATTCTGAGTCTGGTCACCTTCGCCATCATCCAGGCGCCGCCGGGCGACTATGCCGACTACATCCGCTCGCAGTTGATCAATCAGGGCGGGGCCTCATTCGCCGAGGCCGACGCGCAGGCCAAGGCCTATCGGATAGAACACGGTCTCGATAAGCCGCTGCCCGTCCAGTATTTCAACTGGATCGGCGGCATCATCACCCGCGGCGATTTCGGCTACAGCCTCTATTACAACAAGCCGGTGGCCGATGTGGTGGGCGAGCGGCTGCCGCGCACGCTGCTGCTGGCGCTGGTGTGCCATCTGCTGGCCTCGGTCCTCGGTATCACCTTCGGCATATGGGCGGCGACCAGGCAGTACAGCTGGATCGACAGTACGCTGTCAGCGATTTCCTTCCTCGGCATGACGGTGCCGCGCTTCCTGATGGCGCTGATCATCGTCTATCTGCTGGTCTTCCAGTTCAACGTTTCCGAGATCGGCAGCTTCTTTTCGCCGCAATTTGGCGGGGCGCCGTGGTCCTGGGCGAAGTTCGTCGATCTCGTCCGGCATGTCTGGCCGGTTGTCGCCATCGCCACCTTCGGCGGGCTCGCCTACAACATGCGGGTGATGCGCGGCAATCTGCTCGACACGCTGAACGCGCAATATGTCGAAACCGCTCGCGCCAAGGGCCTTAGCGGCGGTGCGGTCGTGATGCGCCATGCGGTGCCCAATGCGCTGCATCCGCTGGTCATGTATCAGGGCGTGGTGCTGCCCTATATGCTGACCGGCGAGATCGAGACCGCGATCATCTTTGCCCTGCCGACCGTCGGCCCGGCGATCGTTGGCTCGATGGCGGTCGGCGACGTCTATGTCACGGCGACATTCATGATGGTGCTGTCGGCGACGCTGATCGTCGGCAACATCATCGCCGACATGCTGCTCGTCATGCTCGATCCGCGTGTGCGCCAATATGCAGGGTCCTGAGATGCTTGCTTTCGAGCCCTCGCTGCCGCCACTTGCCGAGGAACCGGCCAAGATCAAGCCGCGCGGCAATGAGAGTTACATCGCACTCGTCTGGCGCCGCCTGAAACGGTCCTGGACCGGCATGGCCGGGCTCATCCTGGTCGCGTTTCTGGTGCTGCTGGCGGTGTTTGCCGACTTCTTCGCACCGATGGATCCCAAGGTGACCGATGTCGGCTTCGCCCCGCCGCAGATGATGAGCTTCCATGACAAGGACGGCAACTTCGTCTTCCAGCCACGCGTCTATGCCCTGGCGGATTCGGAAGACCTCGACCCGGTCACCTTCCAACCCGTCGTCGGGCCGGACTACGACCATCCGCGGCTGCTCGGCTTCTTCGTCAAGGGAGCGGAGTACAGACTGCTCGGCCTGCTTCCCGCGAACCGGCACTTCTTCGGCTCGACCGACGGCCAGCCGGTGCACTTCCTTGGCACCGACAAATTCGGTCGCGATGTGCTGGCTCGTGCGATCTATGGTTCGCGCATCTCGTTGATGATCGCATTGACCGTGGTCTTCATCGTCACCGTGATCGGCACGACGGTCGGCATGGTGTCGGGCTATTTCGGCGGCACATTCGACGTCTGGGTCCAGCGCTTCGTCGAACTGGTGCTCGCGTTTCCGCAATTGCCGCTTTATCTGGCGCTGACCTCGCTGGTTCCGGTGACGGCGCCGACGAATGTCTTCCTGGCCTTCGTGATCGTTGTCATGTCGGCACTCGGCTGGGCGCAGATGTCGCGCGAAGTGCGCGGCAAGACCCTGGCACTGGCGCGGATTGATTACGTTCGTGCGGCGATGGCGGTCGGCGCCACAGATGGCCGCATCATCATGCAACACATTTTTCCAAACGTGATGAGCCACGTGATCGTTGCGGTCACGTTGGCAATCCCCAGCGTGGTTCTGCTCGAATCCTTCCTCGGTTTTCTCGGCTTCGCGGTGAAGCCGCCGCTGATCTCCTGGGGCCTGATGCTGCAAGACACCGCGACGTATTCGGTCATCGGCACCTATCCCTGGATCCTCTCACCGGTCGGCTTCGTGCTTGTCACCGTCTTCGCGTTCAACGCGCTTGGCGATGGACTGCGCGATGCGGTCGATCCTTATTGAGCATGAGATGATGCAACACGCGCTCGTCAAATCCTTCGCACCGCCCGTCCGGCTCGACCATGACGGCCGTTCGGAAAACCCGGTCATTGATGCCCGCAACATCGCCGTCGATTTCAAGGTCGAACACGGCATGGTGGAAGCCGTCAAGGACATCTCGTTCCAGCTCTATCGCGGCGAGACGATCGCCATTGTCGGCGAGTCGGGATCGGGCAAGTCGGTGACGGCGCGCACCGTCATGGGACTGTTGTCGAAGCGCGCAGTCGTGTCGCCGAAATCGACTGTCGAATACAACGGGGCCAACATCCTGAAATTTTCCGAGCGTGCGCGGCGCAAACTGCGCGGCGACCGCATCTCGATGATCTTTCAGGAGCCGATGAGTTCGCTTAACCCGATCTACACGATCGGCAGCCAGATCGTCGAGGCGATACGGGTGCATCGCAAGATGAGCCGCAGGCAGGCCGAAGCAAGAGCGCTCGAGCTGCTGCAGCAGGTACAGATTCCTGAGCCCCAGGCGCGGCTGAAACAATACCCGCACCAGCTTTCCGGCGGCCAACGCCAGCGTGTGATGATCGCCATGGCGCTGGCCAACGATCCCGATGTGCTGATCGCCGATGAGCCGACGACGGCGCTCGACGTCACGGTTCAGGCGCAGATCCTCAATCTCATCCGAAACCTGCAGAAGAAACTGCGCATGGCGGTGATCCTGATCACGCATGACCTGACCGTGGTGCGGCAGTTCTCCGACTATGTCTACGTCATGCAGCATGGGGAGATGCGCGAGCACAATGTGACGGAGAAGCTGTTCGCCAATCCGCAGCATCCCTACACCTGTCACCTGCTTGCCTCCGAGCCGCGCGGCCAGGCAAATCCGTTGCCGGAAGGCGCCGACGTTATTCTTGAAGCTAGGAATGTGCGCGTCTCCTTCATGCTGCGGCATGGCACGTTCATGAGGCCGGACCTGCGCGAACTCGTTGCCGTCGACAGCCTCAGCCTGACCCTTCGACGGCACGAGACGCTGGGTCTCGTTGGCGAATCCGGATCGGGCAAGACCACCTTCGGCGAGGCGTTGCTCAGGCTCAACACCACCGACAGCGGCGAGATCTATTTCGATGGCCAGCCGATTCATGGCTGCTCGCGGGCGCAGATGCGGCCGTTGCGGTCGCGCATGCAGGTCGTCTTCCAGGATCCGTTCTCGTCGCTCAACCCGCGCATGACGATCGGCCAGATCATCGAGGAAGGGCTGGTCGTCAACCGCATGGGCGCCACCAGGAACGATCGGATCGAGCGGGTGCGCGAGGCGCTGATCAGCGCCGGCATGCCCGGCGATATCCTCTCGCGTTTCCCGCACGAGTTTTCCGGCGGCCAGCGCCAGCGTATTGCGATTGCCCGCGCCGTCGCGCTCGAACCGGAATTCATCGTACTCGACGAGCCAACATCGGCGCTGGATCTCTCGGTCCAGGCGCAGATCATCGAATTGCTGCGCAAGCTGCAGCGCGAACGGGGCCTGAGCTACATCTTCATCTCGCACGACCTCAAGGTCGTGCGGGCGCTGTGCCACCGCGTCATCGTCATGCAGCACGGCAAGATCGTCGAAGAGGGGCCGGTCGACGAAGTCCTGTCCCATCCCAAGACCGCTTACACCGAACGGCTGGTCAAAGCCGCTTTCGAGGTAGCCTAATTGCTTATGCCGGAGGTTGTTGTGGCAAGAAATCCCAAGGTCGCTTTCATCGGAGCTGGCTCGACGGTGTTCATGAGGAACATCGTCGGCGACATATTGCAGCGTCCGGCTTTATCCGGCTCGACGATCGCGCTGATGGACATCAATCCGCAACGGCTCGAGGAAAGCGCAATCGTCGTCGGCAAGCTGATCTCGACGCTTGGCGTAAAGGCCAAAGCCGAAACCTATTCGGACCAGCGCAAGGCGCTGGCGGGCGCCGATTTCGTCGTCGTCGCCTTCCAGATCGGCGGCTACGAGCCCTGCACGGTAACCGATTTCGAAGTTCCGAAGAAATACGGGCTGCGCCAGACCATCGCCGATACGCTCGGTGTTGGCGGCATCATGCGAGGCTTGAGAACCGTGCCGCATCTCTGGAAGATCTGCGAGGACATGCTCGCGGTCTGCCCGCAGGCGATCATGCTGCAATATGTCAACCCGATGGCGATCAACACCTGGGCGATCGCGGAGAAATACCCCGACATCAAGCAGGTCGGCCTCTGCCATTCGGTGCAAGGTACGGCGATGGAACTGGCGCATGATCTCGATATTCCCTACGAGGAGATTCGCTACCGCTCGGCCGGCATCAATCACATGGCCTTCTACCTGAAGTTCGAGCATCGCCAGCCGGACGGCTCCTACCGCAATCTCTATCCGGATCTGCTGCGCGCCTACAGCGAAGGGCGGGCGCCGAAGCCGGGATGGAATCCGCGCTGCCCGAACAAGGTGCGCTACGAGATGCTGAAGCGCCTCGGTTACTTCGTCACCGAGAGCTCCGAACATTTCGCGGAATACACGCCCTATTTCATCAAGGACGGGCGCGAGGATCTGATCGAGAAATTCGGTATCCCGCTCGACGAATACCCGAAGCGCTGCATCGAGCAGATCGAACGCTGGAAGGGGCAAGCGGAAGCCTATCGCTCGGCTGACAAGATCGAAGTGGAGCAGTCGAAGGAATATGCGTCCTCGATCATGAACTCGGTCTGGACCGGCGAGCCGTCGGTGATCTATGGCAACGTCCGCAACAATGGCTGCATCACGTCATTGCCGTATAATTGCGCGGCCGAGGTGCCATGCCTCGTCGATGCCTCCGGCATTCAACCCACGTTCATTGGCGACCTGCCGGTGCAGCTCACCGCGCTGATCCGCACCAATATCAACGTCCAGGAGCTGACGGTCCAGGCGCTGATGACCGAGAACCGCGAGCACATCTATCACGCGGCGATGATGGACCCGCACACGGCGGCCGAGCTCGACCTCGACCAGATATGGTCGCTGGTCGATGATTTGCTGGTTGCGCATGGCGACTGGTTGCCGGCATGGGCGCGTGGAGCGCGCAGCGTTCGGGCAGCCTGACGCGCCAATCCACTTGGCTATTCGTTGTCGAGCTGAAGCAGGGCTGCCAGTTCGTCGCTCTATGCTGACCATAGAGCCCGCTTTGAAAGCGGCGCGGCGTTGCCGGCCGATGTTTCGAAATCGAAGAGCTTCTGCGTCACGAGTGCAGCCGCCCCTCTTGCCCAGGAATTGTCCTCCCAGTCCAGCAGCATTGGCGGTGCTTGTCGAAAGGTGTTTTGTCCGAGCGTCGCCCGCATCGGGCCAAACAGCGCATCGCCAAACGACACGGCTTCACCACCGACGACAATGACCTCCGGGTCGGTGATGTTGACAAGATTGGCGAGATGCCGGCCGATGCCATGTCCCGCTTCCTCGAGAATGGCGACGGCTCGCGGTTCGCGGTCTGCCAAGGCTGCCATAAGGCTGACTTTGCTATCCGTTTCGTTGTGCCCCGTGGCTTCGCGCCAGGTGCGCAGGATCGCCGGCTCGGCGTAATAGGCCATCAAGCAGCCGCGCTTTCCGCACTCGCAAAGGCGGCCGTTCTCCTCATATGAGGTGTGGCCGAACTTGCCGGCGGCACCGTTCGCGCCGCGATAGAGTTTGCCATCGAAGACGAGCGCGCAGCCGATTCCGACGCCGATCGCCAGCACAGCCATATTGCGGTGCTGGCGTCCCAGGCCGAAGAGTTGCTGGGCAATGGCATAGGCATTGGTGTCGTCCTCAAGCCACACGGGGACGTCTACCAGTTCGGCCAGCATCGGGCCAAGGGGAACGTTGTCCCAGTTGTAGCGATTGCTGCGGATACACACAGCCTTCTGGTTGTCTATGACGCCAGGCATTGAAATGCCGATCCCGGCAAGCTTGGCAGCGGGCCGATCGACAATGGAAATCAGCTCCGGTACCGCCTTGGCCAAGGTCGCTATGATGTGGTCGGGATCGCTGTCCGAGAGCTTGACGCGCAGAGAGCCCAGCGGATTGGTCGCAAGATCGGTGACCACGCATTCGACCGATCCGACCATCAGCTTGAAACCTAAGGCAAGGCCGTTGGCATAGTTGATATCCACCGGGATAGGGCGGCGCCCAGCCGAGCCCACGACTGTCTTGCCTTCGATCAGCAGGCCATCCTCGATGAGGTCGGCCACGACGAAGGTGACCGCTGCCGGACTAAGGCCGGTAACTGACGCTATGTCGGCCCGGCTGCGCGCTCCTTCCTGCCGCAAGAGATTGAGGATCAGTCTGCGGTTCATCGCCCGAGTCGTGCTCGGGTCACCCTTGAGCTTCACGGATCCGCTTTCTTAATTTTGTAAATTAATTATTGCCTCTCGAGAAAACATATGCATAAGTTTGCCCGACTGTTCAACACCCGAACCGGGGGTCAGCGAAATTAATCCGGTTAGCAATGTCACCGCCCTCTGAAGGAGCGGGCAAGCATATTCCCTTGCCCGGGAGGTGAGCCGTGCCGTTGAGAAGAACAACCGCGCCGGCCGGTGTGCCAGTAGAGAATTGACAACACGGGAGGAGTAACAATGACGTTCAAGTGGATTGAAAAGCCGTCGACGCGGCGCAATTTCCTGAAGGGAGCTGGGGGGATTTCCGCTGGAGCCCTCGCGGGCTTCCCGATGCCGGCACTCAGCCAGTCGAGCGAAGTCACCATCATTTCCGACGAAAACAATGCCGATGCCCTGCGGATCTTGCGGCGCATCGCGGCCGACTTCGAGAAGCAGTCCGGCACCAAGGTTGTGATCAACAATATGGATCACGAGGCCCACAAGACCGCGATCCGCAACTACCTTGTCGCCGGCGCGCCGGATGTCTGCTTCTGGTTCTCCGGAAACCGCATGCGCGCCTTCGTCACTCGCGGCCTGTTCGACGACATTTCGGATCTGTTCGAGAAGGAAAAGTACAAGGACGTGCTGGGTGCCACGACCGGTGCCGTCACTGTCGACGGCAAGCAGTATGGCCTGCCGACTGGCGGCACGATGTGGGGCATGTTCTATCGCAAGGACGTCTTTGCCGAGCACGGACTGACGGTGCCGGCGACCTGGGACGAATTCCTTGCTTACGGCCAGAAGTCCAAGGCTGCCGGCCTTATTCCCGTCAGCATCGGCACCAAGGAACTCTGGCCGGCGGCCGGATGGTTCGACCAGATGAACCTGCGGATCAACGGTCTCGACAAGCACTTTGCCTTGATGAATGGCAAGATGGCTTACACCGACCCGGCGCTGACGCCTGTTTTCGACCACTGGGAAGAGCTGATCAAGCAGGGTTTCTTCACACCGGATCAGACGTCGTTCGGCTGGCAGGAGGCCGGCGCCTTCCTCGCCCAGAAGAAGGCCGGCATGATGAACCTCGGTGCCTTCGTGAAAGCTACTTTCCCTGAGCAGGATCTCGAGCAGCTGACATTCGCCCCTTTCCCGAAGATTGACGGCGCCCTCGACCGCTACGAAGAATTCTCGGTCAATTCGGTCCACATCCCGGCCAACGCCAAGAACAAGGCGGGTGCCCGCGAGTTCCTCGCGTTCTTCTACCAGCCGGAAAATTTCGGCCCTTATCTGGAACCCGGCGGCAACGTTCCGCCGCGCAACGACCTTCCGGCCAGCAAGGACCCGCTGGTCAACGCGGCTGTGGAAAGCCTGAAGACGGTGGCCGGCACGTCGCAATATTACGACCGTGACACCGATCCCGACATGGCCCAGGCCGGCCTGGTCGGCTTCCAGGAATTCATGGCCAAGCCGGAGCGCCGGGACGCCATTCTTCAGCGTCTCGAGGGAACCCGTCGCCGGATCTTCAAGATCTAGCGCCTCCCAGCGGAGGGGAGCGGGGTTCGTACTCTGCTCCCTGATGCTTTCCGTGAATGAGGTCTCCCAAAATGACGAAGCTTTGGCGCCGCCATCGCTGGTGGCTGACACCGACACTTCTGATCCTGCCAGCCGCTGTGCTGTTTTCCGTCGTCATTCTGGCATCTGCGGTCGAGAGCCTGTGGATCAGCCTGCACGAATGGGACGGCTTCAGCCCGATGGTCTGGATCGGCCTCGGCAACTACCGCGAACTGTTCGCCGACCCGCAGTTCTATGTTTCGCTGAAGAACAATCTGATCTGGTTGGTGATGTTCATGCTGGCGCCGCCGCTCGGCCTCGCCATCGCGCTGCTCGTCAACCAGAAAATCCGCGGCATGCGCCTGCTCAAATCGCTGTTCTTCATTCCGCTGGTGCTGGCTTCGGTTGCCGTCGGCGTTGTCTTCACCTGGGTCTATACGCCGGAATTCGGACTTCTCGCCCTGATCTTCCGCACCTTCGGCGCGACCGCCCCGGCAGTGCTGTCGGATGAAAACTTCGTCACCTTCGCCGTCGTGATCGCAGCGTTGTGGCCGCAGATCGCCTTCTGCATGGTGCTCTATCTCGCCGGCCTCAACAATCTCAGCGAGGACCTGATCGGCGCCGGGCGGGTCGACGGCGCCAGGGGCTGGAACATGCTGCGCCACATCGTGTTGCCGCAGCTGACGCAGGTCACCTTTATCGCCATCGCCGTCACTGTTGTCGGCGCACTGCGTTCCTTCGACATGGTCTCGGTGATGACCAGCGGCGGCCCCTTCGGTTCGTCCGAGGTGCTTGCCTATCAGATGTTCGAGCAGTCCATATTTTCCTACCGCTTCGGCTATGGCGCGGCCATTGCCTCGGTGCTGTTCGTGATCATGGCGGTCTTCATCGCCTGGTACCTGACGCGGATGATCCGCGCCGATGAAAGAGGCGGCTGATGTTTCCCCGCCCGATTCCCGAGACTGCTATTTGGCAGCGTGGCCTCTATGTCGTGCTGGTGGTCGGCATCCTGATTGTCTGGCTGGCGCCGCTCTTTGCCATCATCCTTACCTCGTTCCGCTCTACACAGGATGTCATGGGCGGCAATCTGTGGGGCTGGCCGACCCAATTCGGCCTGGTCGACAACTACACGGCGGTCTTCACCCAGACGCCGATGGCTCGCTACTTCCTCAACGGCCTGACGATCACCATCCCCTCGGTGATGGGCGTTCTCATCTTGAGCACGCTCGCCGGGTTCGTGCTCGCCCGTTACCGGTTTCGCGGCAATATGCTCGTCTTCGCCCTGTTCGTCGGCGGAAACTTCCTGCCGCACCAGATCATGATGATCCCGGTGCGCGATCTCATGGTGCGGCTCAACCTCTACGACACGATGGCGGCCCTGATCATCTTCCACATCGCCTTCCAGACCGGGTTTGCGACACTGTTCATGCGCAACTTCATCGCCGCCTTGCCGGGAGAACTGTTTCAGGCCGCCAGGGCCGAGGGCGCGACGCCGTTTCAGACATTGGTACATGTCGTGGTCCCATTGGTGCGGCCGGCTCTCGCGGCGCTGGCCATCCTGCTCTTCACCTTTATCTGGAACGATTATTTCTGGGCGGTCGTGCTGACCATCAGCGATACCGTCAAACCGGTAACCGCCGGCCTCGCCAACCTGCGCGGCGAATGGGTCTCGGCCTGGAACCTGATCTCGGCCGGCACCATCGTCGTGGCTTTGCCGCCGGTTGGCATGTTCTTCCTAATGCAGAAGCACTTCATCACCGGCCTCACCATGGGAGCGGTCAAGGGATGAGCGACCATGGCTTCAAGGCGTCGCCCACCCGATCCGAAACTGATTTCGCAAGCAGGGCTCCATGACCAGTCTTGAACTCCGGCAGATACAAAAGAATTATGGCAGCTACCACGCGCTGCGCGGCATCGATCTCAGCGTCGAACAGGGCGAGTTCATTGTCACCGTCGGGCCGTCCGGCTGTGGCAAGTCAACGCTGTTGAAGATCATCGCCGGGCTTGAAACCGTCTCGACCGGTAAGATTCTCATCAGCGGCCGCGATGTCACCACCACCGAGCCGGGTGAGCGCGGCATTGCCATGGTCTTCCAGTCCTATGCGCTTTACCCGCATATGACCGTCGCCGAGAACATGGGTTTCGGCCTGCGCATGGCGCATCGCCCCAAGGCCGAGATCGATGCCGCCGTGCTGCGAGCCGCCAAGATCCTTCGCATTACCGACCAGCTCGACAAGCGGCCGAAACAGCTTTCCGGCGGCCAGCGTCAGCGAGTGGCGATCGGCCGTGCGATAACCCGCTCGCCCGATGTGTTCCTGTTCGACGAACCGCTATCCAACCTTGACGCAGCGCTGCGCACGCAGATGCGCGTCGAGCTTTCCGATCTGCACGCCAGGCTCGGCGCCACCATGGTCTATGTCACGCACGACCAGACCGAGGCGATGACAATGGCGAGCCGTATCGTCGTGCTCAATCGCGGCTCGGTCGAGCAGGTGGGCGCTCCGCTCGAACTCTATCGCAATCCGGCCAACCTTTTCGTCGCGGGCTTCCTCGGCGCACCCCGGATGAATTTTTTCGAAGTGACCGTCGCCGCTGTCTCCGGCGGCGCCGCCACGCTGTCGACCGCCGGTCTTTCTCCTTTGACTGTCGAACTGACGGAAGCGGCATCCGTACAGGTCGGCGATAGGGTGACGATGGGGATTCGGCCGGAGAGCATCAGCTTGGCCGCGGAAGGGACAGCGAGTTTTGCAGGACGGGTGCGGCTGGTCGAGCATCTCGGCCGCGAGACCATCCTCTATGCCGACGCCGGCCCGCTGCAATGCGTCAGTTCTGAAAGCGGCAGCGGCAACGTCACCGTCCAGATCGGCCATGCGAGCGCCGTCGCTGCCGATGCGACCGTCGGCTTCAAGGTCGAGCCGCGTGACGTCTATCTCTTTTCCTCTGTCGATGAGCGGACAATCAGTGCCCGCAAACCCACCATCACCGACTGATCTGCAGGAGTATCCTTCGTGAACAAGACTTCAAGAGGCCGCGCCCTGTCGGTCTGGCGCACGATCCAGACCGACCGCTTTCTGGTCGGCGCGCCGCATTACCCCGAGCATGTGGACGAGAGTTACTGGGACAATGACGCCAGGCGCATGGCCGAGGCCGGCTTCAACGTCGCCCGCCTCGGCGAATTCGCCTGGCACATTTTCGAACCGCGTGAAGGCACCTTCGATTTCGACCTGTTCGACCGGGCAATCGAGGGCCTCGCGCGTCACGGCGTCAACACGATCCTGTGCACGCCGACCGCCACCCCGCCGCGCTGGCTGACCGCAAAGCATCCGGAAATCCTGCGGCTTGATGGAAATGGCCGGTCGATGGGCCACGGCTCGCGCCAGTATGCCGACACCAGCAGCCCGGTGTTTCGCGACTATAGCCGCAGGATCACCAACGCGATGGCGGACCACTACCGCGACAACGCAAATGTCATTGGCTGGCAGACCGACAACGAACTCAACACCAGCATGCCGGAATCCTATTCGCCGTCGGCATTGAAGGAATTCCAGGCTTACCTCCAGGAAACCTACCAGACGATAGACAGGCTGAACTTCGCCTGGGGTGGCGATTTCTGGGCGACGGCTTACGGCGATTTCCGCGAAATTGTCTTCCCGCTGGATTTTTCCCCGTCCTTTCCCGGTCCCGGTCACCTCCAGGACTACCACCGTTTTCTCGCCTTTTCGACAGCACGGTTCCAGCACGACCAGGTCGAGATCCTGAGAAAAGCGAATGCCAGTTGGTTCATCTTCCACAATCTCGGCGGATTGCGTGACATCGACTTTCGCGGCCAATTCTCCACCGATCTCGACTTCGTCGGCTACGACATCTATCCGTTCCTCTATGACGAGTTCTTTCGCCTCGGCAATCACGCCAAGATCCAGGCGCTGCATCTCGACATCTGCAGGGGATTTTCCGGCAACTACATAGTGCCGGAACAACAGTCGGGTTTTGGCGCCCAGCCGGGCTTCTGCACGCTGACGCCGGAGCCAGGCGAAATGCGACGCATGGCGATGTCGTCGGTTGCGCGTGGCGCCGATGGGATCATGTTCTTCCGCTGGCGTCCCGCACATTTCGGCGCCGAGATATACTGGATGGGCATCATAGACCATGATGATGTCGCTCGCCGCCGCTATGACGAAGCCAGGCAGTTCGCCACCGAGATGACGGCGCTTAAAGACAAGATCCTGGGCACCCATGTGCGGATGGATGTCGGCATCGCCGGCTCGGACTTCGACAATCAGGAAGCCCACAAGACCTTCCCCATCGGCCTGCCAAGTCCGCAGGATGATGCAATCTTGCTGCATCAGTATTGCTATGACCGCGGCATCGCCTGCGGCTTCATCCACCCGGAAGACGATCTGTCGAAGCTCAAGGTGTTCTACGTGCCGCATTGGGTGATCTGGAAGGACAGCTGGACCGAGCGGCTGCAAGTCTTTGCCGAAAATGGCGGTACCGTCATCATCGGCGCGCGCACTGGAACCCGCGACGAAAACAACCACGTCATCCGCGAGACAGCGCCGGGCCGGTCGCTGTCGAAGTTGACCGGCGTTCGCGTCGAGGATTTCGGGCGGCTGGCGGCACCTGGGGCCAATGGCCTGTTCAATACGATGTCGCGCTCCGGCGGGCTCGTTATTCCTCCCGACAGACCGGCCGAATCCAGCCGCCGTATCCGTCGTTTTACCGTCGGAAACCACGAGGTCGATGCCGGTTATTTCTATGAGAACCTCGCAGTCGAACCGGAAGTCGAAATTGTAGGGGTTTGGTCGAACCGCTACGCGGCGGGAACGCCTGCAATTACCTCCCGCGCCGTCGGCAAGGGCCGTGTGCTCTATGTCGGCACTTATCTAACCCCGGAGCTGACAGCTCAACTCGCTACGCGCACTTTCGTCGATGCGAATGTGGAGCCTCTGGTTCCGGATCTGCCGGACGGCGTCGAGGTCACGATGCGCGAGAATGACGAACGCCGGCTGCTGTTCGTGCAAAACGTCAAAGACACGCCCGTTTCGGTAACCGGCGTTCCCTTCGGCAGCAACCTGCTCGATAGCGAAGGACCCGTCTCCGGAGTGTTGACGCTGGACGGCTATGGCTGCGCTGTCCTCGAATTGATCTGAGCATTGTCGCGGACGTTAGCCATACGAAGCCTGAGTACTCCTGGAATTCGACCGCCATCGGCAGCACGCCGGCATCGATGCGTATCGAACCGGCGCTTTGAACGTGCGCAAGGAACGGCCGGCGAACTGCTGTTGCTCGCATTCAACGACGGCAGTTACACTACCGGCGCGACCATCGGAGCCGATGGCGGCATCTCGTTTCATCCTTGTGAGCGCCATGAATTTCGACATTTCCGTCCGAACCGAGGCCTTCCGCAGCCGGATCGCCGATTTCGTCGAGCGCGAAATCCTGCCGCTCGAGGCTGACAAGGCTTGCTATGACGGCCATGGCAATATTGCGCTGCCGCTGCTTGAAACGCTGCGCGGCAAGGCGAAAGCAGCCGGCCTGTGGTGCCTGCAGCTCAAACCCGAGACCGGCGGGGCCGGCCTTTCCAAGGTGGATATGGCCGTCTGCTATGAAGAGATGAACCGCTCGATCTTCGGTCCGGTCGTGTTCAATTCCGCGGCCCCCGACGATGGCAATATGATGATGCTGGAAGGGTTGGGAACGCCTGAGCAGAAGCAAAGATGGCTGAAACCGATCGTCGAGGGCAAGGTGCGCTCGGCTTTCGCAATGACGGAACCGCATCCGGGCGGCGGCTCCGACCCGTCGATGATCATGACCAGAGCCGAACGGCGTGGCGACAGATATGTCGTCACAGGCCGCAAATGGTTCATCACCGGCGCGCAAGAGGCGAGCCACTTCATTCTCATTGCGCGCACTTCGGACGATCCGCGTCACGGCCTTTCGGCCTTGCTGTTCCACAAGGACCAGCCGGGCTGGCGGATCGTGCGGCGCATCGAAATCATGGGACCGGAAGAACATGGCGGCCATTGCGAGCTGGAGTTCGACGGCCTGGAAGTCCCGGTCGAGGACGTGCTTGCCGGCGAAGGCAGCGGCCTCCGGGTTACCCAGGTCCGGCTCGGTCCGGCGCGGCTCACCCATTGCATGCGCTGGCTCGGTCTTGCCAAGCGCTGCATCGAGATCGCGCGCGCCTATGCCGCCGAGCGTAGCGGTTTCGGGCAGCTTTTGGCCGACCGTGAGAGTATCCAGCTGATGCTCGGCGACCTTGCCATGCGCATCGAGATCGGGCGGCTGCTGGTGATGAAGGCGGCCTGGGAGCTCGATCGCGGTGGCTTTGCCCGCAAGGAGGTCTCCATGGCCAAGATCCAGGTCGCCAACGTGCTGCATGACGCCGCCGACGTGGCGATCCAGATCAACGGCGCCCGCGGCTATTCGAAAGACACTGTACTCGAATGGATTTACCGCTACGCCCGCCAAGCTCGCCTGGTCGACGGCGCCGACGAGGTCCACAAGATGGTGCTCAACCGCTTTCTCAACGAGGAAGGTGCGGGCTTCTGGCGCTGGCATGTCGAAGCCGGCAGACAAGACGAAACAGGTCGCGGCGGGAACCGCTGAGCCGGCAATGAGGATGGATTTCGATCCGGTACGCCTGGAGGATTTTCTGAGAGCGCATTTTGGCGATGGCCAAATGTCGCTTGAGCGGATCGTCGGCGGCCAATCCAACCCGACCTATTTCGTCGACTATGGCGGCCGCCGCATGGTTCTGCGCAAGAAACCTCCGGGACCGATCCTGCGCGGCGCTCATGCGGTCGATCGCGAGTACCGGGTGATCGAGGCGCTAGCATCGACAAAGGTGCCGGTGCCGCGGCCGGTGCTCTATCACGACGGCGACGAGCCGCTCGGCACGCCGTTCTATCTGATGCAGCGGCTCGACGGCCGGGTGTTCCACGATGGCGCGTTGCCGGGACTGGCGCCGGACGAGCGGCGCGGCATCTATTTCGGCATGGCCGAGGCGCTGGCAAAGCTGCACGCAGTCCGGCCGGAAGAGGTTGGGCTCGGCGACTATGGCCGTCCCGGGAACTATTTTGAGCGACAGATCGCGCGCTGGACCAGACAGTTGCGGGAATCGCCGAGTGAGCGCATTGCCGCGCTCGAAGCCGTCGCCGAATGGCTGCCGCGACATCTTCCGCCAGATGACGGCCACGTTTCGATCGCGCATGGCGATTTCCGTCTCGGCAATCTCATCTTCCATCCCGAGCGGCCCGAGGTGATCGGCATACTCGACTGGGAGTTATCGACCCTCGGCCATCCGCTTGCTGATCTCGGCTTCTGCTCGATGCCCTGGCATTCCTCATCGGACGAATATGGCGGCATCCTCGGCCTTGATCAGGCAGCCCTCGGGATTCCGACACAGCGCGAATTCCTCGATCATTACTTCGCCCACGCCGTGCCGACGGCGCCGCTCCAGCGGTTCCATCTGGTGTTTGCCATGTTCCGCTTTGCCGTGATCTTCGTCGGCATCGCCGACCGCGTGCTGGCCGGCAGCGCGGTTGCGGCCGATGCGGCCGACGTGGCACCGCTGGCCGGCCGTTTTGCTGCACGCGCCATGGAAGTGATCGACGGCGCGCGGCCGTGGTGACGCGAGGCTGGCAATCAGCTGAGCGAACCGCACGCGATAACGCTGTTCAGTTCATGCGAACTTCCGGTTCGGCAAGCAGTGGAATCTCCAGGCCACGCCGCAAGCCGGTCGCCACGACCGATACCCTGAATTTTCCGGCGAGTGCCTTGTCGAAGATGGCGCCGACGATGATGTCGGCATCGTTGTCGACCTCCTCGCGGATGCGGGTAGCGGCTTCGTCGACCTCGAACAGCGTCATGTCCATGCCGCCCGATATCGAGACAAGGACGCCCTTGGCGCCCATCATCGAAGCTTCGTCGAGCAGCGGGTTGGCGATTGCCGCTTCCGCTGCCTTCTTGGCGCGGCCTTCTCCGGCGGCTTCGCCGGTTCCCATCATGGCGCGGCCCATGTCGCGCATCACCGACTTCACATCGGCGAAGTCGAGATTGATCAGGCCTTCCTTGACGATCAGATCGGTGATGCAGCCGACACCCGCATAGAGGACCCGGTCGGCCATGGCAAAGGCGTCGGCGAACGTGGTTCTGGCGTCGGCGATCCTGAACAGATTCTGGTTGGGAATGACGATGACGGTATCGGCGCTTTCGCGCAGGCGCTCGATGCCCTCATCGGCAGCGTACATGCGGCGCCTGCCTTCGAAGACGAATGGCTTGGTGACGACGGCAACGGTCAGTATTCCGGCTGCCCGCGCTGCCTGTGCTATAACAGGCGCGGCACCAGTGCCGGTTCCGCCTCCCATGCCGGCGGTCACGAAGCACATGTGCGTTCCAGCAAGGTGATCCATGATCTCGTCGATGGATTCCACGGCCGCGGCACGGCCGACCTCGGGCAGGGACCCGGCGCCGAGACCTTCGGTGATATGAGCGCCCAACTGGATCAGCCTCGTTGCCTTCGACATGGCAAGGGCCTGGGCATCGGTGTTGGCGACGATGAATTCCGCGCCCTGCAGGCCTTCGGCGATCATGTTGTTGACGGCGTTGCCGCCGCCGCCGCCGACCCCGACGACGGTGATCTTGGGCCTCATCTCCGAGATTACCGGCCTCGTCGCGGTGTTCATTGCCGTTCTCCCTGGATACGCCGAGTGGTCGCTGGAAGCTTGTCCCGGGCGCACTGCGAAAACTCTGAACCGGGCAGTGCGAATCAGGACAGCCCCAGAATGCAGGGAATCAGAGCGCGGAGCGGGCTGCAAGTGCGCGATGTGCCTCATAGGCGACTTGCGTCTGAAAGTTCACGCAATGCGCCTTGATACAGTGCAGATCGCGGCGCGGGGCGCCGCACGCTACAACTTCGGCGCGAGGCACTGCGCGACGTGGTCGGCAATCGTCAGGCAGGAGGTCAGGCCGGGGCTTTCGATGCCGAACAGGTTGACCAGGCTATCCACGCCGTGCACCGCCACGTCCTGGACGACGAAGTCGGCATTGGCCTCACCGGGACCGGACAGTTTTGGCCGGATGCCGCTGTAAGCGGGTTGCAGGCTGCCATCGGCCAGGTCCGGCCAGTATTTGCGGATCTCGCTGTAGAAGCGCTCGCCACGAGCCGGGTCGACGCGGTAGTCGAGTTGATCGGTCCATTCGACGTCCGGCCCGAAGCGGGCGACGCCATCAAGGTCGAGTGTCAGATGAACACCGAGCCCGCCGGGTTCGGGCACCGGATAGACCAATCGCGAGAACGGCGCCCGTCCGGCCGCCGAAAAATAATTGCCCTTGGCATAATGGAGCTTTGGCACCAATTGCTGATTGAGCCCTTCAAGCGAACCGGCAAGTGCTGCGGCGCCAAGCCCGGCGGCATTGACGAAACGCGGAGTGGCGATCTCGAAGCGCTCGCCGCCGGCAGCGTCCACCGTCTCGAGCACGACGCGGCCTGCTTCGATGCGGCCGGAGGCGATGCGCGTGTTGAGACTAAGTGCCGCCCCGTGCTCCTCGGCGTCGCCCAACAGGGCGAGCATCAGGGCATGGCTGTCGATGATGCCGGTGGCGGGCGACAGCAGCGCCGCCGTGCACTTAAGGCTGGGCTCCAGCGTATGCGCCTCGGCTTCGCTCAAGCGCAACAGGTCGCCGGCGCCGCAAGCGCGTGCATTGGCCCGGATTGAGGCGAGCACCGGCTCCTGTTCGGCACTTGTGGCAACGATGAGCTTGCCGCAGCGCGCGTGTGGGACCGCCCGCTCCTCGCAATAGCGATAGAGTCTTTCTCGGCCGGCCACGCAGAACCGGGCTTTCAGCGATCCAACCGGATAGTGGAGGCCGGCATGGATGACCTCGGAATTGCGCGAGCTTGTCCCGGTGCCGATAGCGTTCTCGGCTTCCAGGACCAGCGTATCGATGCCGCGCTGCGCCATCTCTCGCGTGATCGCCAGGCCAACAACGCCGGCGCCGGCGACAATGCAGTCGACATGGTCCACGGTTAGGTCAAGCCGAAGTTCTGCATGCGTCCATCCATCCGCTGGCCCTGCCGAAAGCGCTTGACACTATACCGTTCGAGAAAGATGCATCAAACGGCATAACGCACGGGGACCTGCCGAGCCGGACCGGCGGCAGGATTGTTCCGCGTCAGCATCAGGAGCCGTCATGGACGCACGACCGAATTCACCCGAAGCCCGCGACATAAGCTTTCACATGCATGGCTATACGAATGCGCGCAAGCATCAGGAGTCGGGGCCGCTCGTCATCGAGAAGGGCGACGGCATCTATGTCGAGGACCTTGCCGGCAACCGCTATATCGAGGCGATGGCGGGGCTCTGGAGCGTCGCGGTCGGCTTTTCGGAGAAGCGGCTGGTCGATGCGGCAGTACGGCAAATGTCGAAGCTGCCTTACTATCACGATTTCGGCTCCAAATCGCATTCGCCGCTGATCGATCTCGCCGAGAGACTGGTGCAGATGGCGCCGGTGCCGATGAGCAAGGCGTATTTCACCAATTCCGGCTCCGAGGCCAACGATACGGCCATGAAGATGATCTGGTACCGGTCGAATGCGCTCGGCCAGCCGGCGCGCAAGAAGATCATCAGCCGCAAGAAGGGCTATCACGGCGTCACCATCGCCTCGGCAAGCCTGACCGGACTGCCCAACAACCACACTTCCTTTGACCTGCCGATTGCCAATGTGCTGTATACCTCGACGCCGCACCATTGGCGCGAGGCGCTGCCGGGTGAAAGCGAGGAGCTGTTTTCGACGCGGCTTGCCGACGAACTGGAAAAGCTGATCCTCGCCGAAGGACCGGAAACCATCGCCGCCTTTTTCGGCGAACCGATCATGGGCGCCGGCGGCGTCATCGTACCGCCGGCGGGCTACTGGGAGAAGATACAGGCGGTCCTGTCGAGATACGACATCCTGCTCATCGCCGACGAGGTGATCTGCGGCTTTGGCCGAACTGGTGAGATGTTCGGCTCGCAGACCTTCGGCATCAGGCCCGACATCATGGTGTTATCGAAACAGATCTCTTCGTCCTACCTGCCGATCTCAGCCCTGCTGATCAATGACAAGGTATTCGAGCCGATCGCCGACGAAAGCAACCGTATCGGCACCTTCGGCCACGGTTTCACCGGCGGCGGCCATCCTGTTGCGGCAGCGGTCGCGCTCGAGAACCTGAAGCTGATCGAGGAGCGCGACCTTGTCGGCAATGCGCGTGCGGTCGGCGCGCATATGCTGAAGCGGCTGCGCACGCTCGCTTCGCACCCGCTTGTCGGCGAGGTGCGCGGCATCGGCCTGATTTCGGCGGTCGAACTGGTCGGCGACAAGGCGAACAAGGCGCCGTGGGGGAAGACCAGTGAACTGGGCGGGCTCGTCAACGGCTTCATGCAGCAGAACGGCGTCATCTCGCGCAATATGGGCGATGCGCTGGCTTTCTGCCCGCCGCTGATCATCACCGAGCCGCAGGTCGACCAGGTGATCGACGCGTTTGAACGGTCGCTCGAGGCTGCCGCCAAGCAGATCCGATCGCAGAGCTGAATAGGCAAAGTCGATTTTTGAAACCTGAAAACAAAAACGCCTCGGCGACGGCTGGCAGAAGGTTACCCTCCACACCCGTTGCTGCCGTTTAGTCTCCGTGCTTTGTTTTCGCAGATGAGCCGCTGAATCCTTCCAGTTCCTCGCCGATTCCTGAAAGTGCGTTGACGATCGTCGCCTCGACGTCGCCACGCTGTTTCTGGGGAATCAAGCCAAGTCCTTTTTGTATCGCTTCACGCCAATGTTTCCCCCTGTCCCACGCTTCCGAAAACGCGACGGCGAGATCGTCCTGGCGACGGGTAGCTTCCAGTGCCTCGACCAGAAGTGCTGCCTGGCGGACATCCTTTTCCCGCTTGCCCACGCCGTTTGCGTTGTTCTGTCGGCGCGAGGCAACGATCAGCTTGTGAACCGCATATCGTCCGGGCGACGGTACCACGACAGGCACTCCCGATCGATGCAGCAGCACAGTTCTGATTGGTTCGTGGATCAGGAAATCGAGAAACCGAAGAGGCTGCGCGGATGCACCGCCCAAAGACGGCATCGAGGTTGCATGATCGGCGTAGTCATCGCTGCCCGTGTTCGGTGTAAGGAACTCGACCTTGTATCGGACTGCGTTCTCGAATTGCGTCGCGTGTCCGGGATCTGATCTGTAAGGGATTTCCCTGAAGGTTGGGTCGATCTCCCTCAAGATTTCGAGGATGGGCGGCAGGCTGTCCTCGACCGCGGCCGACACGGAATGGAATAGGGCGAAGTCTGCATCGCCCGTCTGCAACGCTGCACCGGGCAGCTTCACGCCCAGATAGCCCGCGTAGGACTGAAAGGCGACTGTGCCGACCAGGACGCCGCGTAAGCGGAAGATGCCAGCCTTCCCCAGCGCCTCGACGACATCCCCGGTGAACCTTTCGGGTTCTGTCAGCCCTGCCTCGCGCACGAGCGTGGATACCAGCTTCCTGCGGGCGCGGAGGTCGTCCTTGATCTGACGGAAGGATTCAACGCGTTTTGCAATCTCGGGATCGCTGTCAGGCCCGACATACCGTCGCGTCTTCGTCGGCTGCGTTTCCTCGAAATACCAGTATACCTTGCCCTTGACGGGCACCTTGACGAGATTGCCCGTCGTAGGGAAATCCGTTTCGAAGACTGCGTCCAAGGATCGCTGGACGAGTTCCGCATACATCGTGCGGTAAACGAGGTCGACCGTCTTCATGTCAGGCGGCTCCGGTTATAAGAAAAATGCGGTTCTCTTATAGCGGCATGACCTCAAGGGACGCAAGCGGGAGTTATAAGAAAATCGCGAAAACCTATAACACCGCAGGAGAGGGTCAGGAATCCTTGTTGCCGGCGTGCAGCCAAATCAGAATGGGTTTTGCTCATTCAGATAAACAAAGCCATCACGAAAACGCTGCTTGGATGTGGCGCTCGACCTCACCGCGTCCGCGAACGGCCCGAGCCTGTCATAGGCGTTTTTGGTCGACGCGCTATTTTGGCGACGCATCCGGCACGACGACCAGCTTGCCAACGAAATCCTTGGCGATGAAATCGGCCTGGGCGCGATGGAAATCGGACAGCTTGTAGACGCCGCCGACCAGCGGCCGGATCTTCTTGTCCTCGATGTAGCGCACGATGCGGCGGAAATCCGCGCGTGTGCCCTGGCTTGAGCCATGCAGTTGCAGCTGTTTCAGGTACATGGTGCGCAGATCGAGCTGGACGACCGGGCCGGCAATCGCGCCGGCCGTGGTATAGCGGCCTTCCGGCCTCAAGATGCGCAGGAGGTCGTTGAAGATGGCGCCGCCGACCAGGTCGGCGACCACATCGATTGGCCGCCCGCCGGTCGCCTCGTTCACGGCTGCCGGCAGGTCGGCCACGCCACGGGTGATCACCGCCTCGGCGCCGATGTCACGCACGGCCTGTTCCTTGCCCTTGCCGGCAACCGCATAGGGAATGGCGCCGCGTGCCCGCGCCAACTGCACGATGCCGGAGCCGACGCCGCCCGAGGCGCCGGTGACCAGCACGCGCTCACCGGCCTTCAATGCTGCGCGTTCCAGCATCTGTTCGCCGGTGAGATAGGCGCAGCAGAAAGTGGCGAGCTCGACATCGCTGAGATCGGTATCGACGACATGGGCATTCTCTGCCGGCACCGCCTGATATTCGGCATAGCCGCCGTCGCGGCCGTGGCCCATATAGTCGATGTCGGCGAGTGAATCGTCGTCGCGATTGTAGATGGAGAAATCGACCATCACCCGCTCGCCGATGCGGGTCGGCGAGACGCCGTCGCCGACGGCAATGATGTTGCCGACCGTGTCGGTGCCCTGGATGCGCGGGAAGCTCAGCGTATTGCCCCGACGACGCCAGGTCGACACAGCGGCGGCATCCTCCTCCGTTCCATAGGCGCCCTGGCGCACCCAGACGTCGGTGTTGTTCATGCCGCAAGCGGTGACCTTGACCAGCACCTCGCCCCGGGCGGGCGAGGGCACTTTCACGTCGGTGCGGTAGACGAGCTTTTCCGGTCCGCCGTGCCCGATCAGCTGCACGGCGGCCATGGTGGCGGGGAGGGTCTTGGTCATGGCATTCATGTCGGCTCTTCAGATATTTGCAAACACGCTCTTCACCGCGTCGGCCGTCCTCGACACGACGATATCGGCCTCTTGCCGCGTCAGGCAGAGCGGCGGCGCGAAACCGAGAATGTCGCCCTGCGGCATGGCCCGGCCGATGACGCCGCTTGCCGCAAGGGTGGTCGCGACCTGCGGCCCGATTTTATGCGAGGCGTCGAAGAATACGCGATCGTTCTTGTCGGCGACGAACTCGATCGCCGCCAGCATGCCGTCGCCGCGCACCTCGCCGACGTTTTTGTGGCCGCCGACGGCTTTCGTCAGCTCGGCGCGGAAATAGGCGCCGGTCTCGCCGGCGTTCCGCACCAGGTCCATCTCGTCGATCAGTTCCAGGTTGGCGACGCCGGCGGCGACGCAGATCGGATGCGCCGAATAGGTCCAGCCATGACCGAGCGAGCCGAGCTTGTCTGAACCCTGCACCAGCACCTGCCAGACCTTGTCTGACACGATGACGCCCGACAGCGGCGCATAGGCCGAGGTCAGGCCCTTGGCGATCGTGATCAGGTCGGGCTTGATGCCGTAGTGGTCGGAGCCGAACATGGTGCCCAGCCGGCCGAAGCCGGTGACGACCTCGTCGGCAACCAGAAGCACGTCGTATTTCTTCAGCACCGCCTGGATCTTCTCCCAGTAGCCGGCCGGCGGCGGCACGATGCCGCCGGTGCCGAGGATAGGCTCACCGATGAACGCGGCGACCGTCTCCGGCCCTTCGGCGAGAATCATCTCCTCGAGCTTGTCGGCACAGTGTTGCGAAAACTGCTCCTCGCTCAGCGAGCGGTCGGCACGGCGGAAGTAGTAGGGCGCCTCGGTGTGCAGGACCGGCGCACGCGGCAGGTCGAAGGCGTTGTGGAACAGGTCGAGGCCGGTCAGCGATCCGGTCATGATGCCGGAGCCGTGATAACCGCGCCAGCGCGAGATGATTTTCTTCTTCTCCGGCCGGCCGAGCACGTTGTTGTAGTACCAGATCAGCTTGATGTTGGTTTCATTGGCGTCGGAACCGGAGAGGCCGAAATAGACCCTCGACATGCCTTGCGGGGCGCGGTCGATGATCATCTTGGAAAGCGTGATCGACGCCTCGGTGCCGTGCCCGACATAGGCGTGATAATAGGCGAGGTTCTTGGCCTGCGCGGCGATGGCGTCGGCTATCTTCTGGCGGCCATAGCCGACATTGACGCAGTAGAGCCCGGCGAAGGCATCGATGCTCTTGCGCCCACTATTGTCCCAGATGGTGACGCCTTCGCCACCGGCGATCACCCGCGTCGGAGATTCACCGCGTGCGTGCGTGCCCATATGGGTCGAGGGATGGAAGAAATGATCGCGATCCCAGGCGGCGAGTTCGTTGGACTGGTCGAGCATTTTTTACTCCTTGAAAGCAAAAGCCTGACGGGGCGTTACGCCACGTCGAGGCAGAGATATTTGAGATCGGTAAAGGCTTCGAGCCCGTGACGCGAGCCCTCGCGACCGATGCCGGACTGCTTGACGCCGCCGAACGGGACCGGCGCGCCGGTGATCTTGACGCGGTTGATGGCGACCATGCCATAGTCGAGCGCGCGGCCGATGCGCAATTGCCTACCGCCATTCTCAGTCACGACATAGGCGACCAGGCCGTACTCTGTCGCATTGGCGCGGGCGACGACTTCCTCTTCGCTGTCGAAAGGCGTCACTGCCGCAACCGGACCGAAGGTCTCCTCGCGCATGATCAAAGCGTCGTCTCCAACGTCGGCGAGCAGGGTCGGCTGGTAGAACAGCGGCCCGGCAGGATGGCGCTTGCCGCCGGTCAGGCAACGCGCGCCTTTGGCGAGCGCATCGGCCACCTGCTCCTCGACCTTCTTGACGGCGCGTTCGTGCATCAAGGGTCCGATTTCGGTGTCGTCAGCGAGGCCATTGCCGGCCCGCAATGCCTCGACGCGTTTAGCGAAAGCAGCGCAGAACCGATCGTATAGCGGACGCTGGACATAGATGCGGTTGGCGGCGAGGCAGTCCTGGCCGGAGGTGGCAAATTTAGCGTCGACGGCTATTCTCACCGCCTTGTCGAGATCGGCGTCGGCAAAGACGATCAGCGGCGCATGCCCGCCAAGTTCCATCACCAGACGCTTCATCGTCGGCGCACTTTGCGCGGCAATCAGCCTGCCGGTCTCGGTCGAGCCGGTGAAGCTCATGGCGCGAACGCGCGGGTCTTCGCACATCCGCCCGACGATGGTCGAAGCCCTGCCGGTGAGGACGTTGAACACGCCAGCCGGCAGGCCGGCACGTTCGCCAAGCTCGGCCAGCGCCAGTGCCGACAGCGGCGTTTCCGAGGAAGGATGCGCGACGATGGTGCAGCCGGCGGCAAGGGCGGCAGCCGCCTTGCGGGTCAGCATGGCCGCTGGAAAATTCCACGGCGTGACGACGCCGACGACACCGAGCGGTTCGCGTCGCACCACCATCTCGGCATTTGGCAAATGGCTGGTGACGCTTTCGGCGTTGAGACGTTTGGCCTCCTCGGCATACCACTCGACAAAAGAGGCTGCGTAGTCGATCTCGCCGCGCGATTCCTTCAGCGGCTTGCCTTGTTCGAGCGTCATCAGCAGGGCCAGGTCATTTTTGGCGGCGACGATCAGATCGAACCATTTTCGCAAGATTTTCGACCGTTCCTGCGGCAGCAATGCGCGCCAGGCAGGAAAGGCGCGCGATGCCGCATCGATCGCCAATGTCGTCTGCCGGGCATCGAGCGCGGCAACGAAAGCGACGGTGGATCCGGTGGCCGGATCGGTCACCTCGAAACTCTCCGCGGTCTCGCTCGCCGTCCAGTGGCCAGCGACATAGGCGAGTTCGCGCAGCAGCCGTCGGTCGGCGAGGCGGTCAAGTGCTTCATGGCGCTGCGAGCGGGCAAAATGTGCGGACATCATCGGGCTCCCGGTTCGGGTGATGCCGCAAGACTATCTCTGCCGCGCAAACAGAGAGGCTGTTTGCGTGCCTGCACGTAGAGAGATTGTCTCTATTGCACCGAGCGCGCAGACGATCTCTCCGGTATCAGGAAGATGCCGGCAACAGGTCCGCCACCGGCAGCACACTCTCCTCCTTCACCGTCTTGGTGACGATATAGGTGAAATAGCGGTCGATGCCGATCTCGCGTTCGAGCAGAGTGTCGACCAGCCGCTGATAGGCGTCGATGTCGCGCGCCATCACCTTCAGCAGGTAATCGACGCCGCCGCCGACAGACCAGCAGGCGACGATCTCGGGAATGTCGCGGATGACGCGCTCGAAACGGTCGAAATCGGCCTGGCGGTGGCTGGCAAGCGTCACCTCCATCAGCACGGTAGCGACCGGCGAGATGGCGCGCATGGCGATCCTGGCATGGTAGCCCGAGACGATGCCGGCCTTTTCCAGCTTGCGCAGCCGCATCCAGCACGGCGTCGGCGACAGGCCGACTTTTTCGGCCAGCGCCAGCTTGGTGATGCGCCCGTCGCGCTGGATGGCGTCGAGTATTTTCAGATCGATCGGATCGAGTTTCGCTGCAGCCATGATCGCCCACTTCCGGTGCCGGACACCATGACGGCGCATTATTTCGATTGTCAATTGCACTGATTTCGATCTCTAATAAGTCATGACATTTTGGCGACCAGATCCCGCTCTTATCCGGCGGCCGGCCTATCAATCGCTCGCCGACCAGTTCGCGCGCGCCATTCATGACGGGCGCCTGGCCAATGGCGCGCGCTTGCCGACGCACCGGCAACTGGCCGACGATCTGCAACTTTCCGTGCAGACGGTCAGCCGCGCCTACGAGGAGCTGATCCGCCGCGGGCTGGTTTCCGGCGAGGTCGGCCGCGGCAGCTTCGTGCAGACGCAGCGCCGCGAGCCGGAGCCGCCCTATCTGCCGGAGCGGCTGGGCGAGGTCATCGACCTCTCCATCCTGAAGCCGGTCTGCGAACCGATGCATCTGGAGCGGCTGAGGCAGGCACTGGGCTGGCTCGCCGAAAACCTGCCGTCGAGCTCGGCGCTGTCGTTCAGGCCGAACATGGTGTTCCCACGCCACCGTGCGGTGGGTGTCGAGTGGCTGCGGCTCTGCGGCCTCGACGCGTCGCCGCAGAACATCAGCCTGACCAACGGCGCCACCGCCGGTATGACGGTAGCGCTGATGAGCGTAGCGCCGCCCGGTTCGACCGTCGCCACCGAGGCGATCGGCCACCACACGCTGATCCCGCTGGCGCGTTATCTCGGCTTCAACCTCGAGGGTTTGCCGATCGACGACAATGGGCTGATCCCGGAAGCGCTCGACGAGGCCTGCCGGCTGTCCGACATCCGCGCCGTGTTCGTGCAGCCCTCGGTGATCAACCCGACGGCAACGCTGATGGATGCCGCCCGGCGCGAGCAGATCGCTGCGGTGGCGCGCAGGCACGACATCGCCATTATCGAAAACGACGTGCTCGGCCCGCTGGTCGAGGACCGTCCGCCGCCGGTCGCGGCGTTTGCCCCCGAGCGCACGCTCTACGTCACCTCCTTTACCAAGATCGTGGTGCCGGGCCTGCGCATCGGCTATCTCGCGGCGCCCGATCGTTATGTCGCCGCGGTCGCCAATCGCCATCTCGTCTCGAACTGGATGGCGACGCCGTTGGTGGCCGAGATCGCCACCAAATGGGTGACCGACGGCACCGCGATGGAACTCGTGCGATGGCAGCGCCTGGCTTTGCGGCGGCGTCTGGACATAGCCGCCGAGGTGCTTGCCGGAGTGGATTATCGGGCTCATCGCGACGGGCTGCATGTCTGGCTGCGGCTGCCCGAGGATCGCGGCGAGGAAAGCTTTGTGTCCCAGGCGCGCCTGCAGGGCGTGGCGATTGCGCCCGGTACGTCGTTTCGCATTTCGCAGATGCCTTGGCATCCCGCCGTACGGATTTCGCTGGGCTCGACCACGGAGGGGGAACTGCGTGCCGGTCTCGGCGTTGTCACCAAGCTTCTGCTCGGCGATCCCGAGCATCTCCTGCTTGCCATCTAGGCAACAAATGGCGGGGAATTGTGCGGAGTTCGGAATATTGTCATGATATTATTTTCTTGATTGACATGATTTGCCGCGATCCGCATCGTTAAAGGCATAGCTTCTCCAGCACGGGAAATTCATTGTCGGCGCCCATCATCAAGATCGACGGCATTTCGAAAAGCTTCGGCACCTTCAAGGTGCTGGACGGCCTCTCGATGCAAGTCATGCCCGGCGAGAAGCTGGCACTGATCGGCCCGTCGGGTTCGGGCAAGACGACGATCCTGCGCATCCTGATGACGCTAGAGCGTATCGACAGCGGCCACATCCAAGTCGACGGCGAACAGCTGTACCACATGGAGCGCAACGGCCGGCTGCTGACGGCCGATGAACGGCATTTGGCAAAGATGCGCCAGAAGATCGGCATGGTCTTCCAACTGTTCAATCTGTTTCCGCACAAATGCGTCATCGACAATGTGACGCTGGCACCGATGCTGACCAAAGGCGTGCCGCGGGCCGCCGCCGAAAAGCGGGCGATGGAACTGCTCGACATGGTCGGCATGGTCGAGAAGGCCAAAGCGATGCCGGCGCAGCTTTCAGGCGGCCAGAAGCAGCGCGTCGCGATTGCGCGGGCGCTGGCGCTGTCGCCGAAAATCATGCTGTTCGACGAGGTCACCTCGGCGCTCGACCCTGAGCTCGTCGACGAGGTGCTCAACGTCATGCGCAAGCTCGCCGCCGAGACCGACATGACCATGCTGCTGGTCACCCACGAGATGGGTTTCGCCCATGACTTCGCCGACCGGGTGCTGTTCTTCGATCGCGGCAGAATAGTCGAGGAGGGCAAGCCCGACGAGATTTTCCGCCATCCCAAACAGGAGCGCACGCAAGGTTTCCTGAAGAAGATCATTGCGGCCGGACATCGGGTCTGACTGCCATGCGAGGCGGCAACGCCTCAAGCAAGCCAAGAAGACAGACAAACAAGGAGTTGGGAACAATGAAGAAATTTGCCATTTTGGCCGGCGTCGCCGGTATTGCGCTGACGGCGGTGCTGGCCGCCTCGACGGCCGGCTCGGCCGACGACAGCAAGCTCGAAGAGCTCAAGGCGCAAGGCTTTGCCCGCGTCGCCATCGCCAACGAGCCGCCCTATACGGCGGTCGCTGCCGACGGCAAGGTTTCGGGTGCGGCGCCTGACGTTGCCCGTGAAATCTTCAAACGCCTTGGCGTCAACGATATCGTCGCCTCGATCTCGGAATATGGCGCCATGATCCCCGGCCTGCAGGCCGGCCGTTTCGACGTCGTCACCGCCGGATTGTTCATGAAGCCGGAACGTTGTGCTGCGGTCGCCTATTCGGAACCGGTGCTGTGCGACGCCGAGGCGATGCTGGTGAAGAAGGGCAACCCGAAGGGCTTCAAGAGCTACGAGGACGTCGCGAAGGACGCGAGCGCCACGATCGGCGCGCCGGGTGGCGGCACTGAAGAGAAGCTGGCGCTCACCGCAGGTGTGCCGCGCGAGCGCGTCATCGTCGTGCCGGACGGCCAGAGCGGCCTGAAGATGCTGCAGGACGGCCGCATCGATGCTTATTCGCTGCCCGTGCTGTCGATCAACGACCTGGTCAAGAAAGCCAATGATCCGAACCTCGAAGTCATCGCGCCGGTGGTCGGTGCGCCGGTCTATTGCGACGGCGCGGCCTTCAAGAAGGGCGACGAAGCGCTGCGCGACGCCTATGATGTCGAGCTGGCGAAACTGAAGAAGTCCGGCGAGTTCGCCAAGATCATCGAGCCTTACGGCTTCTCGGCGGCGGCGGCAATGTCGACGAGCCGCGACAAGCTCTGCTCGGCGAAGTAAAAAGTGCCGCTCACCCTAGCTTCTCCCCGTCAAAAACGGGGAGAGGGGGGCGCCAACGCTGGAGCTTCACCTTTCTCCCCGTCCCTATAACGGGGAGAAGGTGCCGGCAGGCGGATGAGGGGCGGCGCCGGCGTTCTGTAATGATCACCAAGCGAGGAAACGCTTAGCCCTAATGACCCAATGGTCCGGCTATTTCGGCCTGATATTGCAAGGAGCGCTTGTCACCATCGAGCTGACGCTGATGGGGTCGGTGCTGGCCTTGATCATGGCTTTTCTCGCCGGGCTGGGGCGGCTGTCGCGGTTTTTCGTGCTGCGGGCGCTGGCCACCGCCTATATCGAGTTCTTCCGCGGCACCTCGATTTTTGTGCAGCTGTTCTGGGCCTATTTCGTGCTGCCCATTGCCGGCATTTCGCTGACGCCGCTGCAGGCCGGGGTGCTGGCGCTGGGCCTCAATGTCGGCGCCTATGCGGCGGAAGTGGTGCGTGGCGCCATCAAGTCTATCGGCCGCGAACAATATGAGGCCTGTACCGCCCTCAATCTCGGCCGCTGGCAAGCCATGCGCCATATCATCCTGCCGCAGGCGCTTCTGGTGATGCTGCCGACCTTCGGCAACAACGCCATTGAATTGCTCAAGGCCACCGCCGTCGTTTCGCTGATCTCGCTCGCCGACCTGACCTTCCAGGCGCAGGTGGTGCGCTCGCAGACCGGCAATACTCTGGTGCCGTTCAGCACCATCCTCGTCATCTATTTCGTCCTGGCGCTGCTCATCTCCTGGGGCGTGCGGTCGCTGGAACGCCGCATGGCTCGTGGCCTCGACGGGGTGCGCGTATGATGGATCGGGCCTGATAATGGAATGGGATTGGGATTTTGTCCGGCAGATCCTGCCGACGCTGATCGAGGGGGTGAAGATCACCATCCTGGCGACGCTGCTCGGCTCGGTACTGGCGGCGATCGTCGGGCTGGGCATCGCGTTGGCGCGCCGGTCGCCGAACAGGGCTCTGTCGCGCACCGTCGGTTTCCTTGCCGAGTTCATCCGTGGCACGCCGCTGTTGGTGCAGCTCTATTTCATCTTCTACGTGCTGCCGGATTTCGGCGTCCTGTTGCCGCCGCTGGTCGCGGGCGTTATCGGTCTCGGGCTGCATTACGGCACTTACACGGCCGAGGTCTACCGCGCCGGCATCGATAATGTTCCGCGCGGCCAGTGGGAAGCGGCCAAGGCCTGCAATCTGAACGCCACCCAGACCTGGACGCACATCATCATTCCGCAGGCGATCCCGCCGATGATCCCGGCGCTTGCCAATTATTTCATCGCCATGTTCAAAGAGACGCCGCTGCTGTCGGCGATCACCGTGCTGGAACTGATGAACCAGGCCAAGAGCGTCGCCAATACCTATTATCGGTATATCGAACCGATCACGTTGGTCGGCGCCTTCTTCCTCGCCATCAGCCTGTTCTCGGTGGTGCTGCTGCGCTGGCTGGAACACCGTTATGGGCGGATCGAAAGATGAGCGCTGCACCCGAAATCCGCCTGCATTCGGCCCGGCCGCCGCTCGACGCGCGTCCGCTGGAAAAGCGGGTCGGCCTGATCATCCTTGCCACCGACCATACGAGCGAACCGGATTTTCACCGCATGGTGGCAAGCGACCGCATCGGGGTCTATGTCGCACGCATCCCCTACGCCAACCCGACGACGCCGGACAATTTGCGCAAGATGCAGCCGTCACTGAAGGCGGCCGCGGCCCTGATCCTGCCCGACGAGCCGCTCGACGCGATCTGCTATTCCTGCACCTCGGCCTCCGTCGTGATCGGCGATGCCGAGATCGAGGCGGCGGTGCAGGCCGCCAAACCCGGCGCGCCGGTGGTTACGCCGCCGATGGCCGGGGTGCGCGGCCTGAAGGCGCTGGGCGCCAGGACGATCAGCATCCTCACTCCCTATACGGTCGAGACCAGCCGGCCGATGGCGGCCTATTTCACCGAGCATGGTTTCGAAATCGTCAGCTTCACTTGCCTCGGCTTCGAGGATGATCGCGAGATGGCGCGGATTGCGCCGAAATCCTTGGTCGATCTGGCTCGCGAGGCGACGGCCGAACACTCGGACGCGCTGTTTGTCTCCTGCACGGCACTGCGGTCCGCGGCGGCAGTTGTCGGCATGGAAGAAGCCATCGGCCGTCCTGTCGTCACCAGCAACCAGGCGACGGCCTGGAATTGCCTGCGGCTTTGCGACGACGACGAGCCGCGCCCTGAATTCGGCCGTCTGATGACGCTGCCGCTGAACTGATTGATGAGCCATGACCACGTCCAGGATAAGCCTGTCCGAAATCCACGCCGCGCGCGAGCGCATCGCAGGCAAGGTCGAGCGTACGCCGACCGTTCCTTCCCGGAGTCTTTCCCAGCACTTGGGCGCTCCTGTTTATCTCAAGCTCGAACATCGGCAGACCACCGGCGCCTTCAAGCTGCGCGGTGCCTCGAACGCTATCGCTTCGCTGACAGAAGAGGAGAAGGCGCGCGGCGTCGTCGCGGCCTCGACCGGCAACCACGGCCGGGCACTTGCCTATGCTGCTCAATTGCAAGGCATCCACGCGACGATCTGCATGTCGCGGCTGGTGCCGCAGAACAAGCTCGACGAGATCCGCCGGCTCGGCGCCGGGATCCGCATCGTCGGCAACAGCCAGGACGATGCGCAGCGAGAGGTCGAACGGCTGGTCGCGGAAGAGGGGCTGGTCATGCTGCCGCCTTTCGACCATCCCGCCATTGTCGCCGGGCAAGGCACGCTCGGGCTGGAGATCATCGAACAGGTTCCTGATGCCGCCCTTGTGCTGGTGCCGCTTTCCGGCGGTGGGCTGGCGGCTGGCGTTGCCGCTGCCGTCAAGGGCGTCAGCCCGGCGACGAAGGTGGTGGGCGTTTCAATGGCGCGCGGTGCGGCGATGAAGGCGAGCCTCGACGCCGGACATCCGGTTTTGGTCGAAGAACTGCCGACGCTGGCCGATTCCCTCGGCGGCGGCATAGGCCTCGACAACCGGCTGACCTTTTCCATGTGCCGCGACCTGCTCGACGATGTGATCCTGCTCAGCGAGGACGAGATCGCCGCCGGCATCCGGCATGCCTATGAGCAGGAGCGCGAGATCGTCGAAGGCGCCGGCGCGGTCGGCATCGCAGCCGTGCTTGCCGGCAAGATCAGGGCGAGCGGCCCGACGGTGCTCGTGCTGTCCGGCCGCAACATCGATATGACACTGCACCGCAAGATCATCTGCGGCGAAGCAATTGCGGAGAGCGCAGCATGAGCCGGATGACGATCCTCACCGAAGGTGAATTGCGCAAGATCGTGGAGCTTGATCTCGATGCCGTTGCCTGCGTCGAGAACGCGTTTCGCGCGCTCGCCACCTTGCCGGTGGCGATGCCGCCAATCCTTCGGCTCGACATTCCCGAGCATCGCGGCGAGGTCGACGTCAAGACCGCCTATGTACCGGGCATCGACGGTTTTGCGATCAAGATCAGCCCCGGCTTTTTCGACAATCCGAAGCTCGGCTTGCCCAGCGTCAACGGCATGGTGGTGCTGCTGTCGGCGAAAACCGGTCTGGTCGAGGCGCTGCTGCTCGACAATGGCTATCTCACCGACATCCGCACGGCCGCCGCCGGTGCGGTCGCCGCCAAACATCTGTCGCGGGCGGGTTCCTCCGTTGCCGCGATCTTCGGCGCCGGTGTTCAGGCCGGACTGCAGCTCGAAGCGCTGATGCTGGTGCGGCCAATCACGGAAGCCCGCATCTGGGCAAGGGATGCCGCCAAGGCCGAGGCCGCGGCCGACGCATTGTCCGAGAAACTGCACATCGCCGTTCACGCCGAGCCCGACGCGGCAAAGGCTGCGGCCGATGCCGACGTCATCGTCACCACGACGCCGTCGACCGAGCCGCTGATCAAGGCCGGCTTCGTCTCCGCCGGCCAGCATATCACTGCCATGGGCTCGGATGCCGAGCACAAGAACGAGATCGCGCCGGCGATCCTGCGCATGGCCGATCTCTACGTCGCCGATAGCGCCAAACAGACGCGCCGGCTGGGCGAACTGCACCATGCTATCGCGGCGGGCGTGATGGCGTCCGATGCCGAAATCACCGAGCTTGGCCACATCATCGCCGGCGAAAGGCATGGCCGGCGCTCGGACAGCGACATCACCATTGCCGACCTGACCGGCACCGGCGTGCAGGACACGGCGATCGCCACGCTCGCCCGCGACCGTGCGCGTGCAGCCAAGACCGGTACGATTTTCGAAAGCTGATGCTGGCCGCAAGGCCCAACAAACGAGGACCAAGAACAATGCAGCCCAATTTGAAATTCTCGCGCGGCGAATATGCGGAGCGCCTCGCCAAGACGCGGAAGGTCATGGAGGCCAAGGGCGTCGATCTGCTCGTCGTCAGCGATCCGTCCAACATGGCTTGGCTGACCGGCTATGACGGCTGGTCGTTCTATGTGCATCAGGCTGTCATCGTGCCGCCGTCGGGCGAGCCGGTGTGGTACGGGCGCGGCCAGGACGCCAACGGCGCCAAGCGCACCGCCTATCTCGCGCACGACAACATCGTCGGCTATGCCGACCACTATGTGCAGTCGACCGAGCGCCATCCGATGGATTTTCTGTCCAGCGTGCTCTCCGATCGCGGCTGGGGCAAGCTCAGCATCGGCGTCGAGATGGACAATTACTGGTTCTCGGCCGCTGCCTTCGCAGCGCTGCAGAAGCACTTACCCAATGCCCGCTTCGTCGACGCCACGGCACTCGTCAACTGGCAGCGCGCGGTGAAGAGCCCGACCGAAATCGACTACATGCGTAAGGCCGCCCGCATCGTGGAAGCGATGCACCAGCGCATCGTCGACAAGATCGAGGTCGGTATGCGCAAATGCGACCTGGTCGCCGAGATCTACGATGCCGGCACGCGCGGCGTCGACGGCATCGGCGGCGACTATCCGGCGATCGTGCCGCTGCTGCCGTCGGGCGCCGACGCATCGGCGCCGCATCTGACCTGGGACGACCGGCCGATGAAATCGGGCGAGGGCACCTTCTTCGAGATCGCAGGCTGCTACAACCGCTATCACTGCCCGCTGTCGCGGACCGTGTTCCTTGGTAAACCGACTCAGGAATTCCTCGATGCCGAAAAGGCGACGCTGGAAGGCATGGAGGCGGGACTTGCCGCCGCCAAGCCCGGCAACACATGCGAGGACATCGCCAACGCCTTCTTCGCGGTGCTGAAGCGGTACGGCATCGTCAAGGACAACCGCACCGGGTACCCGATCGGGCTTTCCTATCCGCCTGACTGGGGCGAGCGCACGATGAGCCTGCGTCCAGGCGACCGCACCGAGTTGAAGCCCGGTATGACCTTCCATTTCATGACCGGCTTGTGGCTTGAGACGATGGGGCTGGAAATCACCGAATCCATCCTGATCACCGAGACGGGCGTCGAGTGCCTGGCGAATGTGCCGCGCAAACTGGTGGTGAAGAATTGAGCCCGATGTCCAGCCTTCGCCCGTCACCGATCACGCCGACCGTCGATTTCGAGCGCGACGGCGTGCAGCACGGTTTCCTGCGCCTGCCTTACAGCCGCGACGATTCCGCCTGGGGATCGGTGATGATCCCGATCTGCGTCATCCGCAACGGCAAGGGGCCGAGCGCATTGCTCACCGGCGGCAATCATGGCGACGAGTACGAGGGGCCGCTGGCGCTCTATGACCTCGCCCGTACGCTCGACCCGAAAGACGTCAGCGGCACGATCATCATCGTGCCGGCGATGAACTATCCGGCGTTCCGCGCCGGCACACGCACCTCGCCGATCGACAAGGGCAATCTCAACCGCAGCTTTCCCGGCCGGCCCGACGGCACGGTGACCGAGAAGATCGCCGATTATTTCCAGCGCGAGCTTCTGCCCCGTACAGACATCGCGCTCGACTTCCACTCCGGCGGCAAGACGCTCGACTTCGTGCCGTTCTGCGCCGCCCACATCCGGCCCGACAAGGTGCTGGAAGCAAAGGGTTTCGCTGCGGTTGAAGCCTTCTCCGCACCATGGTCGATGAAAATGCTGGAGATCGACGCGGTCGGCATGTTCGACACTGCCGCCGAAGAGATGGGCAAGCTGTTCATCACCACAGAGCTCGGCGGCGGCGGGACTTCGCGCGCGGAAACGGTGCGGATCGCACGTCGCGGCGTGCTCAATGTGCTGCGCCATGCCGGCATCGTCGCCGGCGCGGTCGAGATGCAGCCAACCCGCTGGCTCGATATGCCATCGGGCGATTGCTTCTCGTTCGCCGAGGACGACGGGATGATCGAAACCATGATCGATCTCGGCGAGGCGGTGGCAGAGAACCAGGTGCTGGCACGTATCCATTCCATAGGCCGCACCGGCGGCGCTCCGCAGGAGATCCGGGCCAAAATGTCCGGTCTGTTGGCGGCGCGGCATTTTCCGGGGCTGGTCAAGGCCGGCGACTGCGCTGCCGTGGTCGCCGTGCTGGTCGATTGACGGTTAGGAAGCCGATGTCGGGAACGGCTCGGTCCTGCCTTTGGGGCGATCGCCGATGGCAAAGACGGCGCTCGCCTCGCTGACGATCGAGACATGATCCTTGGCGGCTGTTCCGGCCGCCGCACTGTCGCCGCGCATGATTGCTGTCACGATGGCGTCATGCTCCTGCCATGACTGGGCCAGCCGGCCGGGCAGCATGAATTGCGCGCGCCGGAACGGCGCCAGCCGGCCACGGGTCATGACGGTCAGTTCATAAATGTGCTTGCTGTGGGCGCCGCGATAGAGCCGGGTGTGGAATTCGGTGTTGAAGAGCTCATACTCTTCTTCGGCACCGAGCTGCACGAAGCGCGCCGACGCCTGGTGCTCGGCCTCCAGCGTGCGGCGCTCGCCAGCGGTCATGCGCTCGGCCGAGAACCGCGCGCAGATCGCTTCAAGCTCGGCCATGCTTTCGAACATCGAGGCGAGGTGCTCCTGCGTCACCACGGCGACGGTGGCGCCGCGGTTCGGCCGCCTTTCGACCAGCCCCATGGCGCTGAGCCGGCTGAGCGCTTCCCTGATCGGCGTGCGTGAGACGTCGAAGCGGGCGGCTAGCGAGGCCTCGTCGAGCTTTTCGCCCGGGCGCAGGAAACCGGTGACGATCCGGTCGCTGATCGCCCTCACCATCTGATCGACGGTCGTGCCCGACCTGATCAAATTGCGCTTTCCCGACACGTCTCCTCCGTCCAGTCTTTTCGCTAGAGCCGTAAGCCACTCACCGGCTTCGATTCCTCTGCATCTCTGTATGCCTATGTTTTAGCCTTCATGTCAAATTGGCGATTTTGGAGGCAAAAAGTGTATGCAATTGCTCCGGCTTTGTGCAGCCCACATCGGCACACTCATTGATATTGCAGAATAAATCTCATTTCTGAAACTGGCATGCTGATTGCATACACTTTTTTCATTGAGGTGTTAACCGGCCCCAAAGGCCCCACAGAGGGAGCATTCAATGTCCGAGAGATTCATGCTTAGCCGCCGCGACCTGCTCAAGACCTCCGCCGCCGGAGCGGCGCTCGGCCTTGCGTCCGCATCGTTTCCGATCAGCAGGGCCTTCGCCGCGACGGCCACCGTCGGCTTCATCTATGTCGGGCCAAAGGACGATTACGGCTACAACCAGGCGCATGCCGAAGGCGCCGCCACGCTGAAGGGGATCGAAGGAATTTCCGTCGTCGAGGAGGAGAACGTGCCGGAGACGGTCGACGTGCAGAAGACGATGGAATCGATGATCAATCTCGATGGTGCGTCGCTGATCTTCCCGACCTCGTTCGGCTATTTCGATCCGCACATGCTCGCCATGTGCGCGAAATTCCCCGACGTGCAGTTCCGCCATTGCGGTGGCATGTGGAACAAGGACAAGCATCCGATGAATGCCGGTTCCTATTTCGGCTATATCGGCATGGGCCAGTATCTGAACGGCGTCGTCGCCGGTCACACCAGCAAAACCAAGAAGCTCGGCTTCGTCGCGGCAAAGCCGATCCCGCAGGTGTTGCTCAACATCAATTCCTTCCTGCTCGGCGCGCGCTCGGTCGACCCGACCATCACCTGCCAGGTGATCTTCACCGGCGAGTGGTCGCTAGCGGTCAAGGAGGCCGAGGCCACCAATGCGCTGGTCGACCAGGGTGCCGACGTCATCACCTGCCATGTCGATAGCCCCAAGGTGGTGGTCGAGACGGCGGCCGGGCGTGGCGCCTTCGTCTGCGGCTATCATGCCAACCAGAGCCCGCTGGCGCCGGAAAAATACCTGACCGGCGCGGAATGGAACTGGGCCAAGGTCTACAAGATGTTCGTCGACGATCTGGTGGCCGGCACGCCGCTGCCCAATTTCACGCGCGGCGGCTTGGCCGACGGCTTCGTCAAGATGAGCCCGCTCGGCCCCGCTGTCGGCGAGGCCGCCCGCAAGCAGTTCGACGGCACGCTGGCCGAAATGATGAAAGGCGGCTTTTCCGTTATCAAGGGTCCGCTGAAGAGCAACAAGGGCGTCGTCGTCGCGACCGAAGGCCAGGCCTTCGCCGAGACCGCGCTCGAACTCGAAAGCATGGACTACTTGGTCGAGGGCGTCGTCGGTTCGACCGCCTGAACCGGATCGGAGACGGGGCCATGGCAGACACGGTCAGCACTGCGGGCGCACCGGCGCTGTTTGGCGCCAGGAATTATCCGGCGGCGCTCGAATGGGCGGCGCGGCGGGCGGAAGCCTTCGTCATACCGCTCGCGGCACTGATCGTCGGCATGGCGCTGTTCAGCGTGTTCATCGCGCTGGTCGGCAAATCGCCGGTGCAACTCTACGAGACGATGTGGCGCGGCGGCTTCGGCTCGTGGTTCTCGATCCAGAACTCGCTGTCACGGGCAGCACCGCTTTTGCTGGCAGCGCTCTGCGTGGCGCTGCCGGCCCGGCTCGGCCTCGTCGTCATCGGCGGCGAAGGCGCGATCGTGCTGGGCGGCGTTGCCGCCGCCGCCATCGGCGTCGCGGCGAATGGCGCGCCGGCTTTTGTGGTCATCCTGCTGATGGGCGTGGCGGGCGCGGTCGCCGGCGGCATCTGGATAGGTGCCGTCGGCGCACTGCGCCACTACCGCGCCGTCAACGAAACCATCTCCAGTCTGCTGATGGCCTATATCGCCATCGCGCTGATGAACCATCTGGTCGAAGGGCCGCTGCGCGATCCGGCTTCGCTCAACAAACCCTCGACCGAGCCGCTGGCGGATGCCTACCGCATCGGCAACATTCCAGGCATGGACGTGCACTGGGGCCTGGTCGTCGGCATTCTCGCCTGCGCCCTGTCCTGGCTGCTGATCGAAAAGACGCGCTGGGGGTTTGCCGCCCGCATTGCCGGCGGCAATGTCAGGGCAGCTCAGGTGCAAGGGCTTGCCGTCGGGCCGCTGATCGTCGGCTTCACCGGGCTGGCCGGTGGCTTCGCCGGGCTGGCCGGCATGCTGGAGGTCGGTGCCGTGCAAGGCAGCGCCAACGCCTCGCTCGCCGCCGGCTATGGCTATACCGGCATCCTCGTCGCCTTCCTCGCTCGCCACAATCCGCTCGCCATCATCCCGGTCGCTTTCCTGCTCGGCGGTATCGGCGCTTCCGGCGGGCTGATCCAGCGCCGCATGGGCCTGCCCGACGCCACCGTGCTGGTGCTGCAAGGCATGCTCTTCGTCGTCATCCTGTTCAGCGAAACCTTTTACGGCCGCTTCAAGGTCTTCAATCCCGATCTGTGGAAGAGAGGCTCCTGATGGACGCGACCGAGATCGGCCTGTGGGGCGTGCCGCTCGCCATTCTCGGCGGCGCCATCCGCGTTTCGACGCCGTTCATCTTCGTCTCGCTCGGCGAAGCCATCACCGAGCGCTCCGGCCGCATCAATCTTGGCCTCGAAGGCACGCTGGTCTTCGGTGCGATGACTGCCTACGCCGTCGCGGTGATGACCGGCTCGCCATGGCTCGGCGTGCTGGCTGCCGCCGGTGCCGGACTTTGCTTCGGCCTGTTCCACGGCTGGATCTGCAAATTCCGCGGGGTGAACGACATCGCCATCGGCATCGCGCTGATGCTGTTCGGCTCCGGTCTCGCCTTCTTCTTCGGCAAGCCGTTCATCCAGCCCTCGGCACCAGACCTGCCGGCCATCGCCTTCGGTGGCTGGTCGGATATCCCGCAGGTGCAGGCGGCGCTCAACGTCAACATCCTGTTCTTGATTGGTGCCGCACTTGCCGTGTTCCTATGGTGGGCGTTCCGCAATACGCGCGCCGGCCTGATCGTGCGCGTCGTCGGCGACAGCTCCGATGCGGCGCGCGCCATGGGCCTCAATCCCAACACCGTGCGCCTGCTTGCGACAGGTGTCGGCGGTGCGCTCGCCGGCATCGGCGGCGCCTATCTGTCGCTCTATTATCCCGGCAGCTGGACCGAACGCATCTCGTCGGGGCAGGGCCTGATGGCGGTGGCGCTGGTCATCTTCGCGCGCTGGAATCCGCTCGGCTGCTTTGCCGCGGCACTATTGTTCGGCGGTGCGGGCGCGCTAGGCCCGGCGTTGCAATCGGTCGGGGTCACGCAGGGCTACTACCTCTTCTACGCCGCGCCTTACATCCTCACGCTCATCATCATGATCGCCACCTCGTCGCCGAGCCGCTCGCTTGCCGGCGCGCCGGGCGAATTGTCGATCACCAAATGACTGGAGTTTTTTCCGATGAACGCCAGAGCCGAGATCACCCAGCGCTATATCGATGCCGACCCTTATCCATGGCCTTATAATGGCGAGCTGCGGCCGGACAATACGGCACTGATCATCATCGACATGCAGACCGATTTCTGCGGGCCGGGCGGCTATGTCGATCATATGGGCTACGATCTTTCGCTGGTGCGGGCGCCGATCGAGCCGATCAAGTCGGTGCTCTCAGCCATGCGGGCCAAGGGTTACACCATCATCCACACGCGCGAGGGCCATCGGCCCGATCTTGCCGACCTGCCGGCCAACAAGCGCTGGCGCTCGCGCCGCATCAATGCCGGCATCGGCGACCCCGGGCCTTGCGGGCGCATCCTGGTGCGCGGCGAACCCGGCTGGGACATCATCCCCGACCTCTATCCGGCGGCGGGCGAACCGATCATCGACAAGCCGGGCAAGGGCTCGTTCTGCGCCACCGACCTGGAGCTGATCCTGCGCCAGCGCAGCATCGACAACATCGTGCTGACCGGCATCACCACCGATGTCTGCGTCCACACGACGATGCGCGAGGCAAACGATCGCGGCTTCGAATGCGTGATGCTGGAGGATTGCTGCGGGGCAACCGACTACGGCAATCATCTCGCCGCGATCAAGATGATCAAGATGCAGGGCGGGGTGTTCGGCGCGGTGTCGAATTCGGCATCCTTCATCGCGCAACTGCCGTGAGGAGGCGATCTTGAGCGGGAGCATCGGCAAGAAGGCCGTCGGCGTCGAGACCATCGGCATGACCATGCGCTTCGGCGCTTTCACCGCGCTGGACGATGTCTCGATCAAGGTGCCGGCGGGATCGTTCCACGCGCTGCTCGGCGAAAACGGCGCCGGCAAGTCGACGCTGGTCAAATGCATGATGGGTTTTTACCATCCGACCGCCGGCGACATGCTGGTCGATGGCCGCGAGGTCGCGATCGCCAGTCCGAAGGATGCCTCGGCATTGGGGCTCGGCATGGTCTACCAGCACTTTACCCTGGTCCCGTCGCTGACCGGTGCGGAAAACCTGGTCATTTCGCGCGAAAAGGTGCCCGTCGTCATCGACTGGCGCAAGGAGCGCGCCGCACTTGCGCAATTCATGCAGCGTATGCCGTTCAAGCTGCCGCTCGACGTCAAGGTGGCGGAACTTGCGGCCGGCGAGAAGCAGAAGCTCGAAATCATCAAGCAGCTCTATCTCGGCCGCAGTTTCCTGGTGCTCGATGAGCCGACCTCTGTGCTCACTCCCGGCGAGGCACAGGAAGTGCTTGGCCTGGTGCGCGACATGACCAGGACCGGCGACCTCACCGTGCTGATGATCTCGCATAAATTCCACGAGGTGACGGCCTTTGCCGACGATATCACCGTGCTGCGCAAGGGCAGGCTGACCGGAACCGGAAAGGTCTCCGAACTTTCCCACAAGCAGATGGCGGCGATGATGATTGGCGACCAACCGATCGCCGCACTCGACAGCCGCGCCCCGGTGCCGGCCGGCGCCAGACAGGTGCTGACGGTAAAGTCGCTGAAGGCGCCCGACCGCACCGGTTTGAAAACCATCGACATCGGCGAACTCGATGTGAAGTCGGGTGAGATCGTCGGCATTGCCGGCATCTCCGGCAACGGCCAGAAGGAGTTTCTCGAAGTCCTTGCCGGACAGCGGGCGCGCAATGGCGGCGACGTTCTGGTGAAAGGCTCGCCCTATGGCGCCAGCCGCAGCGAGGCGCGTACGCTCAATGTCCGCTTCATTCCGGAGGAGCCGTTGCGCAATGCCTGCGCACCGAAGATGACGGTGGCGGAAAACATGGCCTTCCGGACCTTCGACCTCAACGAGGCGGGCAAGCCGGTCAACTGGATCAGGATGAGTGCGATCAGGGACTACGCGGCCCGCCTGGTCGAACAGTTCAAGGTCAAGACGGCATCGCTCGCTTCGCCGATTTCGTCGCTCTCGGGCGGCAATGTGCAGCGCGCCGTGCTGGCGCGCGAGCTGACCGGCGAGGTCGATTTGCTCATCGTGTCCAACCCCTGCTTCGGCCTCGACTTCTCTGCCGTCGCCGAAATCCGCGCCCGCATCATGAAGGCGCGCAACGCCGGTGCCGCCGTGCTCCTTATGTCGGAGGACCTTGATGAGCTGCTCGAGCTCTCGGACCGCATCTTCGTCATGTCGGATGGCGCGCTGGTCTATGAAACGCCGATCGCGCAGGCGAGCGTGCAGACGATCGGCGAGCACATGGCGGGACATCACTGATGGCGGAGATCGAGGCGCTGCCGTTTCCGTTTGTGTTCAAGCCTGAGGCGATGGCGCTGGTCGTCATCGACATGCAGCGCGACTTTGCCGAACCCGGCGGCTTCGGCGCCAGCCTCGGCAATGACGTCAGCCGGGTCACGGCGATCGTGCCGACGGTGAAGAGGCTGATCGCGGGGTTTCGCGCCGCTGGCCTGCCGGTGATCCACACGATGGAGTGCCACAAGGCAGACCTTTCGGATCTGCCGCCGGCCAAGCGCAATCGCGGCAATCCGTCGATCAGGATCGGCGATGTCGGGCCAATGGGTCGTGTGCTGATCATCGGCGAGCCGGGAACGGCGATCCTCGATGAACTTGCCCCACTGCCTGGCGAGATCGTCATCGAAAAACCCGGCAAGGGCGCGTTCTATGCCACCAGCTTCGGCGACGACCTCAAGCGGCTCGGCGCACAGCAGCTAGTCTTTGCCGGGGTGACGACGGAGGTCTGCGTGCAGACGACGATGCGCGAGGCCAACGACCGCGGCTATGAATGCCTTCTGGCGGAGGATGCCACTGAGAGCTATTTTCCGGAGTTCAAGGCGGCAGCCCTTGCCATGATCAGGGCGCAGGACGCCATCGTCGGCTGGACGGCAACGACGGACCAGGTGCTCGAGGGACTTTCCAATGCCTAACGTCGCATACGCGGCTCTCATCCAAGGGGGCTGGCGTGATCTGCCATTCGAGCATTTTCGCGAAGGCATCACAGTGCATTGGCTGCTCAAGGGTGGGCCGATGGAACCGTCGGTCGCCATCCTGAACTACCGGGCTGGCGCCAGCGCGCCGCGTCATCGCCATGCCGGGCTGGAGACGATCATCGTGCTGGAAGGCACGCAGAGCGACGAGAACGGCGATCATGCCGCGGGCAGCGTGATCCTGAACGCGGTCGGAACCGAGCATTCGGTGTGGACGAAGGATGGCTGCGTCGTGCTCATCCAGTGGAACCTGCCGGTAGTCATTCTGGGCGAGGCCAAATGAGCGACATCCGCTTCGACATAGCGAGCCTGCACGCTGCCTATCAAGCCGGCCTCAGTATTGGCGAGGTGATCGATATGGTCCATGCGCGGCTCGCGGCGGCCGATGATCCCGGCATCTTCATCCATCTGGCGAGCAGGGCGGAGTTGCTTGCCGAGGCAGAAAAGCTCGGCCCGTTCGATCCGGCGGCAAAGCCGCTGTGGGGCGTGCCGTTCGCGGTCAAGGACAACATCGATGCTGCCGGCATGCCGACCACGGCGGGTTGTGCGGAATATGCCTACTTGCCGGCGAAAGACGCCACCGTCGTCGCGCGGCTCAAGGCCGCCGGCGCGCTGGTTGTCGGCAAGACCAATCTCGACCAGTTCGCCACCGGCCTGGTCGGCGTTCGCACGCCCTATCCAATCCCGAGGAATGCGATCGACCCGAAACTGGTGCCGGGCGGTTCCTCGTGCGGCTCGGCCGTGGCGACGGCGCGCGGCATCGTCTCCTTCGCGCTCGGCACCGACACTGCCGGTTCGGGGCGCATACCCGCCGGCCTCAACAACATCGTCGGGCTGAAGCCGAGCGTCGGCGCGCTATCAGCCGCCGGCGTCGTGCCGGCCTGCCGGACGCTCGACTGCGTCTCGGTCTTCGCGCTCACCGTCGATGACGCCTATCACGTGTTCGAGGCGGCGGCGGCAAAGGACGACGCCGATCCCTATTCGCGTGACCTCTGCATTCAGGCTCTTGCCGCGCGCCCGCCGGTGCTGACTGTCGGCGTGCCGGCCAGGGCGGACTGGACCTTCTTCGGCGACGAGGCGATGCAGGCGGGTTTCGAGGCCGCTCTTGCCTCGCTGGAGACGCTGGGCTGCCGGCTGGTCGAAATCCCGTTCGGTGATTTCTACGCCACCGCCACTCTGCTCTACGAAGGCGCCTGGGTGGCCGAGCGTTACGCCGCGATCAGGGACTTCATGGATGCCAACGGGGCCGCCATGCATCCGGTGACGCGGCAGATCATCGGCGGTGCGCGAAAACTTTCCGCTGCGGACGCTTTCAAGGGGCTCTATGCCCTGCAAGGCTATAAGGCCAGGCTTGCGCCGGTCATCGCCTCGGTCGACGTTTTCTGCGTGCCGACCGCGCCGACGCACTACACAGTCGAAGCGGTGCTGGCCGATCCGATCGTCACCAACAGCCGGCTCGGCACCTACACCAACTTCGTCAATCTGCTCGACATGTGCGGCATTGCCGTGCCGAGCGGAACCCGCAGCGACGGTCTGCCGATGAGCGTCACCTTGCTTGCCGCGGCGGGCAAGGACCACCTGACTGCGTCGCTTGCGCGCGATGTCCATGCGGCAAGCGGCCTTGCGCTTGGTGCTATCGGCTGGCCGCAGCCGCAGCGCGGCGATGTTCTGGCGGGCGTGGATGAAGGCACGATCGAGCTGGCCGTGGTCGGCGCGCATCTGTCGGGGATGGCGCTGAACGGCCAGCTGCAGCAGCTCGGCGCAATGTTCGCCCGGGCTGCAAGAACGGCGCCGCTCTACCGGCTTTACGCGCTCGCCGGCCAGTCGGTGCCGCGACCGGGGCTCGAACGCATCTGCAACGGCAAGGGGACAGCGATCGAGGTCGAAGTCTGGCGGCTCTCGCCGCAAGCCTTCGGCCGTTTTGTTGCCGCGATCCCGCCGCCGCTAGGCATCGGCACGCTTCTGCTTGATGACGGAACTTCGCCGAAAGGCTTCCTCGTCGAAAGTGCCGGTCTCACCGATGCAAAGGAGATTTCGCATTTCGGCGGCTGGCGCAATTTCATGGCGGGTCAGCTGCAGCGAAGCTGACGCTATCACTCGACCTTTTGCCTAAACTTCGAATGGCAGCTCGAGCAATCCTGCAAGATGAGATGCAGGAGGTGCTCCGCCGGCAATTTAGTGGGATCGGCTTCCGCGAGTGATGGTCGCTTGCCAAGCAGGCTGCCACCGCCCATCGCCAGGCCGGAACCCATTCTCATGTCGTCGGTGATGCGCGGCGGCGCCCGCTCGGCGTCGGAGGCCAAGGCGCTGGCCAGCGTCCCGATGTGGCGAGCCAGCTCTTCGAACTCCGCGCGGGCGGGGTCGATATCCGGCCTGGCGCCTGAAGGCGCGCCCAATGTCGCGCTGGGGAATTCGGCAATCAGGGCAGGGCCGGTGCGGGCGCGGATGGTCTCGGCCGCCGCCTTGAAGGCCGCGGCGTCGTACGCCTGCTTGCCGTCGAACATCCCGGCGATCACCTTTGCCGCCGCGGCCATTTCCTTCATCGAGGCCTGGCGAGCCTGGATGACCGCATCACGACCCGAATGGGCGGCGGCGAGCACGACAGAGACGCAGGCAAGCGACAGGACCGCTATGATAGCTGCTCGTCTCATCGTTGGCACATAAGGAGCTAGAGAATTCTTGTGACCAGACTGTCCAGTCGGGAGTTCTCGCGATAGGCAAATCGGACCACAACGGCACCTAAGACGCCAGTGGTGGCACCGCCTATCACGTCGGTGAGATAGTGGGTGCCGATATAAATTCTCGACCAACAGATCAGCAATGCCATGATGGAGAGGGCCAGCGTCCGGCGCGGCAGACCTTGCATTGCAAGAGCAGCAACAACCGCAAAGCTGGCTGTCGCGTGGTCGGAGGGAAACGACCAGTCGGCGCTGGGCGCAATCAGCAGATGCGTCACGCCGGCATCGTAGGGCCGCAGCCGGTGGACGAATAGCAAAATGAACTGATTGATCGCCAGACCGAGCAGGAACGCCAAGCCGGCGGACAAGGCAGCATGGCGCACATGGTAGCGGTCGGCCTTTGCCCACCATTGCAGGGCAACAGCCAGCACCATCAGCGGAACGCCGATTTGTGAGACGGCGATCATTGCCTTATCAAGAAAAGGGCTGATCCCGGCTGCCGCGTTGATCCAGTGGGTTAGAGCTGCATCCATCGTTTCTCGTTTCCGCTGTTGTCGATCGCAAGGTGAATTTTGTGAAAGCAGTAGACGAACGCCGCATCCATCAGATTTTCGAGCTCAGCATCTGGCTTAAAGGGGCGCATGCCCTGATCGAATGCGTGGGCGGGATCCTGCTTTATGTCGTCACCACCGACGCCATTGCCTCCTGGGTCAATACATTCACCCAAGAGGAATTGATCGAAGATCCGAACGATTTCATAGCTGGCTATCTGTCGCAGATGGCAAGCCACTTTTCCGTCGCCAGCAAGGAGTTTTATGCCTTCTACCTACTTAGCCACGGCCTGATAAAACTGCTGCTCGTTGTCGGGCTTTTGAGAGGCAAGCTGTGGTCGTATCCGGCATCGCTTGCGGCGCTGGGCGCATTTATGATCTACCAAGTCTACCGCTACTCCTACACCCATTCGTTCGGCCTGCTTGTCCTGACCGTCTTCGATGCTGTCGTCATGGTGCTGATCTGGCATGAATGGAAGGTCGTGCGGCAGCACAAGCCGGCATGACAGCGAAGTTTGCACGTCAGCCGCTCCGATTTTCAATCCACCTCACTGGGCGACGCCTTGTCCTGCCAGCTCGTCGATGATCGGGCAATCCGGCCGCTCGTCGCCGTGGCAGTGACTGACCAATTGGTGGAGCAAGCCGCGCAATCCGACCAGTTCAGCGATCTTCCTGTCGATCTCCACCAGCTTGGCTTTCGCGATCACCTTCACGTCGGCGCTGTCACGTTTCCTGTCCTGGTACAGCGACAGCAGCTGGCGGCATTCGTCGACCGAAAACCCCAGGCTTCGCGAGCGCTGCAGGAAGCGCAGCCGGTGAATATCGGCCGTCGAGTAATCACGATAGCCATTGTCTGTCCGGGCCGGGCGCAAGAGCCCGATATCCTCGTAGTAACGGATCGTCTTGGCCGGCAAGCCGGATTTTTCGGATGCGACGCCGATGTTCATGGCGGAAATCTCCTTTGTCGGAGGAAATAGACCTTCCAGTAGATGGAAGGTCAACATGATGTGGCGATTTTGGATGCCTGACGCAACCGCCCGCCCGCTCCAACCGTTTGCCTGCCAGCACATACTGAACCTTCGGGAAGAAATCGGTCCTCGGAAACGTTTTTACCGAACAGTGCTCAAAACCCGGTGTTCGACACCGGGTGCCGATGAGCAAAGACCCTCCGGCGCTGGCTCGACGCAACACCGTGCAGACGCCGAGGAGACAGAACATGCCCGTCAAGGCCTATATCAACCGGATCGCGACAGCGGTGCCGGAGTACGAGGTTCATCAATTCTACCTGCGTTTCGCGGCCTCCATGCTCGCGGCCGATCGCCGGAGGATATTCGAACGCATGGCCGATCTTGCCGGCATCGAGCACCGATATTCCTGCTTTGCGCCGGCGTCCGACCCCGACGGACCGTCCGCCGACCTGGCCGGAACCTTCATCCGGGGCGCGTTTCCCGGAACGGCGGCGAGAATGGCGATGTTCGACGATGCCGCACCTGTTCTGGCGCAAAAGGGCATCGACGGATTGCAGCTTGGCGACGACGCTTCCCGCATCACCCATTTGATCGTCACCACCTGCACCGGCTTTTCGGCGCCGGGCATCGATCTCGAGCTGGTTGCGCGTTGCGGGCTGCCGAACGGGATCGAACGCACGATGATCGGGTTCATGGGTTGCTATGCGGCGATCAACGGCCTCAAGCTGGCCCGCCACATCGTCCGCTCCGACCCGCAGGCCAAGGTCCTGCTGGTCAATATCGAGCTCTGCACGATGCATCTGCGACAGACCACCGAGCTGGAAAAACTGCTGTCGTTCTGCCTTTGGGGCGACGGCTGCGCGGCTGCGCTCATCACTGCCGAGCCGGCCGGCATCGAGCTCGATAGCTTTCACTGTCTGGTGGCGAGGGAACGGCGGGACCTGATGCGCTGGAACATTCGCGACCACGGCTTCGAAATGGTTCTTTCCGGCCAGGTGCCGGCAGCGATTCATGAAGCGTTGCGGAACAGCCAGGCCGCCATCCTCGGAGGCCGATCGGCTAAAGACATCGACCTTTGGGCCGTGCACCCGGGGGGACGTTCGGTTCTCGATGCCGTCGAAAGGGCTCTGGAACTGGAGCCCACGGCGCTGGAACCATCGCGCGAGGTGTTGCGCCAGTATGGGAACATGTCGTCGGCGACCGTCATGTTCGTGATGAAGGAGATGCTGAAGGCGCCACCCGGCCTGCTCGGTTGCGGCATGTCGTTCGGACCCGGGCTGACGGCCGAAACCATGCTCTTTCGAACGGTGTCATGAGCGGCCTGGAGCACCGGCAGCTTGCGCCGGAAATCCTCGACGGACTTGCGGCCGACGATCCGCGAGCGCTGGCCGCGCGCCGCGACCTTCGGCGCATCAATATGCTGATGTTTCAGGTGCCGATCATGACGTCGTTGCTCAGGAGGTTTGTGCCAAAGCCGCCACGCCGCATTCTGGAGATCGGCGCCGGCGATGGCTCCTTCATGCTGACGGTGGCGCGGCGCATGACCAGGCATTGGCCCGGGGTCGAACTGGTGATGCTCGACCGCGTCGGCCTCCTCACCGCGCAATTGCGCGGCGATTTTGACCGGCTGGGATGGAGGGCGGAAGGCGTCACCGCCGATGTCTTCGACTGGGCAGGAAAGATCGAGGGCGCGCGGTTCGACGCCGTCACCGTCAATCTGTTTCTGCATCATCTCGACGATGCGCAACTCGTGCGTCTATTTTCGCTGATCGGGCCGAAAGCCCCGTTGCTCATTGCGACAGAGCCGCTGCGGGCGAAACTGCCGCTGGCCGCGACCCGTCTTCTGCCGGCAATCGGCGCCAACGACGTCACACGAAACGACGCGGCGCAAAGCGTGCGTGCCGGCTTTCGCGGCAGCGAGCTTTCCCGTCTCTGGCTTGCGGCGAACGGCAAACCGCTCGAGGAACGACGCGCCGGCCTGTTTTCCCACATTTTCGTCGGCGCCAGCGCCGGCAACGACCCATGACGGGATTGTCGACCCATGACGCGATCATCATAGGCGCCGGCCCGGCGGGCACATCCGTCGCGCTCACGCTGGCCCGGCGCGGATGGGCCGTGGCAATTGTGGAGAAGAGTGCGTTTCCACGCCGCAAGGTCTGCGGCGAATACATCTCGGCAAGCAATCTTGCGCTTCTCGACCGGCTCGGGATCGGCGATGCCTGGCGTACCAATGCCGGCCCCGAAATCCGCCGCGTCGGCCTGTTTTCCGGCGAGACCTGCGTCGAGGCGGCAATGCCTGGTGCAGGAGCTGGGCCTCGTGCGAAAGACAGCTTCGGCCGGGCGCTCGGCCGGGACATTCTCGACTCTCTGCTTTTGCAAGCGGCGCGATCGGCGGGTGCCGAAATCTTTCAACCCTGCCGCGCCGTCGCCATCGAGCCGGACGGTGGAATGCAAAGGGTGCGAATTCAGGCCGGGGATGAAGCGGCGATATTGCGAGCGCCGGTGATTGTCGCCGCACACGGCTCGTGGGAACCGGGACCATTGCCCAGCCAGCTCGCAAAGGCCAATCGCCCGTCGGACCTGCTCGGCTTCAAGGCGCATTTCACCGGGTCGTCCCTGCCGCCGGATTTGATGCCTCTGCTGGCCTTCCCCGGCGGCTATGGCGGCATGGTTTCGGCGGATCATGGCCGGTTGTCGATCTCGTGCTGCATCCGGCGCGATATGCTCGCGCGGCTGCGTAAACAATATGGCCCCAAACAACGGAGCCACGTGTCGGCCGCCGATGCGGTCTCGCGCCATCTCGTGGACTCGTGCCGAGGCGTCAGGAACGCCTTGGAACCGGCTCTCCTCGACGGTCCGTGGCTTGCCGCAGGTCCGATCCGGCCGGGAATTCGCTCGTGCTACGAAGAGGACATCTTCCGCGTCGGCAATGCAGCTGGAGAGTCTCATCCTGTCATCGCCGAGGGCATCTCGATGGCGCTTCAGTCCGGCTGGCTGCTGGCTTGCGAACTCGCATGCGCGCCAAGTGGCCGGGCAGGGCGCGAGGCTGCCGCCACACGCTACGGGGCGGCCTGGAAAAGACTGTTCTCGACACGGGTCTACGCCGCCGCGGCCGTTGCCGGAATTGCCCTTCGCCCCGGCAGCGCCACCTTGATGGCAGCGATCGTCCGGAATTTCCCGCAGACACTGACGCTGGGCGCGCAACTGAGCGGCAAGACCAAGCCGGTTCCCGGCTTCATCTAGGCGACATACCGGTCCCATGAGCCATAGTGCTCCTTGCTTCGGTGGCCGCGAGGCAGGCTGAGACCGATCACGACAAGCCCTGCAACGACATCGTTCACTGTCGAGCCCGCGGTTGCACCGGCGAGCAGCCAGGGCGCCGCGATCAGCCACAACCCGAACGGCAGGTTGAGGAACCGCAGTGGCCGTGCCACCTCGGCCATGGCGCAGACCGCGATCGTGATGATCATGGCGCCCGAGAGGTGATCGCTGTTTGCAATGGCGCCGGCCGTGCCGAAGACCAGCCGCGAGACCATCAGCCAACCGCCGACGATACAGCATGCGACCAGCGTCCATGGAAACGTGACACCGCGAATGGCTGCGGCGGACTGTGCGGCAAGCGCGGCGGAAAAGCCGGGATCGTTCTTGTCCGCCTCGCCGTTCGGCTCCGGCCCGCCTTGGAAAAAGGTGCGCCAGAACGGACGGTCTGCCCGCACGCTGCGCAGCATGTACTGGCCCATGGCGACCACCTCGTCCAGCGTCAGCGGGATCATGACCAGCATGGCCGCCGCCGCGATGAGGCACAGTGTGCAATAGGTGCCGATCATGATCGGCTGGATGATGATGAAGAAGATCGAGACGCCGCCGAGCGGCACCACCAGGATGAAGAAGAAGGTCACCATCCAGGGCATGGTGCGCCAGCGGGTCGCCGTGCCCATCGCGCCCATCAGGGTTTCGATCATATAGGCCACGGCGCCAAGCCCGGCATCAGCGACTGGCCAGGCTCGAGAAACGTCGGATGTGATGATGAATTCCGTGCCGTTCCTGCCGTCTCCGCCGGGGAAGAACGGCTCCCAGACAGCACCCACATGGCCGAGCTGGTAGGCAGTGAGATAGCGGGCGATAAGGAAACCGAAGAAACCGAGCGCGATGATCGGCAGGCGCTGCAGCCAGGATGACGGCGAGTAGGTCCAGCCGGGCGGAACGGTGCTCTCGTCCATCATCCCTTCGTGGCTCATGCCCGGCATCATCGGGACGAGCACCGAGAAAGTGATGGCCAGCGCGCCGACGATCGTGTCGTTCATGGTGGCGGCGGCGCTCGGCGTCCAGAAGAACAGCGGCGCGAACAGCAGCCATAGGCCGGCGATCGTCGTGCCCCATTGCGCCCAGGAAAAACGCGGCGACAGTGCGAGCCCGCCAAACAGCATCAGCAGCAAGCCCGAGACAATGTCGCTCCAGCCGGTGAGCGCGTTGCGCAGCACCGGTTCCCACAGTCCACGCTCTTGCGTGACGTCACGCACAGTGCCGGCCGCCGCCGGATCGAACAGCGCGAACTGAAGCGGGCTGGTGAGGAGCCACACGCCAAGCGTGATGACCAGGAAATGAGCCCAGAGCATCTGCTTGCCCATCCCCGCCATCTCGGCCATGTGTCCGGGTTTCATCTTGTCGTGTTTGGCCTCGAACGCCTTGTCTTTCTCTCGCGCTTTTGTTCCGCTGCCGGCCACCTTGGCGGCGTTGAGCTTGTTGGCCCGATACCAGCCGGCGGGATCTGCCTTGAGCGCGTCGACGATCCGCGGCAACGTCTCGCGCAGGGAATGCCGGGGCTGCCAGCCGAGGACATTGCGGGCACGGCTGATATCGATCGCGTAGTGGTCGTCGGCGATATCGACCATCCAGGGACGAACGAATGATTCTTCGCCCAGCACGTCCTGTTGGACCCAGGCACCCGCCTTGGCGAGCGCCTTCGGCACCTCCCGTGTCTCCCAGTTCTCGCCACGGATCAACCGACCAATCTCGGCTTGAAGTTCGCCGTAGCCCATGACCTCAGGCTCGCCGAGAAGCAGCGCCAGCTCCGTGGGAAGTTTCTTCCGCCGATCTATAAGGCGCGCCACCGCATCGGTGAGGTCTTCCAGATGCAGGAACGACTGCCCGGTGCGCAGGTCACCCGGATATACATGCCCGGTCGGATCCTCTTCGTAGATACGCGCAATCTGATTGGCGAGGAATGCGTTACGGCCGAGATCATCATAGACGCCGGCCGGCCTGGCATAGACGACAGGGATCGCCCCGTGCTGCTCATGGATCAGGCGCTCGGTCTCGATCTTCGAGGTGCGGTAGGGTAGGTTCGATTCGAGCGGCCAATCCTCATCGATGATGTCGCCCGGTCGGCCACCCTTGTGCGCCAGCATCGAACTCATGAAGACAAACTGCTCGACCTCAAATTGTTTCAGGGCGCGCAGGAGCTTCTCGGTGCCGCCAACCGTAATCTTTTCGTAGAGCGGGTTCCGTTCGCCTGTGAGATCGAAATAGGCCGCAAGATGGATCACCGAGGCGAGGCGGGCGCCATAGGCCGTCCGCACGCGCGCCAAGCCGGCTGCCACGGCGTCCTCCGATGTCAGGTCGATGCAGACGCACTCCGCGGCCGGCGGCGGCTGACGCGTCGCCGCCCGGTCGAGGCCGACGAGAGCAAACCGGTCGGCGAAGCTGTTGACCAGAGCCGAGCCGATGAAGCCGGTGCTGCCGGTAACAATAACCGTGTCTTTGCGCTTCGCCATCCAGACCTCATAGCCGGCGATTTGCCACTCCTGAGAGGGCCGAAGGCGACAGACGTTAAGAGCCGAAGGGCCGGACCAGTTCCGACGCCGACCCGATGACGCTGCTGCTTCCGGTGACGCCTACAACTTTCCGTCCTTTTTGCTCTTTTGACCCCGACTGCCTATGCCGTCAGGTTCGCAAATATTTGACCAGCGCCGCGATCGCGAGCACGAGGGTGACAAGCACCAGGACCCAAATGAGCGCCATGCCGCCCATCATCCACATTGAACCGTCCATCATCATTACAATCATCCCTCCCGCCGCCGCTGCCACCGGCGATTGCGAGGGGAACTAGTTCGCCATGTACGCCCGTCAAGGCGAACTCGATCAGCCCACGAAGGCGGTGGCTTGCCGGTCAATCAGGGCATGTTCAATGCTATCGACGAACGAGTTCATAGTAGGCTTCGGCCAAAACATGCTGGCCGTGCGGTAACTCGGGAATGGCAGGGCTTTGATCCAGTGCCTCCAGCGCTCGCAGCAAATGCTCCGCGACATCTGATCTGCCTTGCCGATATGCCTCTCTGAACAGGGCCAGTAGCTGCCTTTCGAAATTCATGGTTCGGTCCGCCATTGGACGATCTCCGGAAGTTGGCAATGAGCCTAACCGTTCCAGCCACCGGAAGGTCAAGCGCTCCTTTCAAGAAGCTAGAACAGGTTGAGAGCGCTTGTTGAACCGCATCCGAGGCGTCGCCCGGCTCTACTCTCCACCGCCGCAGCCGTCGGAGAGATCCCAGACGTCGACGACCTGCTTGCCGGTGAAACCGTGCTCGCGGATCAGGAACTTCGCCAGCCCGCCATACACTTTCCAGCGCCAGCATTGACAGCAGCATGGGCCTTTCTCGTTGGAATTGGCCATCGCATAGTCGTAGGCCTGCTGCTCTTCGCCGGAGAGTTTCACATCGTAGTAGGGAATCAATTTTTGGGCGATGCCAGCCGGAATGTCGTATGGATCGACGGGGATCATGGCGATATCGCGATACTTGGTCAGCCCATTCAACTGCTCGATGTAGCGCTTCATTTCCATCGGGCTGCAACATGAGCCCTTGATCCGCGACGTGCTTGGCATGGTTGCGATCGACTCCGTGAATTTGGCCGAACACGTGCTGTTGCCATTTTCGCTGAGGTCTTTGAAGCGACCCGCCATACCGGGGTCCTCCGCAGCGATTGCCAAATCCGGTTCGTTGACAAAGCCGGCAACCATCGCGGCGCCGAAAACACCGCCGAAAACAACCATTCGTCTGTTTGGGGACATTGTCCGGACCATGACTAATTCCTTTCCCGGTCTTCAGCCGATGCGCGTGAATATTGGAAACTGTTCGAGCAGCCAGAACGAGAATGTCGACATCCGTCCGGTGACCATGGCGAGCCCCATGACGACCATGATACCCCCGGCGGCGAACTGCAACATCGAGCCGGTCCGGCGCATCGCCTTCAGCCGCCGCGCCAGACTGTCGGTGAACAGAGCGGCAAGCAGGAAGGGAAGGCCGAGGCCGAGCGAATAGACGGCGAGCAGCGTCACGCCTTCGGCGACGGTGGCCGACGCGGCGCCGACGGTCAGGATGGCGCCGAGGATCGGGCCTATGCACGGGGTCCAGCCGAAGGCGAAGGCGAGGCCGAGAACATAGGCCGACGTCGCCTTGCCACCGGGCATATCGGCATGAAATCTCGCTTCGCGCATCATCCAGGATGGGCGAAGCAGTCCGGTGAGGAACAGGCCGAACAGGATGACGATCGCACCGCCGGCAAGGTTGAGCTCGATGCGGTGGCGGAGCAGCAATCGGCCGAGCGCCGTGGCGCTGGCGCCTAGCACGATGAAGACGGTCGAGAACCCGAGCACGAAACAGAGGCTCAAAGCGGCCGCCGACAGGCGCGCCGACCCGCCCATCGGCGTCCTGCTGGCGACATACGACACATAGCCCGGCACCAGCGGCAGCACGCAGGGAGAGAGAAACGAGACGATGCCGGCCACGAAGGCGGTGAGCACGCCGATGTTGGAGAGTTCGGGCATCGATCAATTGTTCCCGCTTGCCGGCGTCACTTCTTCAGGGCCCTTGCCTGCCCGATCAATTTCTTCATCGAAGCAAGATCGGTCGCGCCTTGAAAAATCTGGTCGCCGACGACGAAAGTCGGCGTTCCGGCGATTTTCAGCGCCTGAGCCAGTTTCGCATTTTGGTCAATCGCCGCTTGGATGTCCGGATGCTGCATATCGGTCTTCAAGCGAGGGACGTCGAGGCCGACCTCGGCCGCGATCCTGAGAACGATCGTCTCGTTCACCCGGCTCTTGGCGTCATACAGGGCCTTGTGGAACTCCGCATATTTGCCCTGCATCTGAGCCGCGAGCGCTGCCTTGGCCGCAAATACGGAATCAGGGCCGAGGATGGGGAATTCCTTGTAGACGATGCGCAACTGCGGGTCGTTGGCCGCGGCTTGCGCCATGATCGGCGCCACTTGGCGGCAATAAGGGCAATTATAGTCGAAGAATTCGGCCATGGTGACGTTGCCTTGCGCATTGCCGCCGACGGGACTTTGCTTGTCGCGGAAAATGTCGTCCGCGCGCGACGCCAGAACCGCCTTTACCTGGGCCGCCTCGGCCTCGCGCTGGCGCTGATCCAGGCTTTGCAGCGCCTGCACCAGGACTTCGGGATGGGCGAGGATATAGTCGTGGATGCGCTGGTCGATTTGGTCCTGGGACATTCCGCCAGCCGCCATCGCCGATCGCCCGGCGCCCTGAAGGCCCGGATTTAGCAGGAACCATCCGGTCACGGCGGCAAGCAGCAGGGCGCGGACAAGCCAGCTCCCATATCGGTTTGCCTGTTTTACGCTGATCGTCATATGCATCTCTCCTTGTTCTCCGTCGAGGCGCCCGGTCGGCATGCCGCCGGCGAAATTGCGCGTCAAAAGAAGTTCTTCAATTTTGCCAGCCAGCCTTCGTCCGGTTCCCCACCCGTTTCCTGTTCATGGTGCGGACGCTCGACGCCGTTGGTGAGCGCGTTGACGAAGGTGACGAGATTGACCGGCGCGAAATCCAGGCCGTGAAAATTGGCGCGCCACCGGCCTTCCTTGTCGATGACATGAGTGACGATGCCGTGCGCCTGAATGCCGTCATCTGTCTTGCTGAATCTGTGGCCAAAGGCTTCCGCCAGCTTGCGGGTCGCGTCCTCCGGCTGATCGGGTGTCGTGGTCAGGAACAACCAATTGACCGGATCGAGCCCGTGCGCCGGCCCGTAGCTGCGCAGCACCTCCGGCGTGTCCCGCGTCGGGTCAGTGGTGATAGTCACGAAGGTGACCTGGTCCTTCATCGGCGTGGCGTTCACCATCGCCTGGATCTCGGCGATCTTCTCGGCGTGGAGCGGGCATACGTCCGTGCACGACGTGTAGATGAAGTGGAGGACGACCACCTTGCCGCGCAGATCGGCCGTCCGCACGACACGCCCGTCGGCGGTGCGCAGGGTGAAATCGGGTATCGGCTTATCAATCGGCTGGAAATACTTCTCGTCGCCCTTGAGCATGGCGTCGACTTCATCGAGCGAATGCGCCTGCGCGCCGTGAAAAAGGCCGAGGATCAGCGCCGCCAGTGCGATCAGGCCGCACAGCAAGCGCGTGCCCAAAGTCGGCGAGAGCGCTTGCCGCTCGTTTTGGGTCTGGATAGGCATCAACCGCTGCCTTTCGTGGTGCCTTCCCCATCCGCTTTTGGGGCAGCGTTTTCCGTTTGGCAGGTGCGGCCTGTCATCCGGTTCATGCACAGGCCGAGCGCGCACATGGCGACGCAAGGCAGGACGCTGAGCAGCAGTGGCGCAATGCCCGCGGCGACCAGCCATGTCCAGTTGAAGGCGAGGCCGGCGACGGCAATGACCGCGCCGGCAGCGATTAGTCCGCGCCGGTCGCCGAGATAGTGGCGGCTGGCGTGAAGAATGCTGCGGCCAAGCGAAGCCTGCGAGGTTTGGGGCGATTCTGTTGTGGTCATGTCTTTTCCTTTCTCAGTTGGCCCCGAAATGGCTGCGGATGAACGCCATCATTTCGGGTGAATCCCATTCGGCTGGGCCGATCAGCCGGCCGATTTCCTTGCCCTCGCGGTCGATCAGCAAAGTCATGGGAAGGCCGAGGGCGCCGAGCGTGAACATCGCCTTGCCCGTTGTGTCGGTGTTGAGGGCGAGATGCTCGACGCCGATCTCGGCGAAGAACTTTTTCACGATGTCCGGACCGCCGCGATCCATCGACAGCGCGATGACCTCGAAGTCCGGTCCGCCGAGCTTGGCTTGCAACCGGTCGAGCGTCGGCATTTCCTTGCGGCAGGGAGCGCACCATGTCGCCCAGATGTTGAGCAGCAGGACCTTGCCGTGGAAATCCGCAAGCGTTTTCGGTTGACCGTCGGCGCCCTGAAAGCTGATTTCCGGCACGGGGACGGGAGCCTCATGAACGGCGAAGTCCTGCGGCGGCTCGACGGCCGATGCGGGCTGCGCCACCGCGAGCAAGGCGCCGAAGAGCGCGAGAGCGAGCATCTTCACGGTTGCCGCTCCTTCGCCTCGGCCCTCAGGCGCTCGACGAGCGGCATGATCGTTTTCTCAAGGGCCTCGTCCGTCACCGCGCCAATGTGCTTGTAGACAATGCGGCCGTCGGCACTCACGACAAAGGTTTCCGGTATGCCGTAGACGCCCCAATCGATGGAGACGCGGCCGTTCAGATCCGCGCCGGTACGCGTATAAGGATCGCCCATCGTGTCGAGCCATTGTGCGGCGTCATCGGGCCTGTCCTTGTAGTTGAGCCCATGCAGCGGCACCGTCTTGCTCGCCGCCAGTTGTATGAACACAGGATGTTCCTCGCGGCAGGCCAAGCACCAGGATGCGAAGACGTTGACCAGCGAAACGTCGCCCCGCAGGTCACCGCTCGACAAACCAAACGTGCGGCCCTGGACCGGCGGCAGGCTGAATTGGGGCACCGGCTTGCCGATCAGCACCGATGGAATGTCGGACGCATTGCGCGTGAGCCCCCAGGCGAGCAACACGGCCAGCCCGACGAAAATCATCACGGGCAGGACGACCAGTAATCGTCGAAGCAAGGCGCGCCGAATGGCTGCCGGTCCCGCATCGGATTGAACGTCACCGCTGGTCATGATGCACCCGGCCGATTGTGGTCCGACGACCCGTCAGCACGTATCTTGCGAGTGCTGCGACGGCGAGCACCAGAACCAGCAGCACGAGGAAACCGGCAACGGACAGGAAGGTCATCGCAAGCCAGGTTCTGGCCGGACAATCGGAAATGTCGGTCAACATCGCGGTGCCTTTCACTCCGTCGCGTAGACGGTCGGCGCCTTGCCGTCCTTGGTGAAAGCATAGATCGTCCAGGTCCCGTCTTTCTCGCCGCCCATGCCGGGCGCGCCCGTCGGCATGCCGGCCAGCGTGATGCCTGTGATTGCTGGCCTTTCGGTCAAAAGCTTCTTGACGATCTCGACCGGCACTAGGCCGTCGACGACATAGCCGTCGACCATCAGCGTATGGCAGCCTTGCAGGTCGGCCGGCACGCCGGCATCGCCGCTAATCTGCGAGAGGTTGTTGACCGGCTTGATCTCGACCTTGAAGCCATTGTGCTCCAAATAGTTAGCATAGGATTCACAGCAGCTGCATTGCGGGTTCTTGTACATCACCGCTTCGATCGTCGCGGCGACGGCCGGAAGGGGCATGGCGATCGCCACGGCGAAGGCCGCAAGCGAGTAGGTCAGTTTCATGGCAGTCTCCTCGGGTTCCAGAAATTCATCGCCGGCCGTCACTGCGTCGCGTAGACGGTCGGCGCCTTGGCGTCCTTGGTGAAGGCGTAGATCTTCCAGGTCTCGGTCTTCTCGCCGCCCATTCCCGGCGAGCCCATCGGCATGCCGGCCATGGCGATGCCGGTGATTTGGGGCCGTTCCGTCAGCATCTTCTTGACCAAGTCGACCGGCACGAAGCCGTCGACCACGTAGTCGCCGATCACCACCGAATGGCAGCCTTGCAATTGCGCGGGAACGCCGAGCCCAGCGCTTATCTGGCTGAGGTCGTTGGTCGGCTTGAGCTCGACCTTGAAGCCGTTCTGTTCGAGATAGGCGGCGTAGGTCTCGCAGCAGCTGCAGCTCGGGTTCTTGTACATCACCGCCTGGATCGTTGCGGCGAATGCAGGCATCGGCATTGCGATTGCGACCGCGAGAGCGGCGATTGAGTAGGGCAGTTTCATTTGCAGTTCTCCTTGGGTGATTGGGTGGCGAAAAAATCAGGTCACGCGGAAGACGGTCATCAGACCCGCCATCTGGTGGTCGGCGACATGGCAGTGCAGCATCCAGTCCCCGGGATTGTCGGCGACGAAGGCGCATTCGATCACATCCTTGGGGGCGAGCAGCACCGTGTCCTGCCATTGGCGGTGCCGCACCGGCGAACCGTTGCGCGAGATGACCGACAGGCTGAAGCCGTGGACATGCATCGGGTGCCACCAGGCGGTTTCGTTGCGCATGGTGAGATGGCAGGTCACACCGCGTTTCAGCGTGAACTGCGGCGCCATGCCGGCATGGCCGTCGCCGGTCATCGACATGCCGTTGATCGCCCAGGCCGCACCGCCGTTCATGCCCATCATCCCCATGCCCATCATGCCGCCGACGCCCTTGAGCTTGCCGCCGCCCATCATGCCGCCCTGCAGCACGATTTCCTGGCGCTCGGCGCCAGCGAGGTCGGGCTGGGGCAGAGGGTTGCGCGGCAGGCCGGCTGGCGTGCCGAGCGGATGGGTTCTCAGCGGCGGCGCTGCGTCATAGGCGAGTGTGGTCAGGGTGTAGGCAAGGCCGTCGTAGAAATCGTCGATAACCGCGTGGCGGCTGCCGGGGTGGCCCTGCATGTCGAGCACGATGTCGATGCGCATGGCGGGCGCCAGGACCAGGCGACCACCCTCCGGTTCATGCGGATCGCAGGGCTGGCCGTCGATGGCGACGACGACCGGACGGTGGCTTTCGAAGCGCAGCGCCATCATGCGGGCAAGCGAGGCATTGGCGAGCCGCAGCCTGACGCGCTCGCCGGCCCTCACGCTCCGATCGCCTGGCCCCGTGCCGTTGACGGTGACGACATTGCCGACGCGGCCCGACATCGACGCATCCATGGCGCTGCCGAAGCCGCCGGCGATCTGCCCATTGGCCGCAAGCCGCCAGTCCTGCAGCAGCCACAGAATGTCACGGTCGACGGCGACCGGCTCGACCTCCTCAACGACCAGTGCGCCGGCAAGGCCTCGGCCGAGCTGGACCAGGCTGTCGGCGTGCGGATGGTACCAGAAGGTGCCGGCGTCCGGCGGTGTGAACTCATAGACGAAACTTTGCCCCGGCCCGATCGGCTTCTGGGTCAGGCCCGGCACGCCGTCCATGGCGTTTGCCAGGCGAATGCCGTGCCAGTGGACGGTCGTATCCTCGTCGAGACCGTTCTCGACAGTGATGCGGACCGGCTGGCCTTGCCGCAGGCGCAGGGTCGGGCCGGGAATTGTGCCGTCATAGGCCCATACCGTGGTTTGCGGACCACCTGCGTCGATTAACCGGGCATGGGCTGGCGCGACCTTGATACGGCGCTCATCAACTGCGGCTGCCCGCGCCGGGCGCATCGACGTCGAGACGGCGACGCCCGCCGCCGCAAGCAGGAACCCGCGGCGCGACAGGAAAAGACTGGAATTGCTATTCACCCTTACGTTCCTTGCGATCTCGATCGACGGCGAGCGTCGACTGATTGCTTGTCCGCGCCCGTCGCGCATCAACGCGAGCGGGCGACCGGACGCCGGACATCAGCCGTGGGACGGCTGAAACGGCGTCAGACGAGAGCGCTGGCTCTGGGAGGGTATGGGTCGGGCAGGGAACTTCGCCCGTGCAGGAACGGCGCCGGCAGCGGCGATATTTGCGACGGCAGCGGGATTGTCACCATGTCGAGCTTCTGCGGCAGCAACGCAAGCGCCGGGGCAATGCAGGTCGGCGGGCAGTATATCCCCTTGCCGTCACCGCCGGCACCCTTGAGGCACCCCTTGCAGTCACCCTTCATGGCGGCATCGGCCATCTTGTCCATGCCGGGCCCCGCAGGCATGGTCATGCCATCGCCGGCAGCCATGCCGGCCGTCATCGTTGCCGACATGATGCTGGCCTGTGCACCGGACAGGCTGAGCCCCACGGTCAGGAAGACCGCGAGCAGCGTGACAAGCATGTGTTTTGGCGACAGCCGAGCCAACATCTGCTCAGGCTGACCGCAAAGTACGGTTTTTGCAAGTGCCAATGCTGTGACATAGCGACCAAGGGGAGCCAATCAGTGCCGGGCATGCTCGCATTTATCGTGATCCGCCAGCACCTCGATGACACGGCATTCGCAGACTTTTCCGTGCCGGCAGCCTTCGACCATATGCTCCAGCTCGGCTTTCAATGCTGTAAGGCTGCGTATCCGCTGAACCACGTCGGCCAGACGCGCCTGGGCAATGGCGTCGGCGGTCGCACAAGGCTGGCTGGGATTATCCTGCAGCGTCAGCAGCGCCCTGATGGCTTCGATCCCGAACCCCAACTCGCGCGCGTGCCTGATGAAGGCGAGCCGGCGCAAGTCTGCCGCTTCATACTGCCGGCGATTGGCTTCGCTGCGGGCAGCGGCAGGAAGCAACTCTATCTGCTCATAGTAGCGGATGGTTGGAACCTTCACGCCGCTGTATCGGGCCGCTTCACCGATGGTCATACCTGCTGGCATTTTCGCTTGCTCCTCTAGTCGCTAGAGGATGTAGCGTCGCGCTCGAAGATACAAGAGGTTCACCATGGCTGCGACCAAACACCAGACCCGCTACCGCGTGGAAGGCGTGGAGTGCGCCGGTTGCGCCAGCAAAATCGATACGGCCGTGCGGCGGATGCCTGGTGTTCAGGACATCAACGTATCCGTTTCGGCGGGCACTCTGACGGTCACTCATACTCCCGAAAGCAATCTCGGCGCGATCGAGAGGAAGGTCACCGGCCTCGGCTACGCCGTCGCTCCGCTGACCTCCAAGTCTGGGACGCCGGCGTCCGATCAATCCGCCGACAACCATGCCGACGGAAGGCGCAATCACGACGAGAACGTAGCGGGGTTACATGACAACGATGATGCGCCGGCGTCGGAGCTATGGTGGGACAGCGCCAAGGGCCGCCTGGCCATCGCCAGCGGGGTCGCCTTGGCCGTGGCTTTCGCGATTGATTACGCCTGGCCCGCAACCGGCCCGTGGGCCTTCATCGCCGCAATGCTGCTCGGCCTGGCTCCGATCGCGCGCCGAGCGGCCATGGCCGCAGCCGCAGGCATTCCGTTCACAATCGAAATGCTGATGACTGTGGCGGCGGCCGGGGCCGTCATCATCGGTGCCGGCGAGGAAGCGGCGACGGTGGTCTTCTTGTTCCTGATCGGCGAGTTGCTCGAAGGGGTTGCGGCCGGCAAGGCACGGTCCAGTATTCAAGCGCTCACGGCCCTCGTTCCCAAAACCGCGTTCGTCGAGAAAGACGGCCAGACCCGCGAGGTGCCGGCCGAAAGCCTGGCTGTGGGCGCCATCATCCTCGTGCGGCCGGGCGACCGGATTCCGGCTGACGGCGAGATCACCGAAGGCGGGAGCGCCATCGATGAATCACCCGTCTCCGGTGAAAGCGTGCCGGTGCGCAAGGACGTCGGCGACACGGTCTTTGCCGGCACTATCAACGGCGACGGCGTGCTGCGCGTCAAGGTGACGGCGACCGCCGCAGACAACACGATTGCACGCGTGATCAAGCTGGTCGAGGAGGCGCAGGAAAACAAGGCGCCGACCGACCGCTTCATCGATCGCTTTTCGCGCTGGTACATGCCCGGCGTTGTCGCCGTCGCGGCGCTTGTGGCCGCCACACCGCCGCTGCTCTTGGGCGGCGATTGGAACGAATGGATATACAAGGGGCTGGCGCTGCTGCTCATCGGCTGCCCGTGCGCGCTGGTCATTTCAGTTCCGGCGGCGATCGCGGCGTCGCTTTCGGCCGGAGCCCGGCGCGGCCTGCTGATGAAAGGTGGGGCCGTGCTGGAAGGGCTCGCGACCATCAACGCCGTGGCGCTCGACAAGACCGGCACGCTGACGCTCGGCAAGCCACAGGTCACCGATGTCGTTGCGGTGGGTGCCAGTGAACGCGACATCCTTTCGCTCGCGGCAGCGCTTGAGATCGGCTCGAGCCATCCCCTCGCTTTGGCCATCCTCCAAAGGGCCAAAGCCGGCAACATTCCCGTGCCGCCTGCCGCCGAAGCCAAAGCGATCGGCGGTAAAGGGGTTATCGGTCATGTCGGCGGCAAGAACCTGTTTCTGGGCTCGCCAGTCGCGGCGGGCGAGATAAACCTGCTGCCAGCAGACCAGGCGGCACGCATCGTGGCATTGAACGATGAAGGCAAGTCAGTGGCGGTGCTGCTTGTAGACAACACGCTGGCCGGCTTCATTGCCATGCGCGACGAACCCCGGCCGGATGCTTTCGCCGGTCTAAAGGCGCTGACCAATGCAGGCATCAGGACAGTCATGCTAACCGGCGACAATAAGCGCACGGCGGCTGCCATCGGCAAACAGCTCGGCATCGAGGTGCGCGCCGAACTGCTCCCTGAGGACAAGCAGCGCATCCTCGGCGAGTTGAAGGGGCAGGGGCTTAGGGTAGCCAAGGTCGGCGACGGCATCAACGATGCGCCGGCACTTGCCGCGGCCGATGTCGGCATTGCCATGGGCGGCGGCACCGATGTGGCTCTTGAAACGGCTGACGCAGCGGTGCTGCATGGACGCGTCGGCGACGTTGCGGCCATGATCAGGCTGTCCCAAGCAACCATGGCCAACATCAAGCAGAACGTCACCATTGCGTTGGGCCTGAAGGCCGTGTTCCTGGTGACGACGATCGCCGGCATCACCGGCCTCTGGCCCGCCATTCTCGCGGACACCGGGGCGACGGTGTTGGTGACGGCCAATGCCATGCGGCTGTTGCGTTGGAAGAGCAGCTGGTAAGAGCGACAACGGCATCGTGTTAGGACAGACCATGCAGCAAGCCATTGCGTCGGACGGCCTTCGCCGGGTGGTGCTTGTCGTCGCACTGCTGAACCTGGGTTATTTCGGCATTGAATTCGCTGTCGCGCTGGCGATCGGCTCGGTGTCGCTGTTCGCCGACAGCGTCGATTTTCTGGAAGATGCCTCGGTCAATCTCCTCATACTGCTCGCCATGGGATGGTCGCTGCGTGCCCGCTCGCGGGTCGGCATGGCGCTGGCGCTTATCCTGCTGGTGCCGGGCCTGGCGACGCTGTGGACCGCGTGGGAAAAGTTCAACATGCCGGTGCCGCCGCAGCCAACGGCGCTGACGCTGGCGGGATTAGGCGCTCTGGCGGTCAATCTGTCGTGCGCCTACATGCTGGCGCGCTACCGCCATCACAGCGGCAGTCTTACCAGGGCGGCATTCCTCTCGGCCCGCAACGATGCGGTCGCCAATATTGCGATCATACTGGCCGGATTGGTGACGGCCTTCCTGTGGCGCTCGGCGTGGCCGGATTTGATCGTCGGCCTGGGAATCGCGGCACTGAATGCAGATGCGGCGCGCGAGGTCTGGGAGGCAGCTCGGGAAGAGCACCGGGCCGTTTCGTGAACTCCAAAACGCTCAGCGCGCTGCCGCATTGCCAATCCGCCAATGCAGCAGTCAGCCAGAAACTTGCGCGATCTCTAATATAATATCACCCTTTCAAAGCGGTCGGAGGGAGAACCGCTCATAAGTAAAAATCGGGAGGAAAACCATGAACAGCATGAGCCTCACCACACTTTGACGAAGTCGACCGGGTCGAAGCGGTGAAACGATGAACCGCTCTAGGCCACGCACGTCATCAAAAGGCCCGCGTCTCCGAAGCGGACGCGGGCCGATTTCGTCGGTATACGCTAGGCAGGTATCAAGACAGCGATGCGGTGGATGCCGACCACCTTGCTGGTGTTGGCTGCCTCGTCGGTCTTGCCCTTGGAGCAGGTGTACACGTCACCTTCCTTGAGCTTGAATTCCTTGTCCGCCTTCTTGATCGTGAATTCACCGGCAGCAATGGTGCAGACCATGTCGTTGTCCATCACCATTTGAGGGGCGGCTGCTCCGGGCTGAAAGACTATATCGACAATTGAGATGCTCTTGTAGGCGGGGATATCGGAATTGCCGGTGCCGACCTCGACCAATCTGACGCCGGGTGCAATCTCCTTGCCTTCCTTCGGGCCGTATTTCTTCACCTTTGCCGCCGCCGCCAGCGTGAACAAAGGCGTTACCGCTGCCGCCGTCACGCCGAGAGCAATCGCGGACCTGCGATTCATGGTTTTCATCGCGTCCTCCCATTTAATGTTTGGCCACGCACCAATGCGCATGACCACAATACATTAGCACACATGCAGATAATTGCAGCACGGCGTTTCGGAGCTTACGGAAGCGAACCGCCTCCCGGTCGAATGCGACCGAACAGCAAACAATTCCATGCTATGCTGGCGAGCCATCAAACGGGCGACGGGGGATAGCAATGTTGGAAACGGACAAGGTATTCGCTGGCTCAATTCCGGAAAACTACGACCGCTATATGGTGCCGTTGATTTTCGAGCCGTTCGCCGCAGATCTTGCGCGACGAGCAGCGTCCTTGTCGCCAAGCGCCGTTCTGGAAACCGCCGCGGGCACCGGGGTTGTCACCCGCGCATTGGCGCCAAAACTGTCCGCCGATGCAAGCTATGTCGTAACCGACCTCAACCAGCCGATGCTCGACTACGCCGCTTCGCGGCAAGCTCCCGATGATCGCATCAAATGGCGTCAGGCTGATGCTCTGGCGCTACCGTTCGAAAATGCGGCCTTCGATCTCGTTTGTTGTCAGTTCGGTGCGATGTTCTTTCCCAACCGCTCATCCGCCTATCGCGAAGCCCGGCGAGTCCTGAAGCCCGGAGGACATTTTCTATTCAGCGTATGGGATCGCATCGAAGAGAATGTATTTGCGGACGATGTGACGAATGCCCTGGCGAGGATTTTTCCGAACGATCCGCCGCGCTTTCTGGCACGCACGCCGCATGGCTACCACGATACGGCACTGATCCGTAGCGAGCTGGAGGACGCAGGTTTTTCCGGTGTGGTGATCGAGACGAGAGCCGAACAAAGCCGTGCCTCCTCGCCCCGCGTTCCGGCCGTTGCTTATTGCCAGGGCACTCTCCTTCGCAATGAAATCGAGACCAGAGAGGCGGGAAAACTGGACGCTGCAACCGACTACGCCGCAGCCGCGATTGCTGACAGGCATGGCAGCGGCGAGGTTGCTGCCAAAATCCAGGCTCACATAGTCATGGCTGTGGTCTGAACGGTTCATCGTTTCACGGAAACGCTCTGTCTTTTTGTTTTGACGCAATTCCGGACGGAAAACCGTTTCACACTTTCCTGAAATTGCTCGAGGTGTTGGATATCCCGTTCCAGCACCTGCGACGTTCAGCGCCATGCAGCACACGTCTTGCCGCTATTCCGAATTCCCAGACGATGACCGTTCATTCGCCCAAGTGGCAGGTCGACAAGTGGCAGGTTGACGATCGCCGGGGCTTGATGGCGGCGGCGGCCGGCCGCGCGATTCTGGTCGGCCCGGCTTCACTTTCGCAGCCATGGCCGACTCCGCCCAGCAAGGTCTAGTCATTTCGCTTTCTTGACTCGGCCGACAAAAACGGGCAGCAAAGTCATCATTGGAGGGCAGTTTTGCCAACTATGCAGGTTTTGGAGGGCGTTTTTCGGTGTGACCGTCGCCCAATCGGCGGTCGGTAGAGGGATTGGTTAACCAACTTTGTCCATCTTTTGAATCAATCGGCAACAGACGCAAAGCGTGCTGGGGGCACCAGGCGAACTGTGAATGTCACGGCTGCGAAATCCGCTAGCCGGCATCGGCCGATTGAGAGTGGTTGAATGGCGTTTGTAAGTGCGAAAACCCGGGGTGACAGTCCTGCAACTGGATTGACTTCGATGAGGCCCGGCCTGCGCTGGGTCGCGGTTCCGGCCGTCGGCGCAGCCATTGCTTTATGGTCGGTGGCGACCTTGGCCGGCCTTTATTCAGTGGGAACCTCGCTCAGCGCCGCTTCCAACGGCCTCCCGCAAAGCCTGCTCGCGCCGCGCGCCATCGCGCTCGCCGATCCTCGCCGCAGCCTTGCAAAGGCGCAGGCCCCGACATGGGCCGCAGCAAACGCGGCGCTGTCGGCCAAGCTGCTGCAGCACGGATGCGATGCCAACTGCCTGCGGTCGGCGTCGAACTTCGTCCACCAGGGAAAATCGGCCCGCCTCAAGCGCAACACCGTGCCGCTTGTCGCTGGTGCGTCGCGGCAATCGAGCTTCGACGACGTGGTCGCCAAGGCCGCGCTGTCGCCGCAAAAGCTTGCCGCCGCCTTTGCCCGTGCCTCAGCCGGCTCTCCCGTCATGCTCGCCAGCCTGCCGGCCGACGCCCGGTTCGCCGAGCCGGTACGCATACCCGACCCGAACGGCCCAGCACCGGTGCGCTTCGGGCCGGAGGTGGCGGAGATCGAACGCTCGTCGCGCCTTGCGCTGGCGCTGGCGAATACATTGCCGGAGCAGATGATCGATGTGCTCCCGGCAGCCATCGCGGCAAGCGAGCCCGCGGCTTCGCAAGAGCCGCAAGAACCTGAGGTCCAGCTAGCCTCGCTGCCGCCGCAAGACGACATGTCCGACAGCATTCCGCTGCCGACGCTGCGTCCGCGGGCGGACATCGATAAGCCGGCCGAGGCGCCGCGGGCTCAAGCGTCAAGAGATCAGGCGCCAAAAGACCAGGCGCCAAAGGCCCAGGCGCAAAAGGATCAAGCATCGAAAACGGAGCCGCCCAAGGCGCAGGCCTCTAGGACCGCCAGGGCGAGCAAGGTGCAGACGGCCGACGCTCCGCCGGCCGAGACGCTACCCGGCAGCCTGTCGCCTCGCAATTCGTCACAAGCGGCAGTGCCGGCCGTGTCGGGCAAGCCGGGCAAACGGTCGAAGGCGCAGGGCGGTGACATGCTGGCCTATGCCAAGCCCGACATGCCTTCCGGCGGTCTCGGCGGAGCCTTCAGGAACCTGTTCACCACGCCCAACATGGGCACTGGCGTCGCCGTCTACGACATCTCGGCCAAGACCGTCTATATGCCCGACGGCTCGCGGCTGGAGGCACATTCGGGACTGGGCGCGATGGTCGACCAGCCACGCTACGTCCACAAGAAGAATGTCGGCCCGACGCCGCCGGACACCTACAATCTGACGATGCGCGAATCGCGCTTTCACGGTGTCGAGGCGATCCGTCTGACGCCGGCCAGCGGCAGCAACAAATATGGCCGCGACGGCCTGCTCGCCCACACCTACATGCTGCGCGGCGGGCGCGCCGAATCCAATGGCTGCGTCGTCTTCAAGGACTATGCCCGCTTCCTCGCCGCCTACAAGAAGGGCAAGATCAAGCGGCTTGTAGTCGTGCCGCGGCTGTCGAAGCCGCTGACACGCGTCGCCCAAGAGGGGCGAGGGGCTTAGGTCGCTCGCGGCAGCCCTTCATGGCTTCGTCATCCCAGGGTCTTCGCGACGTCGCTTCGCGCCTGCTCCGCCCTGGGATGACGAAGCTAGGGAGGTTTGGCCAATCTCGAAGGTTTTCAATCCCGTCCAGGGACAGTATGAGTGGCCGGTGGGGCGGCTCCGGCTTCAAACAATCACGAGGACATCATGACAATACGCGCTGTCGTCTGGGGCGAGAATATTCATGAGCGGACCAACGAAGTGGTCGCGGGCATCTATCCTGAGGGCATGCATGCGACGATCGCCAATGCACTGAAGCTCGACCCGGAAATATCAGTGTCCTGGGCAACGCTGGAGCAGCCGGAGCATGGGCTGCCGGCCGACCGTCTGGCCGAGACCGACGTCTTGCTGTGGTGGGGACACAAGGACCATGGCGCCGTCGCCGACGAAGTGGTCGAGCGCGTGGCGCGCCGCGTCTGGGAAGGCATGGGGCTGATCGTTCTCCATTCCGGCCATTTCTCGAAGGTATTCAAGAAGCTGATGGGCACTCCCTGCACGCTGAAATGGCGCGAGGCGGGCGAGCGCGAACGGCTCTGGGTGACCAGCCCCGACCACCCGATCGCTGCCGGGATCGGCGAGTATTTCGAGCTCGAGAACGAGGAGATGTATGGCGAGCAGTTCGCCGTGCCGGAGCCGCTCGAGACCGTGTTCATCTCCTGGTTCCAGGGCGGCGAAGTGTTCCGGTCGGGGCTGACCTATCGCCGCGGCGCCGGTAACATCTTCTATTTCAGGCCCGGCCACGAGACCTATCCGACCTATCACGACGCCAACGTCCACAAGGTGCTGCACAATGCGGTGAGATGGGCGCACAATCCCCAAGGCTCCAATCCAGCCATCCTCGATGCGCCGAACGTGCCGGTGGAAAAGGCGCTCGAGCCGATCGTCGAGCGCGGCGGAAAGCTTCATTCCGCTGGCGAAACCGGCTTCCGCTAGACGACAAATCCATGATCGAACAAGAAGATAAAGCCCTGTCCTAAGGATACGAATCATGCGTCTGTTGATACTCGGCACCGGCTGGATGGCGGAGGAGCATGCCAGGCAGTTCGGCAAGATCGAGGGCGTCGAACTGATCGGCGCCGTCGATCTCGACCGTACGCGCGTCGACAAGTTTTCGGACATCTACGGTATCCCCAACCGCTTCGCGTCGCTGGACGAGGCGCTGGCATGGGGCAAGTTCGACGCGGTGGCGAACGTGACGCCCGATCGCATCCACCATCCGACCACCATGACGCTGATCGCGGCGGGCAAGCCGGTGCTGTGCGAAAAGCCGCTCGCCGAAAATTACCAGAGGGCCAGTGAAATGGCCGATGCGGCCGAGCGCGCCGGCATCATCAACATGGTCAACCTGACCTATCGCAACGTCGCGCCGCTGCAGAGAGCGCGCGCCATGGTGCTGGCAGGCGAGATCGGCACGGTCAGGCATGTCGAGGCGTCCTATCTGCAGAGCTGGCTGATATCCAAGTTCTGGGGCGACTGGCGCACCGATCCGAAATGGCTGTGGCGGCTGTCGCGCGGCCACGGCTCCAATGGCGTGCTGGGCGACGTCGGCATCCACATCCTCGATTTCGCCAGCTATGGCGCGGCGCTCGACATCGACCATGTGTTCTGCCGCCTGCGGTCCTTCGACAAGGCGCCTGGCAACCGGATCGGGGAGTACGAGCTCGACGCCAATGACAGTTTCACCATGGCGCTCGATTTCAGCAATGGCGCTTTCGGCGTCGTCCATGCCAGCCGCTGGGCGACTGGCCATCTCAACGAGCTCCGACTGCGCATCTACGGCGACAAGGGTGGCATCGAAGTCGTGCACAATCTGACCGGCTCGGAGCTGAAAGCCTGCATCGGCGAGGATGTCGAGAACGCCAAATGGCAAGTTCTGGACGCCGGAACGGTGCAGACCAACTACCAGCGCTTCGTCGATGCGGTGCGCAGCGGCGTCCAGGCCGAACCGTCGTTCCGGCATGCTGCCGAATTGCAGAAGGTCCTCGATCTCGCCGTCGTCTCGGATGAGAAGCGGGCCGAATTGAGCACCCACGCGGATGCGCAGTGAGGTCATTTCAGGAGTCTAGCAGCCATGGTCACGCGTCGCGCCGAATGTTCCTGCGGTCAGCTATCGGCCATTTGTTCGGGCGAGCCGGTGCGCGTCTCCGTCTGCCATTGCCTGGCCTGCAAGCGGCGCACCGGCAGTGCATTCAGCTTCAATGCGCGGTTTGCCGAGAATGACGTATCGATCAAGGGGCGGGCAGCGGAATTCTCGCGCACCGGCGAGGAGGGTGGCCGCGTCATCTACAGCTTCTGCCCGGATTGCGGCACCACCGTCCACTACCGGATCGACACCCAGCCCGGTCTGACCGCCATCCCGGTGGGTGCCTTCGCGGACCCTGCGTTCCCATCGCCCTTCTTGTCCTTCTATCATGAGAGCCGGCGCTGCCAGTGGGTCGAGATCCGAACCGAACCTTTGGCGACGTTCGGCTGAAGCCGCTGGTCGCCTCCGGCTGACGTTTTAGGTCAAAACCCGATCACTCTGAACGACCGAGTTCGACCCGTTTCAGTCGTCCGGGACGTTCCCCGTTCAGAGCGCTTTAAGTGCATTCCGGTCATTCGCGTTCGAGCATGCTATACTGCACCTTGGCTCCAAAGCAGCCATTGATGGCTAGGAACCAATGCGGATGGGCAGGTCAGATCGACAGCAATTCAACAGCGGCTCCTTGCAGGAGGCGGACCAGCTCGTGCTCGGTCGTGAGGCTTACGAGGAAAGGGCGTGGGACGACGCCTATCGGTTCTTCTGGCGTGCCGGCGAAGCGGCTCCGCTCGCAGTGGACGATCTCGAACGGCTGGCGATGTCGGCCTATTTGACCGGGCGCGACGAGGAGTACCTGCGGGCCCTGGAGCGAACCCATCATGCATATCTGGACGCGGGCGAGTGCCATCGGGCCGCCCGCTGCGCCTTCTGGCTTGGCCTGCGCCTTGTCTTTCGTGGGGAGATGGCTCAGGCGGCCGGCTGGTTTGGACGGGCGCATCGGCTGCTCGAACGCGAGCCACATGATTGTGCCGAACAGGGTTACCTGATGCTGCCCCATGTCGAACAGCAGCTTGCTTCGGGCAACCTTGAAGCGGCCTACGCTGCGGCGAGCGGCGCAGTCGAGATTGGCGAGCGCTTTGCGGACGTGGATCTGGTGGCCTGTGCACGGCACTTGCAGGGCCGTGTTCTGTTGCGCCAGCGGCGAACCGCGGAAGGTTTCGCGCTCCTGGACGAGGCGATGGTTTCGGTCACGGCCGGCGAATTGTCGCCGCTGCTTACCGGCTTGATCTACTGCAGCGTGATCGAAGCGTGTCAGCAAGTCCATGCTCTGGGCCGCGCACGCGAATGGACCTCCGCCCTGGGGCGATGGTGCGCCGAACAGCCCCAGCTGATCAGTTTCAGCGGCACCTGCCTGATGCATCGCGCCGAGATCAAGCGGCTCAGCGGCGCATGGCAGGACGCGATCGACGAAGCGCAGCAGGCCGTGGAGCGTTTGACGCAGTCGAACAATCGGAGAGATACGGCTGGAGCATGGTACCAGCTGGCGGAAGTATACCGCCTTCGCGGAGACTTTGACGTGGCCGAGCAGGCATATCGGAGTGCAAGCCAACATGGCTTCGAACCGCAGCCGGGCCTTGCCCTGTTGCGGTTGGCCGAAAGGCACATCGATGCGGCTGCGGCCGCAATCCGGCGCGTCATGGGCGCGACGACCGACCAACTGAAGCGCATTCGGCTGCTGCCTGCTCACGTCGAGATCATGCTGGCGGCTGATGACATCGAGGAAGCACGGCGTGCCTGCCACGAACTGGCGGACATTGGAGAAAGCTACGGAACCGAACCGCTGCGCGCCCTTGCCGCTCACGCGCGGGGAGCGGTGGAACTGGCAGAAGGCGAAGCGCAGGCTGCATTGACTTGGCTGCGCCAGGCACTCGAGGGGTGGCAGCAAGTCGAAGCGCCATACGAAGCAGCGCGCGTAGGCGTCATGATAGGCCAGGCTTGCCGCGCCCTCGGTGACAACGATGGTGCGGAACTGGAGTTGCAGGCAGCCCGGACAGTGTTTCGGCAGCTCGGTGCGATGCCGGACCTTTCTCGTGTCGATATCCTGCTTGGCATGCGATCAGACGGAGCCCGCGGCCTCTCTGCCCGTGAACTGCAAGTTCTCCGCCTGGTCGCTGCCGGCAAAACCAACAAGCAAATCGCCAACGAACTGGATTTGAGCGGGAAGACAGTGGACAGGCACGTCAGCAATATTTTCAACAAGCTTGACGTCCCCACGCGCGCTGCCGCCACCGCCTGGGCCTACGAGCACCGCCTGGTTTGAGCAGGTCTGGCATGGGTCGAATCACCCATGCCGTCATCGGCGCCCATTGGGTGGTTCGCCCGAAGCGCCGCCCTCCCTTCCGCGCTAGCTTGCACTCGAAATCGATCGGCCATGGATGCGCGGCGCCACGGCGCAGCTCGCCCACAGATCGCGAGACGGACGCAGTGATCGCGCTGCGAACATCCGGCCACAATGAAGGGAAGTAGCGATGTCGCATGCCGATACCGGAATGCGGGTCGCGGGCGCCTGGCTTGCGATCGCTTCTGTACTCTTGGGTTTCGTCCTGATCGGTCACGGGCCGATTAATCCCGACCTCGCCCAGCAAATGCAGGCCATCGCCAGTGGCGTCACCCTGTGGGTGGTCGTGCATTGGGCCGCCGCGGCAGCACTTTCGCTGTTCGTCGTCGCGAGCCTGATCGTGCTGACCGCCGGCTCTCGACTGACCGAACGCTGGTGGACCCTATCCGCCTGGGCGGTGGTGGCCGTCGGCGCGCTCTGGACGATGACAACCGCCGTGGCCGAGGCCACCACCGTCGCCGATGCCGTCGCCGCCAACGACATGGCGCGATTCGCGGTCTGGTGGGCCTTCGCCGAGGGCAAGGCCAACGGCTTCATGTTCCTCTGCCTGGCGGTTGCCGTGATCGCCGGCAATGAGACGCTGAGCCGGCAACAGGTAACGCCGACCTGGGCGTCACTGGTCGGAGTCGTGGCCGGGCTTGGTGCCTTCGTCGGATGGCCGCTGGGCATGTGGTTCGGCATCGGGCTGGGCAGCCTCGTCTGGGTTGCGTCGTCTTTTGTAATGGCCCTGTGGACGTTGTGGTTCGGGTTGGGGCTCGCGCGAGCCGAGAACAGCGTGTCGAAAGCTCGCAGCGCGAGCTTCAGCGCGTGAGCACCCCAAGAGGCCAGTGGCGTCCTATCAACATCAGGGAGGCCATGATGACTCACGTTGAAGGTTACACCGCCACCCCGGCAGCAATTGAAGATAGCGCCGATGTCAAAGCTGAAGGCGTGCGGCAAATGTCGGCTATTGTTTAGGGTTACCGATGCCGGCCAACAGGTGTTGGCTTGGCGCGAGGGCTGGCGTCCGAAAGCCTCCAGGGAAAGAACCCGCGGGATGGAGGGCGTGGTTCCGGCGCTATGGGGAATTTGACGGTTCCGCGTGGTTCGCGGTGGGTGCACTGATGCGGCTGACAGGTGGGACTGCTCAGGTTGACAGGCGCGCGCGGCCGGCCGAGGTGGCGCATGATGCGGTGTGGCGGCTGAAGACGCCGGTCGCCTCCGGCTGACGTTTCAGGATCAAACCCAATCACTCTGAACGACCGAGTTCGACCCGGTCCGACCGTCAAGGCATTTCAGGCGACGAAGTCGATCCATCAACGTGCGTGGCTCGATCGCGCCAAAAGAAGGCGTGTGCGTCGGCTGAGCAAGCTCCGTCACAGCTGCGCTCAACGGGGCGCGACAAGTGCCGACCATCCAATTGATCGCTGATGGTTACTACGTGCTGGCCATGCTAGAATTCAGCGTCCTCGACGTGGTTAAAATCGGGGAATTGCGACCGGTTGACGGCGCGGGAGGTCGACGGACAAACACGAACAGATCACAGGGAGGAAGCAATGTTTCGGACACCAGTTCATCTTGCATTCTTGACAGCGTCGATTGTTGCCCTGCCATCTTACGCGGCCATGGCCGATGACACACAGATCGCGCGCGGCGAATATCTGGTTACGATTGCCGGCTGCAGCGACTGTCACACATCCGGTTACTTCTTCGGGAAGCCCGACATGTCGCGCTTCCTTGGCGGTTCAGATGTGGGCTTCGAGATTCCTGGTCTTGGTGTCTTTGTCGCCCGCAATATCACGCCTGACAGGGAGACCGGTATCGGAAGCTGGACCCCGGAGCAGATCGTCACCGCGATCCAGACCGGCGAACGGCCGGACGGCCGCATCCTGGCGCCGATCATGCCTTGGCGCGATTTCGCGCATCTCACCGCGGATGACGCCATGGCGATCGCGGCATTCCTCCAAAGTGTGAAGCCGGTCAGCCACCAGGTTCCCGGCCCGTTCAAACCCGGGGAAGCGGTGTCGACGTTCATGATGCGGATTATGCCGCCGGGGGAAGCCGCAGCCGCTGCAACGAAGTAGGGCGGCTTTGATCGGAACGAGATTTTTAGTCGAATAATGGGTGAATGTCCGCCTTGGAGATGATGAGGCCGATATCCGAACGGCAGAAATGGGTCGTCGATAGTGTTGAAGAAGTCGGCGATGAAGCCGTGGATCCACTCGCACCGAAGCGTCTTGATTAAGGTCGACGCGACCTCCTCG
>NZ_JAMYQK010000011.1:0-162758 GCF_040320845.1 Mesorhizobium sp. M0601
TTGCAGACCATCGACAACCCGTTCGGCACGAGGTTGTCACCCATGTCTTAAGTACAATCTGTTACCCATGTCTCCGGGTTGGACACATTGCGAAGTGGCGGAGAGGGAGGGATTCGAACCCCCGATGGGCTTGCACCCATGCCGCATTTCGAGTGCGGTGCATTCGACCACTCTGCCACCTCTCCGCGGTCATGGTCCGCCGTTGCCGGCGCGGCGCACTAGATAACGGCTGGACAGGCAGGTTACAAGGGCCAATCTGCCCCGGCGCCGCAGCTTCTGTCCATGCTTCTTCGAGGCTCCGGTGGCCGTTGCTCGATATTTGCAAGGTCTGGGCTTAACCCATTCGCAGCTTGCCCGCGGCGCTTGCCTTGACTCAAGCCGAACCTTCGGTTAGGGACAGCGCGCAATCGGCGTGGAGGGGTCTTCCGCGCCGCTTGTTTTTTGAACCCGCAGACTGACAAAAAGACGGCCGAACCGCCTGAAGCGGTTCATCAAGGCCGACCGAACAGCGAAAGGCAAAAAATGTTCGCAGTCATCAAAACGGGCGGCAAGCAGTATCGCGTTGCCGCCAACGATCTCCTGAAGATCGAAAAACTCGAAGCCAATGTCGGCGACATCGTCGAGATCGGTAGTGTGCTCGCGCATGGCGAGGGCGAAAACGTCACGTTCGGCGCACCGTTCGTGGATGGTGCGATGGTCACCGCCGAAGTCGTCGAGCAGGGCAAGAACCGCACCGTCATCGCCTTCAAGAAGCGCCGCCGGCAGAATTCGCGCCGCAAGATCGGCCATCGCCAGCTTTTGACCACCGTCAGGATTGCTGAAATCCTGCTGGGTGGCGCCAAGCCGGCGAAGAAGGCCGCCGCCAAGACCGAAGCGAAGGCTGAAGTTGCAGCCAAGACCGAGGCGAAGGCTGAAGCCGCGCCGAAGGCAGCAGCGAAGGCAGAGGCTGCGCCGAAGAAGGAAGCCAAGGCCGAGACGACCGAGGACAAGGCTGCCGAAGCCGCCGCACCGTTGTTCAAGGCGCCGAAGGGCGAGCCGGACGACCTGACTGTGATCAAGGGCATCGGCCCGGTCGCCGCCGGCCAGCTCAACGAACAGGGCATCACCACCTTTGCCCAGATCGCCAAGCTGTCCGACAAGGACGTCGCCAAGATCGACGAGCACATGCCGTTCAGCGCCGACCAGATCAAGGACTGGCGTGAGCAGGCCAAGGAATTGGCGAAGAAGTAGAACGAACCGACGCAATCGTCGCCGGATCGGACTTGAAACGGAACGCGAACGCGTTCATAAGATCGTTTAGGCGCCTCGCGGCGCATCGGAGTAGTTAGATGGCACACAAGAAAGCTGGCGGATCGTCGCGCAATGGTCGCGACTCCCATTCCAAGCGGCTCGGCGTGAAGAAGTTCGGCGGCGAAGCCGTGATTCCGGGCAACATCATCATTCGTCAGCGTGGCACGACGTGGCATCCCGGCACCAATGTCGGCATTGGCACGGACCACACGCTGTTTGCGCTCGAAGCTGGCGCAGTCACCTTCAACAAAAAAGCCAATGGCCGAACCTACGTATCGGTGAACCCGATGACGAAGGCAGCGGAGTAGCCGGTTCCGCACGAGAACACCGGCACCCATCTCGGGACCGGTGTCTGGCCAAGCCAGGAAATGGATCAGGGGAGATGGGTTTCCATCTCCCCTTTTTCTTGTGCCTGGAGGACTTTGATATGGTTGCCGAAGCGGAAGCGACAGACGACGAAAGTTACACGATAGATTGCCCGGTGCTCGCGACCGAGCGGCTGGTCATGCGTGCCCCGCGTGAAAGCGACATCGAGCAATTGGTGGCGCTCGCCGACAACCGCCATGTCGCGGAAATGCTGGCTCGCATGCCGCATCCCTATGGCGAGGCGGAGGCACGCGCTTTCCTGGCCATGACGGCATCGCGCCGGGCCGGAATCGCCTATGCGTTGACGCTGGCCGGCACCGAGACCTTCGTCGGCTGTGCCGGGCTCAACACCACGGATCGCGGGCTGGAGCTTGGCTACTGGATCGGCGAGCCGTACTGGAAGCGCGGCTACGCGACGGAAGCAGCGCACGCACTGGTCGACCTTGCCTTCCAGAGAACCACGATCCAGGTGCTGCACGCCTCGACGCGGGTTATCAATCCGGCCTCGCGCCGGGTCATCCACAAATGCGGCTTCCAGTATGCCGGCCAGGGCATGCTGAACTCGATCGTTGCCGGTCAGGTGCCGGTCGAGCGCTACCGTCTCGATCGCAAGACCTGGACCAGCCTGCGGAACTGGGTGCATTTTTGATGGATGCGGCTCACGTCATCTCGAGCCAGACCGGCAAGTGATCCGAACCGGCCGCTTGCCGGTCGACCCACAGGCGCCTCAGCGATTTGGCAAGCGAGGCGCTGGTGAAGACGTAGTCGATGCGCTTATAGCGGCTGGTATCGCCCGGCCGCTTGGGGTCGACCCAGGTGACGAGATCGGCGCCGGCGGCGCCGAGGCGCGTGGCAGCATCGATGGCGAGGTCGGCGGTCACCGGCATGCCGAATTCATGGTCAGGCTGGCCGGCGAGTTCGACATGTTCCGGCGATCCAGCCAGCATGTTGAAGTCGCCCATGACGACGAAGGCGTCGGGACAAGGCAGGTCCGGCAAGCCGATCTCGGCGACGCCGGAGAGCCCGCCGCCCTCGAGCGGGTATTTCAACAGACGCTGGCGCAGAAAGCGGATCTGGCTCAGGCGTTCAACCGGGCTGCGGTGGTCGAGATGGGTGGAATAGAAGCGGATCGGACCAAGCGGCGTTTCGATCAGCGCCTCCAGCGCGCCGCGCTGGAAGTTCATCGCCTCGACACTGCGGCTGCGCGGCAAAAGGAGATTGCGCGACAGATGGATCGGCGTCCTCGACAGCACCATGTTGCCGAGCTGGAAGGTGGTCGTGATGGCGCGGCCGTTCTCCAGGCGCGAGCCAGCGTCGGCTTCGAAATTGCTGCCGTAGACGGCAAAATAGTCGGGCAGCGCCTCGCCGAGGTCGGCCACCATGTCGCGGCCGCCATTCTTCGGGTTAGCGCGGGTGACCTCCTGCAGCGCGATCACGTCGGCGCCGCGCACGGCATCGGCGATACGGCCGATATCATAGCGGGCGTCGAGGCCGACGCCGTAGTGGATATTGTAAGTTACCAGCTTCATTCCGACATCTCGCGCTTGGAAAGCCGAGGATCGATTTTTCGGCAAGGGTCAACCAAATGGTACGCGTCCAGAGCTACGCGCGACGTTACAGTAGCAAAAACGGCCCTCGCCCTTCGTCCCGCCTTGCTTTAGAGCAATCCCGCAAAGCCAATAACAGAAACCATACAATCCGATGAAATTTCTCGATCAAGCCAAGGTCTACATCCGCTCCGGCGACGGCGGCGCCGGTTCGGTGTCGTTCCGGCGCGAAAAGTTCATCGAGTTCGGCGGCCCCGACGGCGGCGACGGTGGCCGCGGCGGCGATGTCTGGGTCGAGGCGGTCGATGGGCTGAATACGCTGATCGACTATCGCTATCAGCAGCATTTCAAGGCCAAGACCGGCACGCACGGCATGGGCCGCAACATGACTGGCGCCAAGGGTGCCGACGTGACGCTGAAAGTGCCGGCCGGAACGCAGGTCTTTGCCGAGGACAATGAGACGCTGATCTGCGATCTCACGGTCGTCGGCCAGCGCTTTCTTTTGGCCAAGGGCGGCAATGGCGGCTTCGGCAACCAGCACTTCAAGACCTCGACCAACCAGGCGCCGCGCCGCGCCAATCCCGGACTGCCGGGCGAAGAGCTCAACATCTGGCTCAGGCTGAAGCTGATCGCCGATGCCGGCCTCGTCGGGCTGCCCAACGCCGGCAAGTCGACCTTCCTGGCGGCGGTCACCGCGGCCAAGCCGAAGATCGCCGACTATCCCTTCACCACGCTGCATCCCGGCCTTGGCGTGGCCCGCATCGACGGTCGCGAATTCGTCATTGCCGATATCCCGGGCCTGATCGAAGGCGCGCATGAAGGTGTCGGCATCGGCGACCGCTTCCTTGGCCATGTCGAGCGCACGCGTGTCCTTCTGCATCTTGTCTCGGCGCAGGAAGAAAATCCTGCCAATGCCTACAAGACCGTGCGTGCCGAGCTCGAAGCCTACGGCAATGGGCTGACCGACAAGGTCGAAATCATCGCGCTTTCCCAGGTCGACATACTCGATGCCGACGCGCGCAAGAAGAAGGCCGCCTCGCTGAAACGCGCGGCCGGCCGCGCGCCGATGCTGCTTTCGGCAGTCACCGGCGAAGGCGTCGAAGCGGTGTTGCGCGCGCTGATGGCTGTGGTGGCGGAGGCGCGCGAAGCTGTCGCCGCGCCGGTCGAGACGCGCTGGAACACATAGCCATGGCCGCGCAATCGCTGAAAAATTATCGGCGCATTGCCGTCAAGATCGGCTCGGCGCTGCTTGTCGACCGCACGACGGGCCTGAAGCGCGACTGGCTGGCCTCGCTTGCCGGCGACATCGCCGTGCTGGCCAATGGCGGCGCCGAAATTCTTGTCGTGTCTTCGGGTGCGATTGCACTCGGCCGCACCATCCTCGGCCTCGGCAAGCGCGCGCTGAAGCTCGAGGAGAGCCAGGCGGCGGCTGCCGTCGGGCAGATCGCCTTGGCCGGCGCCTGGTCGGATGCGCTCGGCAAGAATGGCTTGAAATCGGGCCAGATCCTGCTGACGCTCGGCGACACCGAAGAGCGCCGCCGCTATCTCAACGCGCGGGCGACGATTTCGACGCTGCTCAAGATGAAGGCGGTGCCGGTCATCAACGAGAACGACACGGTGGCCACCTCCGAAATCCGCTATGGCGACAACGACCGCCTGGCGGCGCGCGTCGCCACCATGATGGGCGCCGATCTTTTGGTGCTGCTTTCCGACATTGACGGGCTCTACACGGCGCCGCCGGCGCGCGACCCGCAAGCCCGGTTCATTCCGGTCGTCGACCGCATCACCCCTGACATCGAGGCGATGGCGGGTGCCGCTGCTTCGGAATTGTCGCGCGGCGGCATGCGCACCAAGCTCGACGCCGGCAAGATCGCGACCGCCGCCGGCACCGCCATGATCATCACATCAGGCACGCGGCTGTCGCCGTTGCTGGCAATCGAGCGCGGCGAGCGCGCCACCTTCTTCCGGCCGAGCGCCAATCCGGTCAAGGGCTACAAGACCTGGATCGCCGGGCAGCTCGAACCGGCGGGGCGGCTGACCGTCGATGCCGGCGCCATCGGCGCGCTGCTCTCGGGCAAGTCGCTGCTGCCGGCCGGGGTCAAGCTGGTCAGCGGCAATTTTGCGCGTGGCGACACGGTGGCGATCCTGTCGCCCGAGGGCCGCGAGATAGCGCGCGGGCTGGTTGCCTATGATGCCGCCGATGCCGTAAGGATCGCTGGCCTGAAGACGACCGAGATCGAAACGGTGCTCGGCTACGAGGCGCGTTCGGCGATGATCCACCGCGATGACCTTGTGGTGAGCCATGCCAGTGGTGAGCAAGTAGTCGGTGACCAGGTTACATAGCGGAGGATGAGCCATGCTGACGCTGCATGAAAAATCCCGGGACGACACCATTGCGCTGATGGCCGATATCGGCCGCCGCGCGCGTGCCGCGGCCCGACCGCTGGCCATAGCTGCGGCCGAGCGCAAGCACGCGGCGCTGTTCGGCATGGCTCAGGCGATCCTTCGGCATGAGCAGGACATCCTCGACGCCAATGCCATCGACATCAGAAATGGCAGGGAGGCTGGCCTATCGGCAGCGTCGATGGATCGGCTGAAGCTCGATCCCGCCCGCATCCGCGCCATGGCAGACGGTATCAGCGAGATCGCCGGGTTACGCGATCCGGTCGGCGATGTCATTGCCGCATGGGACCGGCCGAACGGGTTGCATATCGAACGGGTGCGCACGCCGCTCGGCGTCGTCGGCGTCATCTATGAGAGCCGGCCTAACGTGACCGCCGATGCCGGCGCGCTCTGCCTCAAGGCGGGCAATCCGGTGATCCTGCGCGGCGGCTCGGATTCGGCGAATTCTTCCGCCGCTATCCATGCCTGCCTGGTCGAGGGGCTGAAGGCAGCCGGGCTGCCGGAGGATGCCATACAATTGGTGCCGACCACCGATCGCGCCGCCGTCGGCGAAATGCTGAAAGGACTTTCCGGCAATCTCGAGGTCATCATTCCGCGCGGCGGCCGCAGCCTGGTCGAGCGTGTGCAGAACGAGGCACGGGTGCCGGTCTTCGCGCATCTCGAGGGCATCTGCCATCTCTATATCGACCGATCGGCTGATCTCGACATGGCGGTCAAGATCGCGGTCAATGCCAAGATGCGGCGCACCGGGGTGTGCGGTGCTGCCGAGACGCTGCTGGTCGACCGTGCGGTCGCCGGCACGCACCTGGTGCCGATCCTCGAGGCCTTGCGGGCGGCAGGCTGCGAGATCCACGCCGATGCCGAGGCGCTGAGGCTTTATGCCGATGCCCAGCCCGCGACCGATGCCGACTGGGTGACCGAGTATCTGGACGCGATCATTGCGGTGAAGCTGGTCGACGGCGTCGCCGGCGCCATCGAGCATATCGAGACGTTCTCCTCGCATCACACCGAGGCGATCATCGCCGAGGACGCCACAGCGGTCGACCGGTTCTTCAACGAGGTCGATTCGGCGATCCTTCTGCACAACGCCTCGACCCAGTTTGCCGATGGCGGCGAGTTCGGCATGGGCGCCGAGATCGGCATCGCCACCGGCAAGATGCATGCACGCGGGCCGGTCGGCGTCGAGCAACTGACCTCGTTCAAATACCGCGTACGCGGGTCGGGACAGGTGAGGCCTTGAGCGCCGGTCTTACCCTCCCCCTTGTGGGGAGGGTGGCGAGCATCGCGAGCCGGGTGGGGGTGCGACGCTGAACTCTGCAACACCCCCACCCCGCTCCGCTTCGCGGATCGACCCTCCCCACAAGGGGGAGGGTAAGGAATCCGTATCCTCCCACTATCTGCACATGCCGCATGCCGGGAAAGGCGTGGCGGTCGGGCTGTTCGGCGGTTCATTCAACCCACCGCATGCCGGCCATGCGCTGGTCGCCGAGATCGCGCTCAGACGGCTTGCGCTCGATCAGTTGTGGTGGATGGTGACGCCGGGCAACCCGCTCAAGAATGCCGGTGACCTGGCGCCGCTGGCCGAGCGGCTGCAGCTATCCGAAAAGATCGCCAAGAACCCGAAGATCAAGGTCACCGCCTTCGAGGCGGCCCACCGCGTCCGCTTCACCGCCGACACGCTGGCGCTGGTCAAGGCGCGGAACCCGGGCGTCGATTTCGTCTGGATCATGGGCGCCGACTCGCTTCGCGACTTCCACCGCTGGCAGCGCTGGCGCCGCATCGTGATGACGTTTCCGATCGCGGTGGTCGACCGGCCGGGTGCGACGCTGTCGTTCCTGTCGTCGATGGTCGCCAAGACGTTCGACTATGCTCGTGTCGACGAAGGCGACGCACCGCGGCTCGCCCGCATGACGGCGCCGGCCTGGACCTTCATCCACGGCCCGCGTTCGTCGCTGTCGTCGAGCGCGATCCGCAAGGTGGCAAAGGGCTGAACCGGCGCGGAAGGCAAGTCCGGTGATGTCGCTTTTGCCGCTGCCTTGACCTGCTTGATGGGCGATCCTCGGTCATGACGATTCTCGAGCGCGACCAGGACAAGAACGGTCTAGGGCAGCCGGCGCCGTCGATCGCCATTGCCAGCATCCTTTTGTCGATGGCGCTGATCGCAGTCGGCAATGGGCTGATGTTCGCCTATATCCCAGTCCGGCTCGGCGCCGAGGGCTTCGATCCGACATGGGCGGGGCTGATCGTCACCGGCCTTTCGGCCGGCGGCCTTGCCGGCTGCATCCTGACCGGGCCGCTGGTGCGGCGTGTCGGCCATGCCCGCGTGTTCATGGTGCTGTCGGCACTGATCGTGCTGTCCAACGCCGCGGTCGGCGCCGGGCCGCACCCCTTGCCATGGATCGCTGCACGGGCACTCTACGGCTTTGCCATATGCGGCCTGTTCATCGTCGCGCAGAGCTGGCTGAACGATGTCGTCGCCAACGCCATCCGCGGCCGGGTCATGGCCATCTTCTATATTGCCTATGTCGCCGGGCTCGGCGTCGGTTATTCGACGCTGGCGTTGATCGATATCCGCACGGCCGACGCGCCGCTGATCGGCATTGCCTTCACCGCGCTGTCGATCCTTCCCGTCGGGCTGACGCGGCTTGCGCAGCCACCGGCGCCGCAAGCGGCGTCCGTGGCGCTCGGCCGCGCCTGGCGGATCTCCCCGGTCGGCGTTGCCGGCATGCTTGCCGTCGGCGGCCTGTCGATGACGATCTCGGGCTTTGCGCCGATCCATGCCACGGCCAAGGGCTACGGCCAGGCCGACGTCGCCTTGCTGCTTTCGGCAATGCCGATCGGCACGCTGATCCTGCAGATTCCGCTCGGCTGGATTTCCGACCGCACCGACCGGCGCTTTGTGCTGATCGCGGCGTCGGCGCTTGCCGCCGCGGCGGGCCTGTTTGCCCTCGGTTTCGACGGCGGCGCGCTGGCGGCGCTGCTTGTCATCTATGTGGTCTGGGACGGCGCCTCGGAATCGATCTACTCGCTGGCGAGCGCCCATGCCGGCGACCGCGCCGGCAAGGACGATATGGTGGCGCTGTCGAGCTCGCTTTTGTTTGCCTGGTCGCTGTCCGGCTTCGTCGTACCCGGCATTGTGACCGGGCTTTCCGCCGTCTACGGCACGCAGGCCTTCATCTATGTGGCAATCGTCATTGCCGCCGCCTACTGCCTGTTCGTTCTCTGGCGCGTCGTCATGGTGCGGCCGGTGCCCGCCACCGAGACCGGCAGTTTCGCGCCAATGACGGCGCAGGCGCCGTTGCCTGTCGATCTCGCCTTCGCGCCTGAAGATCAGCGCCGGCGCGAAGGACTTTGAACACCCTCCAGCTGGTTTCAAATGCTCTATTGCCGCGTGGCTGAGGCATCCGGCTGAGGCGCTTTCGGCGCCGGCGCCGGGACCGAAAGGCCCTCGGCATCGAACGCCTGCTTGACACTCTTGGTGAGGTCGATCTGGGTGGCGAAGAAGTCGGCAGCCGCCGTCCAGTAGCGCAAGCTGATGGCGACGGTGCTGTCGCCGACGGTCGCGACAAAGGCGATCGGCGCAGGCTGCCGCCTGACGCGCCGGTCGGCGGCGGCAACGCCAAGCATGGTCTTCTGCGCAAAATCGATGTCGTTCCAGGAGCCGATGCTGAGCGTGATGTCGCCGCGACGCACACCGTTGCGGGTGAAGTTGCGGACCGGCTGGTTCCACAGGGTCGAGTTGGGTGCAAGCACGTAGACGCCTTCGACCGTCCTCAGCGTTGTGGCAAACAGCCCGATCTCCTCGACGGTACCGGATATGGCGCCGACCTCGACATATTCGCCGATGCGGAACGGCCGCAGCGCCAGCAGCATGATGCCGGCGGCAATGTTCTGCAGCGTGCCTTGCAGCGCCAGGCCGATGGCCAGGCCGGCGGCACCGATAGCGGCAATGATCGAAGCCGTCTGCACGCCGAACTGGCCGAGAACCATGATCACGACCAGTCCCAGGATGGCGTAGCGGACGACCTGCGAGAAGAAATGGCGGAGCGTTTCGTCGAAGCCGCTGATATGGCCGAGGCCGGCATAGATCGAACGCTCGGCGAGGCCGGCGACGATGTAGCCGATGACCAGCAGGATGACGGCGCCGACCGCCGAAAGCGAGTAGGAGACGATCAGCGTGCTGAGTTGCGCAAGGCCGGATTGCACGGTGAGGAGGGCGTTCTGGGGATCGATCGGCATGTCGGGATTCCGGTTCGTGGATGAGCCGATAACCGCTGCGGGGCGAGGCGGTTCCGAATTTCTGGCCCGGAAAAGCCGCAAATTCGGCCGTTACCGGACGTCTGCTTGTGAGCGGTGTCTTGAAACTGCAACCTAACTCTGCCTATCTAAGCAGTGTCACCTGATTTCAGAGGTGATTTGGTTGTTCTTGCTGCGAAAGGAAATACACTGAGAACAGCACTGCGGAAGAAGGCCGACATCGTGCCTTCGCCGGCCGGGATCAGCGTAAACGACGCCGTGTCCCGCGCCATCAGGACAGTCCTTGCCAGTCTGGAAGACTCCAAGGCCGAAAATATCGTCTCAATCGACATTCAGGGGAAATCGAGCCTCGGCGACTACATGGTCGTCGCATCGGGCCGATCGCACCGTCATGTCTCGGCTGTTGCCGATCATCTCCTCAAGGCGCTGAAGGATGCCGGGCTCGGCACGGCGCGCGTCGAGGGGCTGGCTGGCGCCGACTGGGTCCTGATCGATTCGGGCGACATCATCGTCCATGTCTTCCGTCCCGAGGTCCGCGACTTCTACAATCTCGAAAAGATGTGGCAGGCGCCTGATCTCGAGGAGGAGACCCTCCACTGAGCCGTACTCGTCTTGATGCATGTCGTCGTCCGACATGCATCAGCGGCTCTTCGAGGCAGGGATGAAGATTACGGTTCATGCCGTGGGCCGAATGAAAGCCGGCCCCGAGAAGCAGTTGGCCGACCGCTATTTCGAGCGTTTTGCCAGGAGCGGTCCTGCCGTAGGCCTCGAATTCGCCGGGATCGTCGAGATTGCCGAAGGTCGCGCGCAGACGGCCAATGAGCGCCGGCGCGAGGAAGGCCAGAAGCTGCAGACGCACTTGCAACCGGGCACGGCGCTGATGCTGCTCGATGAGCGCGGCAAGAACCTTTCCTCCGAGGATTTCGCCGGCCGCATAGGTTCGCTGCGCGATGGCGGGCGCAAGGCGCTGGTGATCGCCATTGGCGGCGCCGACGGCCATGACCAGTCACTGCGCGACCTGGCTGATCTGACGGTGTCGCTCGGCGCGCTGACCTGGCCGCATCAGCTGGTCCGCGTGATGCTGGGCGAGCAGCTTTACCGGGCGGCCACGATCCTTTCCGGTCACCCCTACCATCGTTCATGAACTCGGCTCCGTCGGCGAATTGATGCCAGCCGCCCGGATTTTTGCCCCAATGCTCATCGACAGTTTGGGCTCATGGGGTTTGTCGATGACGGCCGGGGCTCGAACATGGTTGATGGTTCGTTAACGAAGCCGCGCATAGAGTTGGGCTTCAATGTCTGAAGACTGGAAATCACGAACGGGCTCCTGGCGCGTGCGCTGCGGCATCGCCGTGGCGACGATCGCGCTTTCGCTCGGCGTCGCGCGGGCCGAGAACACGCTCGACCTGGCGCCCGACCCGGACCAGAGCCGCGCCGAATACGAAAAAGTATCGAAAGAGATCACGCTGTCGTCCGAGCGGCTGGCCAAGCTCGCCGCCGACATAGCGGCTGTCAAGAAGGACCACGCCTCGATCACCGCGGCGCTGATCCAGTCGGCGATGACCGAGCAGAAGCTCGGCCAGGACATCGAGGACATTGGCGGCAAGCTGGAAGGGCTGAAGGCGCAGGGGCAGAAGATCCGCGCCTCACTGGCCGCCAGACGCGACGTTCTGGCCGAAGTGCTCGGCGCGCTGCAGCGCATGGGGCTCAATCCGCCGCCGGCGATCCTGGTCAAGCCGGAGGACGCATTGTCGTCGGTGCGCAGCGCCATCCTGCTCGGTGCCGTGGTGCCGGAACTGCGCCAGCAGACCGACATGTTGCTGGCCGACCTCAAGGAACAGTCGCGGGTGACGGCCTCGATCGAGGCCGAGCGGGCGCGGCTGACGGCAGCTGTCGGCGAGCAGGCGGCGGAAAAAAAGCGGCTCGGCATGCTGCTCGAAGCCAAGCAGAAGCTCGCCGCCGATACGCAAACCGCGCTGGCCGTCGAAAAGCAGCGGTCCGCGACGCTGGCGGCCAAGGCCGGCAGCCTGAAAGAACTGATCGCCTCGCTCGAGGCCGACAGAGCCCGCAAGGCGGCGGATGCGGCCAAGGCAGCCGAGCAAAAGACGGCCGACGCCGACAAGGGCCCGGTATCGGCTGCGGCGCCGACGGAATTGGCCTCGCTGCCGGTGCCGGAGAGCAACAGGCTCACCGCTGCCGCGCCGTTTTCCGCGCTTCAAGGGCAGATCGCGCTGCCGGTCACCGGCAGGATCAAGCGGCGCTTCGGGGCCGACGACGGTAACGGCGCGGTGATGCTCGGTGACATGGTTGCGACACAATCGGGAGCCATCGTCACAGCGCCGGCGGATGGAAATGTGCTTTATGCGGGGCCTTTCCGCTCTTACGGTCAACTATTGATCCTGAATGCGGGTGACGGCTATCATGTCGTCCTGGCGGGGATGAGCAGAATCAGCGTCGCGTCTGGCCAGTCGGTGCTCGCAGGTGAGCCGGTCGGCGCGATGGGAGAGGCCCGGGTGGCGAGCACCTCGGCATCGAAGAATGGAAATGCCACGCCGGAGCTCTATGTCGAGTTCCGCAAGGATGGAAAACCCGTCGATCCGGCCCCATGGTGGGCGGACCGTTTTTCTGGAAGGACGTGAATGATGCGGAAACTGTCGCTTCTGTTTGCCGGTGCGCTGATGGGTGCATCGGCGATGAGCCTGGTCTATGGCGCGCCCGGCTCGACAGCGAAAGCTGCGGGCTCCGAGACCTATAAACAACTGGCGATCTTCGGCGATATCTTCGAACGGGTGCGGGCGAATTATGTGACGCCGCCCGACGACAAGTCGCTGGTTGAAAATGCCATCAACGGCATGCTGTCGTCGCTCGACCCACACTCCTCCTACATGAATGCCGAAGAAGCGCAGGACATGCGCGTGCAGACCAAGGGCGAATTCGGCGGCCTCGGCATCGAGGTCACCATGGAGAACGACCTGGTCAAGGTGATCACGCCGATCGACGATACGCCGGCCGCCAAGGCAGGCGTGCTCGCCGGCGACTATATCGCCAAGATCGACGGCGAGGAGGTCCGCGGCCTGACGCTCAATGACGCCGTCGAGAAGATGCGCGGGCTGGTCAACACGCCGATCAAGCTCACCATCCTGCGCCAGGGCGCCGACAAGCCGATCGAACTGACCGTCGTGCGCGATATCATCAAGGTCAAGGCGGTCAAGTTCCGGGTCGAAAACGACATCGGCTACATGAAGATCACCTCCTTTACCGAAAAAACCTATGACGACCTCGAGAATGCCATCGACACCATCAAGAAGCAGGTGCCGAACGACAAGCTCAAGGGCTACGTGCTCGACCTGCGCCTCAATCCGGGCGGTTTGCTCGACCAGGCGGTGAGCGTGTCGGATGCCTTCCTCGACCGTGGCGAGATCGTCTCGACGCGCGGCCGCGACCCGAAGGACGTCACCCGCTTCGACGCGCGGGCCGGCGACGACATCGGCGGCAAGCCGCTGATCGTGCTCGTCAATGGCGGCTCGGCCAGTGCCTCGGAAATCGTCGCCGGCGCGCTGCAGGATCTGCGCCGCGCCACGGTGGTCGGCACGCAGTCCTTCGGCAAGGGTTCGGTGCAGACCATCATTCCGCTTGGCGAGAACGGGGCGCTGCGGCTGACGACGGCGCTCTATTACACGCCGTCCGGCAAGTCGATCCAGGGCAAGGGCATCACGCCCGACATCAAGGTCGACCAGCCGCTGCCGGCGGAACTGCAGGGCAGGGACCTGACGCGCGGCGAATCGGACCTCAAGGGCCATATCAAGGGCGCCGACGAAAGCACGACCGGTTCGGGTTCGGCAGCCTATGTGCCGCCGGAACCCAAGGACGATTTGCAGCTCATCTATGCCGAGCAGCTGCTGCGCGGCCAGAAGACCGATCCGGCGTTCCCGCCGAATCCGCAAAAGGCCGTGTTGAACCAGTAAGGGCAGGCAAGCCGGGCCAAACAGGTCTGGCTGCCTGAGCGAAGCGATGCGATGCTGCCGGGGCCGCGAGGCTCCGGCAGTTTGATTCGGGGGCCGCGGCCGGCATGCTGCGCGTCCAGTGAAGCAAGGGGACGCGCCGACATTTTGGATTTTGCGCCTCCGGAGAAGGTTTCACTTCGGGGATGCGCGCCGGGGATGCGGGCTTGGCTGATATCGGCAAGGACATAGAACGACCTCTCGGACAGGCGATCCGGCTGCCGCGCTCAGGCAGCGGGATCAGCGCCGGTACGGTCGCGGCCGCGCTTGTCGTGCTGTCCATGGTCGGCGTCTCCAGCGCCATCGCCTTGCGAGACAAGCCGTTCCGGAAGCTGCAAGAAGCAGCCGTTTCGACGCCGAAGACGCCGGCGGCGGATACCGTCGCCGCGCCCGCCAAGGCGACGCCCGAAATGGCTGCGCCAAGCAACGCAAGTGGGGCCAACATAGGCGGGCCGAAGACGGGCGGTCCGCAGATCATCCATGTCCAGACCGAGGGGGGCGACGCTCCACCCGAGGCGGCCATAGTCATTCGCGACCCTTCGACGATCGGCCAGAACCTCAGGGTCGCGCATATTCCCGACAAGGCGCTGGTCGAGGCCAGCGAAACCGGTCCGTTGCCGATCCGCGCCGCCGACGGCAGGCGCCCGTTCGATGTCTATGCGCGGCCGTGGTCCGGGGCTCGCGGTGCACGCGTCGCGCTCGTCATCGGCGGGCTTGCCGTGTCGCAGACCGGCACGCAGGCAGCCATAGCCAAGCTGCCGGCGGAAGTGACGCTGGCCTTCGCGCCGCAAGGCAACAGCATCGGCCGCTGGATGCAGGTGGCGCGGCAGAGCGGCCATGAGGTCATCATGCAGGTACCGCTTGAGCCGTTCGACTATCCGAACGTCAATCCCGGCCGTAACACGCTGACCGTGGCTGCAACGCCGGACGAGAATTTGAAGAATTTACGCTGGGCGCTGTCGCGAACGACCAACTACACCGGCGTCATGAACTATATGGGCGCCCGCTTTTCGGCCGACGCGACGGCGATGGGGCCGTTGATGGCCGAGCTTGGCAAGCGTGGTCTGGCCTATGTCGACGACGGTTCGTCGGCGCGCAGCCTGGCACCCGAACTGGCGCTGAAGGACGGCGTGCCGTTCGTCGGCGGCGATACGGCGATCGATGCGGTGCAGGACCGCGGCGCCATATTGAAGAAACTGGATGGGCTGGAAGCGACGGCACGGGCGAAAGGGTTTGCCGTCGGCATCGGCTCGGCTTTCGACCTGACGGTGGATACCGTGTCTTCCTGGGTGACCGAGGCCAAGAAGCGCGGCATCGAGATCGTGCCGGTTTCGGCGGTGGCCATAGATCCGGAAAAAGGCTGAGATGACAAAGAACAAGCTCGTTGAGCCCGAGACGCTGCCCTACCGGCCCTGCGTAGGGGTGATGGTCCTCAATGAGGCCGGCCTGGTCTGGGTCGGCCGTCGCATTGCCGAGCCGGACAGCGAATTCGCTGGAGCGACGCAGCTCTGGCAGATGCCGCAGGGCGGCATCGATGATGGCGAGGAGCCGCTGCCCGCGGCGGCGCGTGAACTTTACGAAGAGACCGGCATGCGCTCGGTGTCGCTGCTGGCCGAGGCGCCGCACTGGATCAAATACGACCTGCCGGCGCATCTGGTCGGCGTCGCCTTCAAGGGACGATATCGCGGCCAGACGCAGAAATGGTTTGCCTTCCGTTTCCACGGCGACGAAAGCGAGATCGCGATCAATCCGCCGCCGGGTGGCCACAAGGCCGAGTTCGACCGGTGGGCGTGGCGGCCGATGCTGGAATTGCCGGGCCTGATCGTGCCGTTCAAGCGCAAGGTCTACGAAGATGTGGTGGCGGCGTTCCGGCACCTGGTGGCGTAGCCGCCGGCCTTCCGTTAAAACAGGTCGGCATGAGCGACATCTCCAGCAAATCTCTTCCGCCGACCGTCACCCTGGGCGAACCGATCAGCGAAGCCGCGGCAGGGGCGATCCTGACCATCGATCTCGGCGCCGTCCGTGAGAACTACCGGCGGCTGAAGGCGCGGCTGGGCGGCGTCGGCTGTGCTGGAGTGGTCAAGGCCGACGGTTACGGGATTGGCGCGGCGCCGGTGGCGGCGGCGCTGATGGGTGAGGGCTGTAATACTTTCTTTGTTGCGCATTTGGCCGGCGGCATCTTGCTGCGCAAGGCGCTCGGCTCAGACCCGGCCATTTATGTGCTGAACGGCATTCCGCCGGGTGCGGAAACGGAAGCGGTTGTGGCAGGGCTTTGCACCGTACTCAACAGCGCCAGCCAACTCGCGGCATGGCGCGAGATGGCCGGGCGGGTGGGCCGTAAGTTGCCGGCCGCCCTCCAGGTCGACAGCGGCATGTCGCGGCTCGGCATGACGCCATCCGAGGTGAAGGCAGTCGCGCAGGATCCGCAGGCTTTCGACGGTGTCGAACTGACCTTCGTGATGAGCCATCTCGCCTGCGCCGATGAACCCGAGCAGCCGGCCAACGAGCGGCAGCGGCTGGAATTCGAACGGCTGCGCCGGATGCTGCCGGAAGCGCCGGCTTCGTTTGCCAACTCATCAGGCATTTTTCTCGGACAGCGCTATCACTACGACCTCGTTCGTCCGGGTGCCGCTCTCTATGGTGTCAATCCGACGCCGGCGAAGGACAATCCGATGCTGCCGGTGGTGCGATTGCAGGCCAAGGTCATCCAGACGCGGATATTGGAGGCCGGCGCCGGTGTCGGCTACGGTCACACTTTCCACGCCAAGGCCCCGCTTGCCGCGGCGACGATTTCGCTCGGCTACGGCGATGGCTGGCATCGACGCGCCGCTTCCGCCGCCTGGCTCGAAAATGTGCGGCTGCCCTTCGTCGGCCGGGTTTCGATGGATTCGATCATCCTCGACATTTCCGCATTGCCGCCCGGCAGGCTGAAGGCCGGCGACCTCGTCGAACTCATCGGACCGTCGTCGCAGACGGTGGACCAGGTAGCCGGCCAGGCCGGCACCATCGGCTATGAGGTCTTGACCAGCCTCGGCCACCGTTTCCACCGGCGCTATGTGAATGGCTAGGACGCAAGGTTGTTGTCCTCACGCATGTCTTTTCCCTAAGCATCGGCACTTGGCTGACGCCACAGAATCCGGCAGACATGAGGCGGCGATGATCCCGGTCTCGAATCCCGACGAGATGCCGCCGCGGAGAACCAAACGATGAAGATCTTCGTGGTGGGCGGCGGCGTGATCGGGGTCACCACCGCCTATTTTCTTGCCGAGGCCGGTCATCAGGTGACGGTGATCGATCGCCAGAAAGGCCCGGCGCTGGAAACCAGCTTTGCCAATGCCGGCGAGATCTCGCCCGGCTATGCCTCGCCCTGGGCCGGGCCCGGCGTTCCGCTGAAGGCCATCAAATGGCTTTTGATGAAGCACGGTCCACTGGTGGTGCGACCGGCCCTCGATCCGCATATGTGGATATGGCTGGTCAAGATGCTGCGCAATTGCACGGCTGAACGCTACGCGCTGAACAAGGCGCGCATGGTGCCGCTGGCCGAGTACAGCCGCGACACGCTGATGGCGCTGCGCGAGGCGACCGGCATCGCCTATGACGAGCGCGCCAAGGGCACGCTGCAGCTCTTCCGAACGCAAAAGCAGCTCGACGGCGTCGGCGGCGATGTCGAGGTGCTGAAGGCCTATGGCGTCCCCTACGAGGTCCTCGACCCCGACGGCTGCATTGCGGCCGAGCCTGGGCTGGCCGGCGTGCGCGAAAAATTCGTCGGTGGCCTGCGGTTGCCCGGCGACGAAACCGGCGACTGCAAGATGTTCACCGACAGGCTTGCCGAGCTTTGCGCAGCACGCGGCGTCACCTTCGAATACGACACGGAGATACGGCGCGTCGTCAAGAAGCGCGATCGCATCACCAACATCAGCACCAGCAAGGGCTGGATGGTCGCCGATGCCTATGTGATGGCGATGGGCAGCTATTCGGCACGGTTCATGCGCATGCTGAAGCGGCCCATCCCGGTCTACCCGGTCAAGGGCTATTCGATCACCCTGCCGATCAAGGACGCCGCCGCTGCACCGGTCTCGACCGTGATGGACGAGAGCTACAAAGTAGCGATCACCCGGCTCGGCGACCGTATCCGGGTCGGCGGCACGGCGGAGATTTCCGGCTTCGACCTGCGGCTGCATGAATCGCGGCGCCGCACGCTCGAACATTCGGTCGGCGACCTGTTTCCGGGCAGCGGCGACATGCGATCGGCGACCTTCTGGTGCGGGCTGCGGCCGATGACACCGGACGGGCCGCCGCTGATCGGCCGCACCGATTTCTCCAATCTCTATCTCAACACTGGCCATGGCACACTCGGCTGGACCATGGCCTGCGGCTCGGCCAAAGTTCTGGCCGACATCATCTCCAGCCGGGTGCCCGACATCGACGTCGGCGACCTCGGGCCCGGACGATACGCCAAGTAAGACGCCCACCAGCTAAGACAGCCAGCGGCCGGCAGGCTCACGCGAACAAACCCCTGTCCCGTTCGACGGCCTTGGTAATGAAGCTCGCGACGACCTGGACGCGGCGCAGCGGCCTGACCGATTCATGATAGACCAGCCAGTAGGCGCGGCGGATGGGTGCGACGATATCGAGAGGCACCAGCTCCGGCATCGAGCGGGCAACGAAGGTGTGCAGGATGCCGATGCCGGCGCCGGAACGCACCGCTTCGGCCTGGCCGAGCGCGGAGGAAATGGCGAAGCTGGTCTGCCAGTCGGGGCTGAATTCGGCCGCGTAGTCGAGCGAGGGACTGACGATCAGGTCCGGCACGTAGCCGATCAGCGTATGCTGGCCTAGCTCGGCGGCGGTTCCGGGCAGGCCATGGGTGTCGGCGTAGGCACGCGACGCGAACAGGCCGAGCGTGTAGTCGACCAGCTTTCCCGCCACCAGGCGGCCTTCCGTCGGCCGTTCGACGGTGATGGCAATGTCGGCCTCGCGCCGGGACAAAGAGAAGGAGCGTGGCACCGGCACCAGCTGGATGGTGAGCTCACGGTGCAGAGCGGTCAGCGCGCCGAGGCGCCTGGCCAGGAAGGCGACGCCAAAGCCGTCCGGCGCGCCGATGCGCACGGTGCCCGAGATGTCGTCGCCTTCGCCTGAAACGGTCGAGCGCGCGGCGATCATGTCGCCCTCCATGCGTTCGGCAATCTCGAGGAAACGCTCGCCCGCCGGCGTCAGCTCGCTGCCGGTGGTAAGCCGGCGAAACAGTTTTGTCCTGAGCGCTGCCTCGAGGGCGGCAATGCGGCGCGAGACGGTCGCGTGATTAAGCTCCAGCCGCCTGGCGGCGCCGAGGATCTGGCCGGCCCGCGCTACGGCAAGGAAGATACGGGCATCATCCCAGTTCATGAGGGTGGTCCTGGCGATAACGATCAAAACCGCGTTCCTTCGCGCCCCCCTCTGTCCTGCCGGACATCTCTCCCTCAAGGGGGGAGATTGGCAGTTTCGCCGCAGGCGTCTTTCTTGCCGCGGTGAAGATTTCCGAAGGCGGGCGTGACAGCCAATCTCCCCCCTTGAGGGAGAGATGTCCGGCAGGACAGAGGGGGGCGGTGAAGGAACCCAATCTCAATCCTTGCTGCTGGGGACCTGCATTCTTCCTATTTGCGAGAATTGATGCTCTGCCGTCAACCGCTATCTATTCTCCGCACAACGGTTGCGTTTTCGCTCGCGTTGCCATCGCTCCCGCAAAGGCGGACAATGCCTCATCACGAACCAGGGAGAGAGACCATGATCGAATACGGTCATTTCATCGGCGGCAAGCGCGTCGCCGGAACCAGCGGCCGCAAGCAGGACGTCATGCAGCCGATGGACGGCACGGTGCGCGGCACGGTGGCGCTGGCTTCGCAGGCGGAATTGCGTGCGGCGGTCGAAAACGCCAAGGCCGCACAGCCCGGCTGGGCGGCGACCAATCCGCAGCGGCGCGTACGCGTCCTGATGCGGTTCCTCGAGTTGGTCGCCAAGGAGTATGACGCGCTGGCCGAGATATTGGCGCGCGAACACGGCAAGACCATCGCCGACGCCAAGGGTGACATCCAGCGCGGCCTCGAAGTGGTCGAGGTCTGTATCGGTGCGCCGCATATGATGAAGGGCGAGTTCACCGATGGCGCCGGCCCCGGCATAGACGTCTATTCGATGCGCCAGCCGCTCGGCGTCGTCGCCGGCATCACGCCGTTCAATTTTCCGGCGATGATCCCGCTGTGGAAGATCGCGCCGGCCATCGCCTGCGGCAATGCATTCATTCTCAAGCCGTCCGAACGCGACCCGGGCGTGCCGATGCGCATTGCCGAACTGTTTATCGAGGCCGGTCTGCCGGCGGGCATCCTTAATGTCGTCAACGGCGACAAGGAAGTGGTCGACGCCATCCTCGACGATCCCGACATCAAGGCCATCGGTTTCGTCGGCTCGACACCGATCGCCCAGTACATCTATTCGCGCGGCTGCGCGGCCGGCAAGCGCGTGCAGTGCTTCGGCGGCGCCAAGAACCACATGATCATCATGCCGGATGCCGACATGGACCAGACCGTCGACGCGCTGATCGGCGCCGGCTACGGCTCGGCCGGCGAGCGCTGCATGGCAATCTCGGTGGCCGTCCCGGTCGGCAACGACACCGCCAACCGGCTGATGGAAAGACTGGTACCGCGCGTCGAGAGCCTGAAGGTCGGTCCGTCGACGGATTCTTCCGCCGATTTCGGCCCGCTGGTGACGGCGCAGGCGCTGGAACGGGTCAAGTCCTATGTCGACACCGGCGTCAAGGAAGGCGCCAAGCTGGTCGTCGACGGCCGCGGCTTTTCCATGCAGGGCTACGAGAACGGCTACTATATGGGTGGCTGCCTGTTCGACAACGTGACCGCCGACATGCGTATCTACAAGGAAGAGATCTTCGGGCCGGTGCTGTCGGTGGTGCGCGCACCGACCTACGAGAACGCCATCAAGCTCGCCAACGAGCACGAGATGGGCAATGGCGTCGCCATCTTCACCCGCGACGGCGACGCGGCGCGCGACTTCGCCTCGCGGGTTCAGGTCGGCATGGTCGGGATCAACGTGCCGATCCCGGTGCCGATCGCCTACTACACCTTTGGCGGCTGGAAGGCGTCCTCCTTCGGCGACCTCAACCAGCACGGGCCGGACGCGTTCCGCTTCTACACCAAGACCAAGACGGTAACGTCGCGCTGGCCGTCCGGCGTGAAGGACGGTGCCGAGTTCGTCATCCCGACGATGAACTGACCGAACGGTTTGCTGTCAGCGCGTCCTCGCCTTCGGCTTGGGGCGCGCGGGCCGGCGTGAAGGATGGCGCCGAATTCGTCACCCCGACGATGAACTGATCCAAATCGCAGAAAGCAAGAAAAGGCCCGGGCACCAAGCTCGGGCCTTTTTGCCGCGGTCTTCATCGGCATGAACACTAATGTGATGGAACCAAGAAGGCAGCAATCTTCTTAGGTTGCAGTCCTGCCGCGAAGGAGATGCTGGCAGATCAACCAACGGCGCTGGTGACGGCTCCGGGGGATATCGTCCGGCGCAAAGGAGGTGTCAGATGGCACGTCTCATGGCGACTATAGCTTGCGCTGCGATGGCCCTTTCCGCCGTCCCGGCAATGGCTGCCGAGCAATGTGCGGCACGCGCCGATATGGTCAAGGCGCTCGGCGAGAAGTTTCATGAAAACCCGAGCGCGGTCGGCGTCGTCAATCCGAATGTGGTGCTTGAAGTCTTCGTTTCCGACAAGGGCACATGGACCATCCTCGCCAGCGACACAAAAGGTCAAAGCTGCGTGATTTCAGTCGGCGAAGGCTGGGAGAGCGCGATGACGAAAGCGGCGCTGCCAGGCACCTGAACGATTTATCACGGGTCTGCGCGCCTCGGCATGGCCGCGCGGCCTGTGGCTCATTCTTTCGGCGACAGCCGTAAAACGGATCTGCAGGCGCCCGCTTGGGCGCCTGCTTGCGCTTTTCCATTGCCGATACCATATATCGAGAACATAATGGGAACATCTGAAATCGTTCCCACCAATGGCAGACCGGAACACAGAAAGGAACGACGCGATGATGATGACGTCGGAACCGGCCTGGATCGCTCCGGCAAAATGAGGCCGTCAAACCCCTCCTTTGCCGGAACGTGATGGCAAAGGAGGTGCCCTATGGCACGCAAATCGCTGTTGAGATGGGTGAAAACCCTGGTTCTTGCTGGCGCATTGGCGGTGGGTACGAACACCGCAGGCGCGCAATATCAACACTGCGTTGAACATGGCGAGCTCGTCGCCCATTTGAGCGAGAAGTTCCAGGAAAGGCAGTTTGCTTTGGGCCTGATCGGTCATGAGGCGGTCATGGAAGTCTTTGTCGCCGAGACCGGAACCTGGACCATCGTCGTCACCGATATCGCCGGCAGAAGCTGCATCGTCGCGGCCGGCGACAATTGGGAAAACGTGATGGCCCTGCCCGGCCAGGGCGCATGACGAAATGGCAGGCTCAGCGTGTGGCAGCTGCCTCGGCATGGCCGCGCAAAAGCGCCATCAGGCGCTTGGCGTCCTTGGCCGCGGCATCTTCGTCGCCTGCGAGGATCGAACGGATCAGTGCGACATGATGCTCGGCGGATTCGGCCAAGCCGGTATCGGCCTTGTAGCGGAACCAGAAGCGACGGCTATGGGTTTGCAAGGGTGCCGCCAGGCGCGCGGCGAACGGGTTGTCGGCAGCCAGCGCCAGCGCCTCGTCGAGCGCCTTGTCGGCCTGGATAAAGTAGAACACATTTTCCGAAATCACCGCCTTTTGCATGGCAAGGGCAGCGTCATGGAACAGGTCGGCGGCCTCGCGGGTAACGAAGCGGGCGGCCGAGCGGGCAAGCACCACCTCGACGCCACGGCGGGCGTCGAGGACACGCAGCCAGTCGCCGGGGTGAAGCGGCGCGATGGCGATGCCGGCGCGCGGCCGGACCTCGAGCAGCCCCTCCCAGGCCAGCCGCTGGATTGCTTCGCGAACCGGGGTGCGGCCGAGGCCGAGCCTGTCAATCAGCGCCCCCTCGGTGATGAAGCTCGCCGGCGCCAGTTCGAGAGTTACGATCATGTGCTCGAGCCTGCGGTAGGCCTTCGCAGTTGCCGGCTCGGAGCCCGGGCTGTCATATACCAATGCGGCATCTCCTGATATATTGTTGATATATCATATCAGATTCAACGTTGACAGCCGGCTTCTTAAGAAATATACGACTGATATATCAGATGGAGCGATCGACATGTGGGCCGGAGTCTTCCCCGCCGTTACGACCAAATTCACCGAGGACGACGGCCTCGACCATGCCGAGATGGAGCGCTGCTTTGCGCTGCAGATGGAGGCCGGCTGTGACGGCATCATCGTCTGCGGGTCGCTCGGCGAAGGCCCGATGCTGTCGCACGACGAGAAGATCGCGGTGCTGAAGACCGCGCAGAAGATCGCCGGCAAGAAACCGGTGCTGTTGACGGTCAACGAGGCCGGTACACGCGAGGCGGCGGCGATCGCGCGCCGCGCCGCCAAGGAAGGCGCCAACGGTTTGATGGTGGTGCCGAGCCCGATCTACCATACCAATGCCGAGGAGACGGTCGCGGCACTCAGCGCCGTCGCCGCGGCCGGCGACCTGCCGGTGATGATCTACTCCAACCGGCTTGCCTACCGCGTCGACGTTACCGTCGACCAGATGGAGGAGTTGGCGAAGGACCAACGCTTCGTCGCCATAAAAGAGTCCTCCGACGACATCCGCCGCTCGACCGAGATCATCAACCGCCTCGGCGACCGCTACGACCTGTTCACCGGCGTAGACAATCTCGCCTTCGAGGCGCTGTCGGTCGGCGCCATCGGCTGGGTGGCGGGCCTGGTCACCGCGTTCCCGCGCGAGACCGTCGCCATCTACCAGCTGATGCGACAGGGCCGCCGCGAGGAGGCGTTGAAGATCTACCGCTGGTTCCGGCCGCTGCTCGACCTCGACGTTTCGACCTATCTGGTGCAGAACATCAAGCTTGCCGAAGTGCTGGCGATCAACACCAACGACCGCGTGCGCATGCCGCGCCAGCCATTGTCGGGCGAGCGGCGCAAGGCAGTCGAAAAGATCGTCAGGGATGCGCTGGCGGCGCGGCCAGAGCTGCCGACATTCTGATCCAGTCGCTTTGAAGGCATTTGCAGATGTGTAGCGCGGCGCATGGCAATGAATGATAATGCTACGCTCGATGTCGCCATCATTGGTGGCGGCATCATCGGCATCTGCGCCGCCGCCTTTCTGGCAGAGGCGGGGCGAAACGTCACGATCTTCGATCGGACGGGGATCTGTGAGGAAACCAGCTCCGGCAATGCCGCTGCCTTTGCCTTCTCCGATGTGCTGCCGCTCGCCCACAAGGGCATGATCAAGCAGTTGCCGAAATGGCTCGCCGACCCGCTCGGCCCGCTCAGCATCCCACCCGCGTATCTGCCGAAGCTGCTGCCCTGGCTGGTCCGCTTCTGGCGCGCCGGCCGAAGCGACCGCTATGAAGGCGGCCTTGCCGCGCAGGCCGGGATGATGAAGCTCGCCGAGGCGGAATGGATGGGCTTGCTCGACCGTTCCGGCACACGGCCGATGCTGCATGAGGACGGCTCGCTCGAACTCTACGACAGCGAGGCCGAGTTCAAGGCTTCACTGCCCGGCTGGGCGGCAAGGCAGCGCTTCGGCATCGGCTTCAGCCATGTCGAGGGGAGCGCTCTCACAGCCCTGCAGCCCGGTCTGTCGCCGCGCTTTGTCAAGGGAACGTTCGTGCCGGGGTGGAAAACCGTTGCCGATCCCAAGCTGCTTGGAAAGGCCTTGTGGGTCTATGCCGAGAGGTTGGGCGCCGGGTTCGAAAGGGCCCGGATCGAGCGTGTCGAGGCGGGACAGGACGGCGCGATCCTGACCACGGCCGACGGCACGCGGCGACGGGCGAAGCACGTCGTCATCGCTGCCGGGGCCTGGTCGCATCTGCTGGCGAGACATCTCGGCGACGGAATCCCGCTGGAGACCGAGCGTGGCTACAACACGACGTTGCCGAAGACTGCCTTCGACGTAAAGCGGCAATTGATCTTCTCCGGGCATGGCTTCGTCATCACGCCGCTCGAGACGGGCCTGCGCGTCGGCGGCGCGGTCGAACTCGGCGGCCTTGAGAGGCCGCCCAATTATGCGCGCTCGAAAGCGCTGCTCGAAAAGGCGCAGAAATTCCTGCCGGGACTGGATCCGGCCAATGGACGCGAATGGATGGGGTTCCGGCCGTCGCTGCCGGATTCGCTGCCGGTGATCGGGCGGTCGCAACAAACGCCGTCGGTGGTGTATGGTTTCGGCCACGGTCACCTCGGCCTGACCCAGGCCGCGGTGACCGGGCGCTTGATCCGCGAGCTCGTTCTCGGGCAGAATCCATCGCTCGATCTCGGCCCGTTCAGCCCGCAACGGTTTTGAGTTCGAAGACAGTCAGTTGGGAGCCGGCATGGCCAAGAATTCCTTCTTCTGCATAGACGGCCACACCTGCGGCAATCCGGTGCGGCTGGTCGCCGGCGGCGGGCCTTTGCTCAAGGGCTCGACGATGATGGAGCGGCGAGCGCATTTCCTGGCCGAATATGACTGGATCCGCACCGGGCTGATGTTCGAGCCGCGCGGCCATGACGTGATGTCCGGCTCGATCCTCTATCCGCCGACGCGTGAAGATTGCGACATCGCCATCCTGTTCATCGAAACCTCGGGCTGCTTGCCGATGTGCGGCCACGGCACCATCGGCACGGTAACTTTTGCCGTCGAGCATGGGCTGATCAAGCCGAAGACACCGGGCGTGCTCAGGCTGGATACGCCGGCGGGCTTGGTCGTAGCGGAGTACAGCCAAGTCGGCGACTATGTCGAGGAGGTGCGCATCACCAATGTGCCTTCCTTCCTCTATGCCGAGGCTCTGACGGTCGAATGCCCCGGGCTCGGCGAGATCAGCGTCGATGTCGCCTATGGCGGCAATTTCTACGCCATCGTCGAACCGCAAAAAACCTATCGCGACATGGCCGACCATTCGGCCGGCGAACTGATCGCCTGGAGCCCGGTGATGCGGCAGCGGCTCAACGAGAAATATTCCTTCGTCCACCCGGAGAATCCCGGCATCGATAAGCTGTCGCACATATTGTGGACCGGGGCGCCGACCAACCCGCAAGCCGATGCCCGCAACGCCGTCTTCTACGGCGACAAGGCAATCGACCGCTCGCCCTGCGGCACCGGCACCTCGGCGCGGATGGCGCAGCTTCACGCCAAGGGCAAGCTTGGGGTCGGCAACGACTTCGTCCACGAATCGATCATCGGGTCGCTGTTCAAGGGCAGGGTGGAGAAAGAGGTCACCGTCGCCGGCAAGCCGGCAATCATTCCGTCGATCGGCGGGTGGGCGCGGATGACCGGATTGAACACGATCTTCATCGACGACCGCGACCCATTCGCGCACGGCTTCGTCGTCAAATAGAGAAAACGCTGACGCAAGCGAAAGAAAGAGAGCGCAAACGGATTGCCTTCGACGACGCAACGATCCCGCTCATCAACTTATTTTGACGGCGATTTCTTCGAAATGGAGCGCATGCTGCGATTGAATCGTCAAAGACATTGCGTTAGGCCAATGGTAGGGTCCGCGATGGTCCAGGGGGCGCACCGGAACAAAACGGGCAATCGGACGACGTGCGGCGAAAACACGCGTAATGATCGAAAAATCACGTTGCAATCCGGGCTCGAAACTTTACGACTAGGGAAAATACGAAAAGGAATGCGTCTGCATGGGCGACATTCCAGGGGAGCCACGACAGCATGCAGTATTTTGTCCAGCAGCTTATCAACGGGCTGACGCTGGGATCGATCTATGGGCTGATAGCGATCGGCTATACGATGGTCTACGGCATCATCGGCATGATCAATTTCGCCCATGGCGACATTTTCATGATCGGCGCTTTCACCGCGCTCATCGTTTTCCTTATCCTCGGTGCGTTGTTCTATTCGCTGCCGATCGTCGTTGCGCTGCTGATCATGATGATCGTCGCGATGCTGCTGACCAGCCTGTATAACTGGACGATCGAGAAGGTGGCCTACCGGCCTTTGCGTGGTTCATTCCGGCTGGCGCCGCTGATCACCGCGATTGGCATGTCGATTGCGCTGTCCAATTTCGTCCAGGTGACGCAAGGGCCGCGCAACAAGCCGGTCCCGCCAATGGTGTCCAAGGTCTACAACGTCGAAGGCATCAGCGTCTCGCTGAAGCAGATCATCATTGTCCTGGTCACCATAGTCCTGCTCGCGCTGTTCTGGTACCTGGTCAACAAGACCTCGCTCGGCCGGGCGCAGCGCGCCTGCGAGCAGGACCGCAAGATGGCCGCGCTGCTCGGCGTCGACGTCGATCGCACCATCTCGATCACCTTCATTATGGGCGCCGCCCTTGCCGCTGTCGCCGGCACGTTGTTCCTGATGTATTACGGCGTTGTTGTGTTTTCCGACGGCTTTACGCCCGGTGTGAAGGCGTTTACTGCCGCGGTGCTCGGCGGCATCGGCTCACTGCCCGGCGCCGTGCTCGGCGGGCTGATGATTGGCTTCATCGAAAGCATGTGGTCGGCTTATTTCTCGATCGACTACAAGGACGTCGCCGCCTTCTCCATCCTGGCGATCGTGCTGATCTTCCTGCCTTCCGGCATTCTCGGCCGGCCAGAAGTCGAAAAGGTCTGAGATCATGGCGGTTACCGTGTCTCCGGAAAGCACCGTCGTCGCCACCCCGGTCCAGCGCGCTTTTCGCGAAGCGCTCTATGCCGGCGCCATCTCGCTTGGCCTGTTCGTGCTGTTCATCGGCCTGAAAACCGACCAGAATATCTCCAACGAACTGATCCTGGTGCAACGCTGGGGCTTGCTCGCCGGCGTCGTGATCGCCACCATGGCAGGACGCTTCCTCTATGTCGCCTATGGCCAGCCCTTCCTGGCGAACCAGAAGATCGTCGACGTCGCCACCGGCCTGCTGCCGGTCAGCCTGGCTTCGCGATTCTTCCGCCTTCCCGCGTTCATCGTGGCGCTCGCCGTCGCCGTTATTCTGGTCGCGCTCAGCGGCTTTCTGACCGAGGCCTTAGGGCCGGAACTTTCCGATTTTGTGCGGTTCCTGCGGGCGCTCGCAATCATCTATGCGCTGGCTTGGCTGATATATCGGTTCCGGGCCTTCATTCACGCTCATTTCTCGGCATTGGGCATAACCGCACTGGCGCTCTACCCGATTATCGTGGTGTTGGTGCTGGCTCTATATGCCGGGTCGATGGCCGCCGGTTTCCAGGGCTCGCTGAAATATGTCGACAATTACGGCATCCAGATCCTGATCTACGTGATGCTGGCTTGGGGGCTGAATATCGTTATCGGCTTGGCCGGCTTGCTCGATCTCGGCTATGTCGCCTTCTACGCCGTCGGTGCCTACGCCTATGCGCTGCTCGGCACGCATTTCGGCCTCTCCTTCTGGATCCTGCTGCCCGCCGCTGGCCTGATGGCTGCGTTCTGGGGCGTGATGCTCGGCTTCCCGGTGCTGCGCCTGCGCGGTGACTATCTGGCGATCGTGACGCTCGCCTTCGGCGAAATCATAAGGCTGGTGATCATCAACTGGCGCGAGGTGACCAACGGCTCGGCCGGCATTTCCGGCATCCCGAAGGTGTCTTTCTTCGGCCTGATGTCGTTCAACGTCTCCGATCCGAACTACATCTCGAAGGTGCTCGGCATCGCCCAATCGGGTGCCTACTACAAGATATTCCTCTACTATTTGATCCTTGGGCTCTGTCTGCTGACGGCCTTCGTCACCGTGAGGCTCAGGCGTCTGCCGGTCGGCCGCGCCTGGGAAGCGCTGCGCGAGGACGAGATCGCCTGCCGCTCGCTCGGTATCAACACCACCACCACCAAGCTCACGGCCTTTGCCACGGGCGCGATGTTTGGCGGCTTCGCCGGCTCGTTCTTTGCCGCGCGGCAAGGCTTCGTCAGCCCGGAATCCTTCGTCTTCCTGGAATCCGCGATCATCCTTGCCATCGTCGTGCTTGGCGGCATGGGCTCGCTGGTCGGCATTGCCGTCGCCGCGATGGTGATGATCGGCGGCACCGAAATCCTGCGCGAACTGGATTTCCTCAAGACCGGCCTGAGTTGGGGCAACATCAAGGTTATACCCGGGTTCGGCCCCGACTTCACGCCGGAGCTTTATCGCATGCTGTTGTTCGGCATGGCCATGGTCATCGTCATGCTGTGGAAGCCGCGCGGCTTCGTCGGCAGCCGCGAGCCGACAGCCTTCCTCAAGGTGCGCAGGGCGGTGTCGGGGTCCTTCACCAAGGAGGGACACGGCTGATGAACGCGAGCCCCTCCGTGAACGATGCCATCCTGCAGGTCGATCATTTGTCGATGAAGTTCGGCGGTCTCGTCGCCATCGGCGACCTGTCGTTCCAGGCCAAACGCGGCGAGATCACCGCGCTGATCGGTCCCAACGGCGCCGGCAAGACCACCGTGTTCAATTGCATCACCGGTTTCTACAAACCGTCGGAAGGCATGATCACGCTCAATCGGCGCGACGGCTCGACCTTCCTGCTCGAACGTTTGCCGAACCATGAAATCCCGGCGCGGGCCAAGGTGGCGCGCACCTTCCAGAACATCCGCCTGTTCTCGGGCATGACGCTGCTGGAGAACCTGCTGGTGGCCCAGCACAACAAGCTGATGAAGGCGTCCGGCTATACCATTCTCGGCCTGTTCGGTTATAGCGGATACAGACAGGCTTCGGCGGAATCGGTTGAACTGGCCGAGCACTGGCTGGAAAAGGCCGATCTCGTCGACCGCGCCGACGATCCTGCCGGCGATCTGCCCTATGGCGCGCAGCGACGGCTCGAAATTGCTCGCGCCATGTGCACCGGCCCTGAGCTTCTGTGCCTCGACGAGCCGGCCGCCGGCCTTAATCCGAAGGAATCGGCGGCGCTCAATGCACTGCTGATGGACATCAAGGACAACACCGGCACGTCGATCCTTTTGATCGAGCATGATATGGCGGTGGTTATGCAGATTTCGGACCATGTCGTCGTGCTCGAATACGGGCGCAAGATCTCCGACGGCAACCCGCAATCGGTGCGGACCGACCCGCGCGTCATCGCTGCCTACCTCGGCGTCGAAGACGAGGACGTCGAGACGGTGCTGACCGAAGTCGGCGACGAAGATGTCATCGAGCAATTGGATACGGGTCCGGATGCGGCCCATGGCCCAGGCACATCGTCTTCGTATCTCGCCGGACCGGTTGTCGACACGGTCGGCCATAGCGAGGGCGAACGCGTCACCGTGTCAAAGGGCGCTTCGAAAGCCGGGCAGATCGATGCAAGGTCGAGTGCCGCGGCAAAGTCCGGATCGCCGGCCAAAGCCAAATCGGCCGCGAAATCTTCTGCCGCAAAATCTTCCACTGCAAAGCCGGCCTCCAAGGCTCCGGTGAAGTCAAAAACTCCCGGCACCTCTAATCGGCGTGGAGGGCGGAAATAATGGCCGGCACAACGCTGCTCGATATCAAGGGCGTCCAGACCTACTACGGCAACATCAGGGCGCTGAACGGCGTCGATGTCACGGTCAAGCAAGGTGAGATCGTAGCGCTGATCGGTGCCAACGGCGCCGGCAAATCGACGCTGATGATGACCATCTTCGGTGCTCCCCGCGCCCGCGCGGGTACCATCACATTCGCCGGTACCGACATCACCCAGATGCCGACCCACGAGATCGCGCGCATGCGCATCGCCCAGTCGCCGGAAGGGCGCCGCATTTTCCCGCGCATGACGGTGATGGAAAACCTGCAAATGGGCGCCAGCCTCGACAACCTCGAGCATTATGACGAGGACGTCGAGAAGGTGTTCACGCTGTTTCCACGCCTGAAGGAACGCATTGCCCAGCGTGGTGGCACGCTGTCCGGCGGCGAGCAGCAGATGCTGTCGATCGGGCGCGCGCTGATGGCGCGGCCGAAGCTGCTTTTGCTCGACGAGCCGTCGCTTGGCCTGGCGCCGCTGATCGTCAAGCAGATATTCGACGCTATCCGGGAGCTGAACCGCACGCAGGGACTGACCGTGTTCCTGGTCGAGCAAAACGCCTTCGGCGCTCTGAAGCTCGCCACGCGCGGCTATGTCATGGTCAACGGCAACGTGACGATGAGCGGCACCGGCAAGGAGTTGCTCGCCAATCCGGAGGTGCGCGCCGCCTATCTCGAAGGCGGCCATCACTGAGTTTCAGGAGACATCAATCATGCAGGGCATTGTCTATGAGGAACCCTCGATCTGGCAGTTCTTCTTCGTCACCTGCCTGCTCGGCGGCTGGGCGGCGTGGATGACGGGCAAGGCATGTGCGCAGACGTGGCGCAGCTTCGCCCAGTTGTTCGCCTACATGCTGGGGCTCGGCATCGGCGTAAGATTCATCCATCATGCGCTGTTCGGCGGAACGATGTTTTCGCTGCATTACTACGTGGTCGATACCATCGTGCTGATGATATTGGGCTTCATTGGCTACCAATACACGCGCACCAACCAGATGGTAACGCAGTATAATTGGCTTTACGAAAGAGCCTCTCTTTTGAGCTGGAAACCAAAAGGTTGACATTTATCATTAACGGCGCTTCAGGGATGAATCGGCGTGACAAGTGCCTGAAAATCGGCAAAGTACTCTTTCTGCGAGCAAGAGTGGGCATCGCATGAAAGCAACATCCACGCCCACTCGGTAAATGGGAGCGTTTCAATGAAAAAGTCACTTTTGTCCGCCGTCGCCCTGACCGCGCTTGTCGCGTTCAGCGGCAGCGCGTGGGCTGACATCCTGATCGGCGTTGCCGGTCCGATCACTGGCCCGAACGCAGCATTCGGCGCGCAGTTGCAGAAGGGCGCCGAACAGGCTGCCGCCGATATCAACGCGGCTGGCGGCATTAACGGCGAGCAGATCAAGATCGAGGTCGGCGACGACGTGTCGGATCCGAAGCAGGGCATCTCGGTCGCCAACAAGTTTGTCGCCGATGGCGTCAAATATGTCGTCGGCCACTTCAATTCGGGCGTCACCATTCCGGCGTCAGAGGTCTATGCCGAGAACGGCATTCTCGTCATCACGCCTTCCGCGACCAACCCGAAGCTGACCGAGCGGGGCCTGTGGAACACGTTTCGTACCTGCGGACGCGACGATCAGCAGGGCAAGGTTGCCGGCGACTACCTCGCCGCGCACTTTAAGGACGGCAAGATCGCCGTCGTCCACGACAAGACGCCTTACGGCCAGGGTCTCGCCGACGAAACCAAGAAGGCACTCAATGCTGATGGCGTGACCGAAGCCATGTATGAGGGCATCAATGTCGGCGACAAGGACTTCTCGGCGTTGATCGCCAAGATGAAGGATGCCGGCGTCAACGTCGTCTACTATGGCGGCCTGCACACCGAGGCCGGCCTGATTATGCGCCAGCTCGCCGATCAGGGTCTCAAGGCCCAGTTCATGTCCGGCGACGGCATCGTGTCGAACGAATTGGCCTCCATCGCCGGCGATGCCGTCGACGGCACGCTGATGACGTTCGCCCCCGATCCGCGCAAGAACCCGAACGCCAAGGAACTCGTGGAGAAGTTCCGCGCCGCCGGTTTCGAGCCTGAAGCCTATACGCTCTACTCCTACGCCGCGCTGCAGATCGTCGCCGCCGCCGCCAACAAGGTCGGCTCTTCCGACGACGCGCAGAAGGTTGCGGAAGAGATCAAGAAGAGTGGCCCGTGGAAGACCGCCATCGGCGACATCGGCTATGACGCAAAGGGCGACATCACCCGTCCCGACTACGTCATCTACACTTGGAAGAAGGGTGACGACGGCAAGTACACCTACTTCGAACAATAAGCCGGCAAACGCCTGCAGCCCAAAAATGCCCGGCGCCTCGCGCCGGGCATTTTTCATTTGTCTTTTGCTTCATCGCATAGGCGCAAGGATTTAAATCGGTTTAGCCGACGTCTCCATTTTTGTTTGCACTGCAGCATTTTCGCGCTAATCATGTCCGGCAGTTCCCTTTCCCGCGTCCGGAGCCCTGTCCTTGGCAATCTCGAAGATCCTTGTCGCCAACCGCTCCGAAATAGCCATCCGCGTCTTCCGCGCGGCCAATGAGCTCGGCCTCAAAACCGTGGCGATCTGGGCAGAGGAGGACAAATACTCCCTGCATCGCTTCAAGGCCGACGAAAGCTACCAGGTCGGGCGCGGGCCGCATTTGGCCAGGGACATGGGGCCGATCGAAAGCTATCTGTCGATCGAGGAGGTTATCCGCGTCGCCAGGCTATCGGGCGCCGATGCCATCCATCCAGGCTACGGCCTGCTGTCGGAAAGCCCGGAATTCGCCGAGGCCTGCGCCACGGCCGGCATCATCTTCATCGGGCCAAAGCCGGATACGATGCGCAGGCTAGGCAACAAGGTCGCCGCTCGCAACCTCGCGATCGAAGTCGGCGTGCCGGTAATTCCCGCCACCGATCCCTTGCCGGACGACATGGAGGTGGTAAAGGAACTCGCCAAGACGATCGGCTACCCGGTGATGCTCAAGGCATCCTGGGGCGGCGGCGGCCGCGGCATGCGCGCCATCCGCTCCGAGGCCGATCTCGCGCGCGAGGTCATGGAAGGCAAGCGTGAGGCGAAGGCGGCTTTCGGCAAGGACGAGGTCTATCTCGAAAAGCTGATCGAGCGCGCACGCCATGTCGAGGTGCAGGTGCTGGGCGACACTCATGGCAACGCCGTGCACCTGTTCGAGCGCGATTGTTCGATCCAGCGCCGCAACCAGAAAGTGGTCGAGCGGGCGCCGGCGCCCTACCTCGAAATGTCACAGCGCGAGGAGCTTTGCGGCTACGCGCTGAGGATCGCGCGCGAAACCAGCTATATCGGCGCCGGCACGGTCGAGTTCCTGCAGGATGCTGATACCGGAAAATTCTACTTCATCGAGGTCAATCCGCGTATCCAGGTCGAGCACACGGTCACCGAACAGGTGACCGGCATCGACATCGTCAAGGCGCAGATCCATATCCTCGACGGCTTTGCCATCGGCACGGCGGAATCGGGCGTTCCGGCGCAGAAGGACATCAGGCTCAACGGCCACGCGCTGCAGTGCCGCATCACCACGGAAGATCCCGAGCATAATTTCATCCCCGACTATGGCCGCATCACCGCCTATCGCGGTGCCACCGGCTTCGGTATCCGCCTTGATGGCGGCACCGCCTATTCGGGCGCGGTCATCACCCGCTTCTACGATCCGCTGCTGGAAAAGGTAACGGCGTGGGCGCCGACGCCGGCCGAGACCATCGCCCGCATGAACCGGGCGCTGCGCGAATTCCGCATCCGCGGCGTGGCGACCAACCTCACGTTCCTCGAGGCGATCATCAATCACCCGAGCTTCGCCGACAATTCCTACACCACCAAGTTCATCGACACGACGCCGGAACTGTTCGCCAGTGTGAAGCGGCAGGACCGCGCGACCAAGCTGCTCAACTACCTTGCCGACGTTTCGGTCAATGGTCATCCCGAGACGCGCGGCCGGCCGCAGCCAAAGGCCGATGCGGCGCCACCGGTAGTGCCATATCTCAACGGCAATGTGCCTCAAGGCAGCAAGCAGAAGCTCGACGTGCTCGGGCCGGAGAACTTCGCCGCGTGGATGCGCGAGCAAAAAGAGGTGCTGGTCACCGACACGACAATGCGCGACGGGCATCAATCCTTGCTCGCGACGCGTGTGCGCACCTATGACATTGCCGGAATTGCCGGCACCTATGCGCGTGCTCTGCCGCAGCTTTTGTCGCTCGAATGCTGGGGCGGCGCCACATTCGACGTCGCCATGCGCTTTCTCACCGAAGACCCATGGGAGCGGCTGTCGCTGGTGCGCGAGGCAGCACCCAACCTTCTGCTGCAGATGCTCCTGCGCGGTGCCAACGGCGTCGGCTATACCAACTATCCCGACAATGTCGTCCAGCATTTCGTCCGCCAGGCCGCTGCCGGCGGCATCGACCTGTTCCGGGTCTTCGACTGCCTGAACTGGGTCGAGAACATGCGCGTGGCCATGGATGCGGTCGGCGCCGAGGGCAGACTGATCGAAGCGGCGATCTGTTATACCGGCGACATACTCGATCCGGCGCGGGCGAAATACGATCTGAAATACTATGTCGGCTTGGCCAGGGAATTGCAGGCGGCAGGCGCCCACATCATCGCCGTCAAGGACATGGCTGGGCTTCTAAAGCCGAGCGCTGCCCGCGCGCTGTTCAAGGCACTGCGCGAGGCGACGGACCTGCCGATCCACTTCCACACCCACGACACATCCGGCCTGTCGGCGGCAACGGTGCTGGCGGCGGTGGAGAGCGGCGTCGACGCCATCGACGCGGCGATGGATTCGCTATCGGGCAACACCTCGCAGCCTTGCCTGGGTTCGATCGTGGAGGCGCTGAAGGGCACCGAGCGCGATCCGGGCCTCGACCCGCAGTGGATCAGGAACATCTCGTTCTACTGGGAGGCGGTGCGCAACCAGTATTCAGCCTTCGAAAGCGACCTGAAGGGGCCGGCATCGGAGGTCTATCTGCACGAAATGCCGGGCGGTCAGTTCACCAACCTCAAGGAACAGGCGCGCTCGCTCGGGCTGGAGACACGCTGGCACGAGGTGGCGCAGACCTATCACGACGTCAATCTGATGTTCGGCGACATCGTCAAGGTGACGCCGTCGTCCAAGGTCGTCGGCGACATGGCGCTGATGATGGTGAGCCAGGACCTGACCGTCGCCGACGTCGAGAATCCGGCGAGGGACATCGCCTTCCCGGATTCGGTGGTGTCGATGTTGCGCGGCGATCTCGGCCAGTCGCCGGGCGGCTGGCCAAAGCCATTGCAGAAGAAGGTGCTGAAGGGCGAAAAGCCGATCACGGTGCGGCCAGGTTCGCTGCTCAAACCGGCGGACCTCAAGGCCAGTCGCGCGGAGGTCGAGGAAAAGCTCGAGCGCAAGCTCAGCGAGTTCGAGTTCGCGTCGTGGCTGATGTATCCGAAGGTGTTTTCCGATTTTGCCGCCGCGCAGGAGACCTACGGGCCGGTCAGCGTTCTGCCGACGCCGACCTATTTCTACGGCATGAAGCCGGAAGACGAGATTTTCGTCGACATCGAAAAAGGCAAGACGCTGGTGGTGCGCTGCCTTGCCATCGGCGATGTCGACGAAAAGGGCATGGTCACCGTGTTCTTCGAGCTCAACGGGCAGCCGCGCCGGGTGAAGGTGCCGGACCGGGCGCATGGCGCGTCCGCTGCCAAGGCACGGCGCAAGGCGGAGCCGGGCAATGAGGCGCATGTCGGCGCGCCGATGCCTGGCGTCGTCTCGGCGCTTGCGGTCGCTGCCGGCCAGGCGGTGAAGGCCGGCGACGTGCTGCTGTCGATCGAAGCGATGAAGATGGAAACGGCGTTGCATGCCGAACGCGACGGCACCATAGCCGAGGTGCTGGTCAAGGCCGGCGACCAGATCGATGCCAAGGATCTGCTGATCGCGTTCGGGTGAAACAGGCCGGCATCAGAGAGACTTGTCGGCGCCTGGCAGCAGCCCTTCATGCCGCATCGATAGTACCTTGACCCGCCGCGCCCGGTCGGGCATCGAACCGCTGCAATTCGCCGCTCGGGTCACCCCGAGTCGCGGCGAGAAACGACGCGGAGAGAAGAATATGGCCGACGACATCACCGAGACCAGCCAGACTGTTGCCGCCGGCCAGCTGCGCGCCTTCATCGAACGAATCGAGCGGCTCGAGGAAGAGAAGAAGACGATTGCCGACGACATCAAGGAAGTGTTCGCCGAGGCCAAGGGCACTGGCTTCGACACCAAGGCGATGCGGTCGATCATCCGGCTGCGCAAGAAGGACCAGGCCGAGCGGCAGGAAGAGGAATCCATCCTCGATCTGTACAAGGCTGCGCTCGGCATGGTGTAAAGGCCGGCCTCGGCGCCGGAGACGATCGCGGGAGAAGCGGTTCTGACCATGGATTCCAGCCATGAGCGAATTCGATTTTGGCGCCCGCCGCGCCTCTGAATTCCGCCAACGCAGCTTCTGGACGCTGTTCGCGGAACGGCATCCGGATGAAAGGGCTCTGTTGGCGAGGCGCGGACCGTGGTTCTGGCAGCGTGGGCTGCCCGATTTCGCATTGGTCCTTTCCATGTATGTCGCGCCTGCGCACAATCATGTCGGCGTCTTCTTCGGCCGCAACGAGAAGTTCGGTGCCACGCAAGCCTGGTCGCGGTTGAAGCCGTTCCAGCCGGCCATCGAAGACAGGCTGAAGCTCAGGCCAGAACAAAGTTGCGACGGCCTCGGCATCAATTCGATGTGGCGGGTGAATTGTTTTGCCGAGGACAATTGGCCGGCGATGACCGACTGGCTGGTGACGGAAGCCTCACGTTTCGAGCGCGCGATTGCCGACGTTCTGGGTCAGGAATAAAGCAGGGTTTCCAGACGCAATCCTTGTGGAAGGGTTGCTCTGGTGAGCAGCCAGGGAGCCGATCGATCGATGACGATCATGTCGCGCGTTGCCGCCTTCTTCCGCTCACGCTGGTTCGGCGGCGTGCCGCTCGATCGGCTGTTCTGGCGCGACCTGGTCGTTGTCGGCACAGCGATCAACGTCGCGTCGTCGGTGGGGGCGCTCATTCTGCTAGGATTGAAGCTGCCGCTTGCGCTCGTCCTGGCGGTGCATTTCGCGCCGGTGCCCTACAATATCTTCCTGACCTTTGCCGTTTGGCGAACTGCCGGAAAATCGAGTGGCGTCATGGCCTCGCTGATGACTCTCGGCGCCACGTTGTGGCTGATCCTGGTGGTTGTGGCCTGACGATCAGGCGGCCGGCTCGAATTTGAGCGCCACGCCGTTGATGCAATAGCGCAGACCGGTCGGTGGCGGGCCGTCCTCGAAGACATGGCCGAGATGGCTGCCGCAGCGGGCGCAATGGCATTCGGTGCGGACCATGCCGTAGCTGCGGTCGACGGTGGTCTCGACCGAACCCGGCACTGGGTCGTTGAAGCTCGGCCAGCCGGTGCCGCTCTCGAATTTCAGCTTGGATTCAAACAAGGGCTGGTCGCAGCCGACGCAGGAGAAGGTGCCGGCGCGCTTCTCGTGCAGCAGGGCGCAGCTTCCCGGCCGCTCGGTGCCGTGGTTGCGCATCACCGCATATTGCTCGGGCGTCAGCCGGGCGCGCCATTCGGCATCGGTGCGGGTAACGGGGTAGGTGTGGCTGTCCATTTTTTCCTCTTAGCTTATGTCGCTATTTGGGTTGCCTTCGCAACTTCGCCTGAAATAGGCATTTGTTACGGCGTTTGCTCGTATTTCCTATCCTGCTGCGAAGAATCCCTCAGGCGATGGCCGCGAGATAGCGCGCAACCGATGCTGAAAATGCCGCCTTTGCATCTCCGATGACGTTCTGGTTCCACCATGCGCCGTAGATATGGTCGAACGTGAAAGGCTCCAGCGCGGCCTTGATGCCGCGCACTTTCGTCGCGTTGAGCGGGATATAGTTCGGATAGCTGTACATAAAGCTGACACGACGGCGGGTCGGCGTCACCTGCAGGATGTCGCCGGCCAGGATGGCATTGCCGCGGTCGCGCTTCCAGTGCAGTACCTGGCCACCGGCAAAGTGGCCGCCGCAGCGGATGAGCGTCAGCGACGGGTTTATGGCGTGCATCTCGCCTTCCCAGCTGATGATTGCCGGATGCGGCCGCATGATCCACTGACGATCATCGGCGTGCAGATAAATCGGCACGCCGCCAAACGCCGCGCTCCACTCGACCATCACCGAATAGTAATGGCAGTGCGAAATGGCGATGGCGGCCAGGCCGCCCCGGCGGTGGATCTCGGCCACCGCCTCGTCGCTGACCATCGAGATGCAGTCCCACAGCACATTGCCGTGGGGCGTTTGCGCCAGCAATGCGCGCTGGCCGATAGCGAAGCGTGGCTCGATGCCGAAGGCGAGCACGCCGGCATCATCCTTGATCACGACCCGATGGCCGGCGGCGAGCTCTTCCGGCGTGGTCCAGGCCTGACCTTCCCAGCGCACATATTGCCGCTCGTCCTCGCAGATCGGGCAATGTCGCGGCGGCGTCGCTGTCGCCGCGAACTGGACACCGCATTGCAGGCAAAGGAAACAGGTCGACCGTCCTGTTTTGCGTGGATCCATTCAGTGCTTCCTTGAAAGTTGCTTCGTCGCGGCTTCGAGGCCGGCGAGCGTCAGCGGAAACATGCGGCCGCCAAAAATATCGCGGATCATGGCAATCGAATGGGTAAAACCCCAGTTCTTCGCGTCTTCCGGATTGAGCCAAATGGCGTTCGGCCATTGCTGCAGCAGCCTGCCGAGCCAGACGGCGCCGGCCTCCTTGTTCCAATGCTCGACCGAGCCGCCGGGTTGAGCGATCTCATAGGGGCTCATCGAGGCGTCGCCGACGACGATCACCTTGTAGTCGGGGCCATATTTATGGAGGAGATCGAAGGTCGGAATCACCTCGGCATGGCGGCGGCGATTGTCCTTCCACACGCCCTCGTAGAGGCAGTTGTGGAAATAGAAATATTCGAGCTGGCGGAACTCGGCGCGGGCGGCCGAAAACAGCTCCTCGACACTCCTGACATGGTCGTCCATCGAGCCGCCGACATCGAAGAACATCAGCAGCTTCACGGCATTGCGACGTTCGGGTTGTGTCTTAACGTCAAGATAACCGTGCTCGGCGGTGGCGTGGATGGTGCCGGGCAGGTCGAATTCCTGTTCGGCGCCTTCGCGCACCCAGCGGCGCAAGCGCTTCAGCGCGACCTTGATGTTGCGGGTGCCGAGTTCGACGGCGTCATCGAAATTCCTGAACTCGCGTTTGTCCCAGACTTTTACCGCGCGGCGGTTGCGGCTTTCGTGCTGGCCGATGCGCACGCCTTCGGGATTGTAGCCATAGGCGCCGAAGGGCGAGGTGCCGCCGGTGCCGATCCATTTCGAACCGCCCTGATGCCGGCCGTTTTGCTCCTCCAACCGCTTCTTCAGCGTCTCCATCAGCTTTCCGAAGCCGCCCAGCGCCTCGATCAGCTTCTTCTCCTCGTCGGTCAGGTGCTTTTCGGCGAGCCTCCGCAGCCATTCCTCCGGGATGTTTGCGACATCGACCGCGTTTTCGCCAGCTTGCGCCTCGACACCTTTGAAGATGTGCGAAAAGACCTGGTCGAAGCGGTCGATGTGGCGCTCGTCCTTCACCAGAGCGGCGCGGGCGAGATAGTAAAAGCCCTCGACATCATAGTCGACCAGCCCGGCCTCCAGCCCCTCCAGCAGCGACAGATATTCGCGGAGCGAGACCGGAACCCGCGCTGCCTTCAGTTCGAGGAAGAAGGGGATGAACATGGTCCGACTTTATCTGTGTCCCTCGATCTTCTCCCGTGCGGCGCTGGCGATAAAGGCGGAACGCGTCAGACCACGCCGACCCGCTTCTTCGTCGATTGCCGCCAAAAGACCTGCGTCGAGCGACAGATTGGCCCGGACAGGCCGTCCGGAATCGATCAGCACAGGGATCATCACGGCGGATTCACCGGCAGCGCTATCGACTTCGCCCAGTCGGAGCAGATCTGCCACAGTGCGCGCCGCGGGCAAGGGCAAGTTCTTCGCCATTCGTGTCTCTGCCCATTCGCGAACGGCAGAAGTCGCATCGGCTATCGCCTCTTCGGGACTTGCGCCACCGCCGTGACATCCGGGAAGATCAGGCACCCGCACTCCCCAGACTTCATCTGCGCCGTCAAGAATTCCGACATAGTGCGTCATGATTCGTCCTTAAATCCATCCAGCAAGCCGGGCGATCGACCGCGCAACACCCAGAGATTGTTCGCGATGCCGCGGCACGATAATCATGATCTCCGGCCTTTCCGGATGCTCGTACTTCTCGTGTTTGCCGCCGCCTACGTTCACCCAGCCGTCACGTAAAAGCCTCGTGACAATCTTGCGCGTGTTGGTCTCGATCAGCGGCACTGTCGCCCCTGATCATGCGCAATATATTGCGCACAGGTGATTATTTCAATCGTTGGCCTCATCATAGCAGATCGTATTCGATGAAGCCGGTCCTGCGCGCCACGTGGTCGTAGAGCTTGCGTGCCGTGGTGTTGGTTTCGTGGGTCATCCAGTAGACGTTCTTGACGCCGATCTTGCCGGCTTCCTGCTTGACCGCTTCGATCAGGGCGGCGCCGACACCCTTGCCGCGTACATCGGGGTCGGCGAACAGGTCCTGCAGATAGCAGTTGTTTATCTGCGACCAGCAGGAGCGATGGTAGAGATAGTGCGTCAGGCCGACGGCCTTGCCGTCGAGGGTGGCGATGAAGCCTTTCGGCTCGAACTCGCCCGCCGTGAACAGCCGCTTCCAGGTGACGGCGTAAACCTCTTCCGGCAGCTTGGTTTCGTAGAAGGTGAGATAGGCGGTCCAAAGACGCCGCCAATCGGCGTGGTCAGATTGCGCCAATGGGCGGATGGTGATCTCGGTCATTTCGTTTCCCTCTGAAGTCGGCAACCTGAAGCTGCCTCCGTGCCCGGCTAGAGGCAACGGTCCAGCACCGGGAAAGCGCTGTCCGGTGACTTCGTGGGCTTCCGGCCGACCGGCCCCTCATCCCTGCCGTCTCGCCATGAAGGCCAGGCGCTCGAACAGATGCACGTCCTGTTCGTTCTTCAGCAAGGCGCCGTGCAGCTTGGGCAGCACGTTCTTCGGGTCGGCGCGCAGGTCCTCGGGCGCGATCTCGTCGGCGACCAGCAGGCGGATCCAGTCGAGTGCCTCGGAGGTCGACGGCTTCTTCTTGAGGCCCGGCACGTCACGGATTTCATAGAATTGCGTGAGTGCGGCGCGCACCAGGTTCTGCTTGATGCCGGGATAGTGCACGTCGACGATTTTGTGCAGCGTCTCGACGTCGGGAAAGCGGATGTAGTGGAAGAAGCAGCGGCGCAGGAAGGCGTCCGGCAGCTCTTTTTCGTTGTTGGAGGTGATGATGACGATCGGCCGGACTGTGGCACGGATGGTCTCGCCGGTCTCGTAGACGAAGAACTCCATCCGATCCAGTTCCTGCAACAGATCGTTGGGGAACTCGATATCGGCCTTGTCGATCTCGTCGATCAGAAGCACGACTTTCTTGCCGGCAGCAAAGGCGTCCCACAGCTTGCCGCGCTTGATGTAATTGCGGATGTCGTTGAAGCGCTCGTCGCCGAGCTGGCTGTCGCGCAGCCGCGAGACGGCATCATATTCATAGAGGCCCTGCTGCGCCCGCGTGGTCGATTTGACATGCCATTCGATCAGATCGATGCCGAGCGCCGCCGCCACCTGGCGGGCAAGTTCGGTCTTGCCGGTACCGGGCTCGCCCTTGACCAGCAACGGCCGCTCGAGCGCGATCGCCGCGTTGACCGCCACCATCAGATCCTTGTCGGCGACATAGGCTGCCGTGCCTTCAAAACGCATTTTTGCTCCCGGGTTCATCGCGCGACCCTAAGGAGGCGGCCTTCGCTGTGCAAGGCGCTGCTGGCAAAGCGGGGATCTTGCCGGCGCGACCCTCGTCGAGCGGTTCTGCGTCGATTTAAGACTCGAAACATGTCGTCTCTCTGGCGCTTGGTCTGCCGTCTGCCTATATTGGCGGAGACGGTCTGCGCTTCCCGGCAGGAGAACATTTTCCCCGGGGCCTTAATGATCCCTAGGGAGCTGTCCCTGGGAAGACCCGTGGGTTTTCTCATACGGCGCCCACCTACTTTGTAGGTTCCCGGGATCGCTCTCTCCACCGGTTGTGTGGATCGTCACCTGTCGAAAAGGCAATGTCTGGCGGATCTTGTCGTCGCGCCGCTTTGTGCGGTGCTCTCACGAACGAAAGCTCGCCCCGCTCCTCCAAAACGTCGCTCGTAAAACTCCATCCAAATCTGACCTTTTCTAACGTCGGCGCATGACATCCCCAAAAGACCTGAAAAAAACTCTCCGCAACCAAGCCCTCGGGCGCCGCGACGCGCTCGATCCTTTCTGGCGGGTGGAGGCAGCACTCGAAATGGCCGAGACGGCGCGCGACCGGATCACGGTCGAGCCGGCCCAGATCGTCTCAGGCTTCTGGCCGATGCGCTCGGAAGTCGACGTCCGGCCGCTGATGTTTGCCTTGCGCGAAAAGGGGGCAAGGCTCTGCCTGCCGGCCATCCTCAACAAGACCACCATCGTTTTTCGCGAACTGGTGCGCGGCGCGCCGATGATCGACATGGGCTTCGGCACCGTCGGGCCGCATGAGGAAGCCGAGGTGCTCGATCCCCAAATGATGCTGGTGCCGCTTGCCGCCTTCGATGCGCGCGGCCACCGCATCGGTTACGGCGCCGGCTATTATGACCGGGCGATCGCGCGGCTGGCCGACAAGGGGCAGCAGCCGCGGCTGATCGGCATTGCCTTCGACTGCCAGGAGGTGGCCCTGGTGCCGGACGAGCCGCATGACGTGATCATTCCGGAAATACTCACCGAGAGCGGGTTGCGCCGGTTCGCGCCGAAATTGTAGATAAGTTCCTGGACGCATGGTCTTTTCCGAAAGTCATGCAGCTTTTTGCTTCGCTGACCTTCGGTTCGGGATCACGCTTATATGAGACTTCTCTTCCTCGGCGACATGGTCGGCAAGACAGGACGTACGGCGGTGTGGGAACAACTGCCCGGCCTGATCTCGGATTTCAAACTCGACTTCGTCATCGTCAATGGCGAGAACGCCGCCGGCGGCTTCGGCATCACCGAGGAAATTTTTCGCGAGACGATCTCGGCCGGCGCCGATGTCGTCACCACCGGCAACCATGTCTGGGACCAGCGCGATGCGCTGATTTTCGCGCCGCGCGAAGAGCGCTTCCTGCGTCCGTCCAATTTCCCCAAGGGTACGCCGGGGCGCGGCTCAGGCGTCTACATCGCCAGGAACGGCGCGCGCGTGCTGGTCGCCAACATCATGGGCCGGGTGTTCATGCATCCCGAGCTCGACGATCCGTTCCAGGCCGGCGAGCGCGAACTTGCCGCTTGTCCGCTTGGCGAGCAGGCCGATGCGATCGTCATCGATTTCCATGCCGAGGCGACCTCGGAAAAAATGTGCTTCGCTCATTTCGTCGACGGCCGTGCCAGCCTTGTTGTCGGCACCCATACGCATCAGCCGACCGGCGATCACCAGATCCTCAATGGCGGCACCGGTTATATTTCCGATGCCGGCATGTGCGGCGATTACGATTCCTCGCTCGGCATGGACAAGGAGGAGCCGCTCAACCGGTTCTTGTCCAAGGTGCCGAAAGGCCGCTTCGAGGCGTCGACCGGACCGGCGACATTGTGCGGCGTCGGCGTCGACATTTCCGACCGTAGCGGCCTGACCGAACGGATCGCGCCGTTTCGCCGCGGCCCGCGGCTGGAGGAAACGGCGCCATCCTTCTGGTCGTGACTTTGATATGGACGCTTGCAATACCCAATTGCCGGCGAAACTGCTCTAGATCGTAGAGGGGACGACCTCCATGCAGCTAGTCGAATTCCTGGCGCCGCATTTCGCCTTTGTCTCCGACCCGACGGCATGGGTCGCGCTGCTGACTCTGGTCGTGCTGGAGGTCGTGCTCGGCATCGACAATCTGATCTTCATCTCGATTTTGACCAACAAATTGCCGGTAGCGCAGCGGGCCCGCGCCCGGCGGCTCGGCATATCCGCCGCGCTGGTGATGCGGCTGATCCTGCTGGCCACCATCTCGATCATCGTCCAACTGACGACGCCGATATTCACCGCCTTCGGCCACGGGTTTTCATGGCGCGACCTGATCCTGATCGCAGGCGGCCTGTTTCTTGTCTGGAAGGCGACCAAGGAGATCCACCACACGGTTGATCTCGATGATCACCAGGACACCATGATGGGCGAGACGCTGCAGCTTTCGCTGGCCGGCGCGATTTTCCAGATATTGCTGCTCGACCTCGTCTTCTCGATCGACTCGATCATCACCGCCGTCGGCATGACCGACGAAATCGCGATCATGTACATCGCGGTGATCGTGGCGGTGAGCGTGATGATGCTGGCGGCCGGGCCGCTGGCCGACTTTATCGCCAGGAACCCCAGCATCGTCATGCTGGCCCTCGGCTTCCTGCTGATGATCGGCACGACGCTGATCGCCGACGGCATGGGTTACCACGTGCCGAAAGGCTACATCTACGCCGCCATGGGTTTTTCGGCACTGGTCGAAGGGCTCAACATGCTGGCGCGGCGGCGGAAGAAGGCAAAAGGCGGCGGGCACTGAGGATGGCCCACCGCGGCTGACCTAATTCCCCGGCACACCCTTCGGATGGCGGTCGCCGATCAGGCCAAGCGTCAGGCCTTGCTCCAGCCACGCCTTGGCGCCGGCGAGCACCAGCGCAAAGCCATCGGTCGAGCCGATCGCCTGCTTGACCTGCTCGTCAGGGCTGCCGGCAAAGCCGAAATTGCGGACCTCGACAAAGGTCGTGTTGCCCGGCATCTCCTCGAAAGTCCAGACCACCGTAGTCGGCGGATCGCTCCATTGCATGACGATCTTCTTGTTATCGACGATCTCACTGACATTGACCGTCGTCGAGACGCCATACATGCGCCATTCCCAGCGAACTTTGTTGCCGCTGTCCAGCCTGTTGCTGCCATGGGTGAACCAGAACTTCGTCGTGATCGCCGGATCGACGAAGGCTTCGAATACGTCGGCGACCGGCCGCCTTATCAGCATGCCGGCTTCGGCGGTCGGTGTTTCGCGGATTTCCATTTCATCCTCCTTTCCACGGCGCCGCCCTGTTCACCAGGCATCGGGTTCGCGCACCAGGTGAATGATGTTGGTCGGGTTGGTGATCCAGCCGCCGCGAAAGCCTTCACCCAGTGCCTCGATGGCATCGCAGCGCACGACACCGGCCTCGGCGAGATGCTCCGCAGCGGCCGGAAAGTCATCGGTGAACAGTTCCAGCCAGATCTCGGCCTGGCTCATCATCGGCGCCTCGTCGATCCACAACCGATTGGGACCGAGTTCGAAGCCGACGGCCGGCGGCTTGGCGGTGAATGGCTTCAGGCCGATGACGTCGCGATAGAAGGCGACCGTTGCCTGGTATTGATGCGGCGGGACCTTCATCGCGATGTTGATGCCGCCGGTGATCTTCGCGGACATTCTTACTCCATTTGCTCTCAGATGTTGTTCTGGTTGGCCGGCTCGCCCTTCATCTCGCTGCGGTAATAGCCGTCGCGCAGATTGATGCCGTATTCGACATAGGCCTTCATGCAGGCCAGCATCTGCGACCAGCCCTCGCAATTGAGGTAGGATTTCTTCAGGCCGACCGCGTCCTCGTGCCAGCCGGTTTCGGCGATGGTGACGAAGGTGCCGCCATCGTCGAGCGGCTCGAAATTCATCTCGATGCGAGTCTTGTAGGCTGGCTTGCCGTCGGCGTCGGTGGCATCCCAGCGCAGCACGATGCGGCTGTCTTTCTTCACCTCGTCGACCTCGACGGGAACCTTGCCCCACCAGATGACGGTGGCGCCCGCCACCAGCAGTGCGCTGGCGCCGCCGATCGTGGTGAAGTAGCCGCTAAGTTTCTTCGGATTGACGACCGCATCGAAGACTTCGGCGACGGGTTTGCCGATGCGGCCAGAAACCCTGAATCCAAGAGACATATCCACAGCTCCTTCCTTGAATGGCTCAATGATATGTTATAGAAATATAACATGTCAAGCCAATCGCGGGACGACAATGTTTTCAAGGCGCTGGCGCATCCGCGCCGGCGTGCGTTGCTCGACCGGCTGAAGGATGCGCCGCAGACCACCGGCATGTTGTGCGATGCCTTCCCCGACATGGACCGCTGCACGGTCATGCTGCACCTGAAGGTGCTGGAGGAGGCCGACCTGGTCGTGGCGCGGCGCGAGGGGCGCGAACGCTGGAACCATCTCAACGCGCTGCCGATCAAGCACATCCACGACCGCTGGATCAGTCAATATGCCACGCACGCGATCAGCATCCTCGACCGGCTGAAATCCGATCTTGAGGGATGAAAGGTTTGCCGAAGCCTGCCGATTTTCGGATCTTGAAACCCTTGCGTGCCGGCAGCAATGGCGCGGCTGGACGAATTGAGCCGATTTATCTATAAGCCGGCCATTCCGACAGCGAGCGCCGTCCGTCCGTCAGGGACGCAGCAGGACGTTCTGAAATTTTGAATTCGAGCATTTTGCAAGATGCCGGGTGGTTCACCAGGCGGCAGATGCTCTAGCCGAGAAGATGACAGGGGTGCCATGGCTGGCCATTCACAGTTCAAGAACATCATGCACCGCAAGGGCCGCCAGGATGCGGTGCGGTCGAAAATGTTTTCCAAGCTGGCGCGCGAAATCACCGTCGCCGCCAAGAGCGGCACGCCCGATCCATCGATGAACCCGCGCCTGCGCCTTGCGGTGCAGAACGCTAAGGCGGTGTCGATGCCGAAGGACAATATCCAGCGCGCCATCAACAAGGCGTCGATGGGCGATGCCGAGACCTACGAAGCCGTGCGCTACGAGGGTTACGGGCCAGGCGGCGTCGCGCTGATCGTCGAGGCGCTGACCGACAACCGCAACCGCTCGGCGTCGAATGTGCGCGCTGCCTTCACCAAGGCGGGCGGGGCGATGGGCGAGACCGGCTCGGTATCGTTCATGTGGGACCGCGTCGGCGAGATCTACTATCCGGCATCGGCCGGCAGCGCCGAGAAGGTGATGGACGCGGCGATCGAGGCCGGCGCCGACGACGTCCAGTCGGACGAGGACGGCCACACGATCTACTGCGCTTTCGAGAATCTCGGCGAAGTGTCGAAGGCGCTGGAGGGCGCGCTCGGAGAGGCTGAATCGGTGAAGCCGATCTGGAAGCCGCAGACCAATATCGCGGTCGACGAGGAGCGGGCACAATCGCTGATGAAGCTGGTTGCGACGCTCGAGGACGACGACGACGTGCAGAGCGTCTACGCCAATTTCGAGGTCGACGAGGAGACCTTGGCAAAGCTCAGCGCGGCATGATCCAACACGCGCTGCCCACAGTCCGCATCACCTATTGCACGCAGTGCCTGTGGCTGCTCAGGGCCGGCTGGATGGCGCAGGAGCTGCTGTCGACCTTCGGCACCGATCTGGGCGAAGTGACGCTGGTGCCCGGCACCGGCGGCATCTTCACCATTTCCTGCAATGATACGCTGGTCTGGGACCGCAAGCGTGACGGCGGTTTTCCCGACGCCGCAAAGCTCAAGCAACTGGTTCGCGACGTCATCGATCCGGATCGCGATCTGGGCCATGCCGACCGCAAGGGCCATAAGTCAAAAGACCCTGCCTGACGGCCTTTTAGGACTTCCGTCCTGCATTCACCGCCATGCGAAGATGAAGCAGCCCAGCGCCACGATGGCGGTGATGGTGCGGACATGGTTCCACATCACCCAGTCCCTGAGATAGGCGGCCCATACCGCGGCGCCGTTGGCGCTTGCCGGATCGACCGCGGCCAGGGCGTTGTTAAGCGGCACGTTGAACATCATCGTCACGATTGGGTTGCCGACGAGGTAGATCAGGGCGCCGGCGAGGAGCCAGAACGAACCCGGTTGGCTCCAGCCGATAAGAGCGCCGGCGGCAAGGACAAGACAGACCAGCCCGGTGCCGAAAAGCGCGGTCATGAATGCCGGCGTAATCACGGTGATGTTGATCGAATTCATGGCGGCGATGCCGCCTCCGGCAGGCAAGCGGGCGAGCGCCGGCATGATAAAGTTGGAGAAGGCGAAGAAAACGCCGCCGACAACGCCTGAGCCAATGGCAGCGACGAAGGTGAGGGTGGGAAGCAGTTTCATGATCATGTCAGTTCCTCCGGCTTCAGATTCGAGCAGTTCGATTGGTGTGTCGTCTAAAAATATGAATGATCCTCACATTTGCGAAACGTGATAAACCCTCGTATTTTCTCAGTCAAGCCATTTTTCTGGAGACAGTCATGGAAGGCACCGCTGCACCGGGTTCCCGCAACGAGCAGATCGCATCGCCGCGCCGGGCGCCGAGCCAGCAGCGCAGCCGCGAGCGGGTCGAGCGCATGCTGGCCGCCGCCTCGGCGTTGATCGCCGAGCAAGGCAGCGACGCCATGCGCATGGGCGAGGTGGCCGAGAGGGCCGGCGTGTCGATTGGCTCGCTCTACCAGTTCTTCCCCGACAAGAGGGCGATCATCTGGGCGCTGGCCGAACGCTACACCGCCGAAAGCCAGGCCTGCATTGCGGCAGCGCTAGCCGAGGTCAATGACGCCGAAGGCCTGCGCCGGGCATTTTCGGAACTGGTGGATATCTACTACGGAATGTTCCTGGCGGAGCCGGTGATGCGCGACATCTGGTCGGGCACGCAGGCCGACAAGGCGCTGAGCGAACTCGAGCTTGCCGACAGCCGGGCCAACGCCGAATTCCTTACAGCCGTGCTGAAACGGCTGCGGCCATCCGCCGATCCGGAAGCGCTCGAAACGACGGCGTTTCTCATCTGGCAGATGGGCGAGGCCGCAATGCGGCTGGCGATCTCGGTCGGGCGGCAAGAAGGCGACAGGCTGGTCGCGGCCTACAAGCGGATGGCCCTGCGCGAGTTGCTCGGCGAGTAGGGCCGTATTTTCCCAACAAAAAACCCGCCACGAAGGCGGGTTTCTCGATCTGCGAAATGCCAATGCGGCTTAGAGGCCGAAGCCTTCGAAACGCTTCTTGAACTTCGACAGGCGGCCACCGCGGTCGAGCAGGGTCTGCTGGCCGCCGGTCCAGGCCGGATGGGTGGTGGGGTCGATATCGAGGTTCATCGTATCGCCTTCCTTGCCCCAGGTCGAACGGGTCATGTATTCGGTGCCGTCGGTCATGACGACCTTGATGGTGTGGTAGTCGGGATGGATATCGGTCTTCATGGGTCTGTTCCTGGCTTGCCGGGTGCTGCCGACGGGCTGAAGCCTGCGTCGATGCGCCCCTTTTTAAAACTCGAAGCCGCAGCTATTGAGGAGCCACGGCTTCTAAAACGGTCGGCGAGCCTATACATCAGCCGGAATTGAATCACAAGGCCGCGGCAAGCGCATATTGATGGCGCAAGCCTCAAAGGGCCAAAGGAAACGGTCATGGCGAACATCAGCGGCGATGCAGACGAGCGCAGGCGCTCGCTGAGGCCGCTGCAGCGCCTGTTTCCCTACATTACGCATTACCGCAAAATGGTCATCGGCGCGATCGTCTCGCTGGCCGTCGCTGCGGCGACGACGCTGGCGCTGCCGCTGGCCGTGCGGCGGATGATCGACCACGGTTTTTCCGCTTCCGATTCCAGCTTCATTGCCGAATATTTCGCCATGCTGGTGGTGATGGCCGCCGTTCTGGCGGCGGCGTCGGCCAGCCGCTACTATTTCGTCATCACGCTCGGCGAGCGCGTCGTTGCCGATATCCGCCGCGATGTCTTTGCCCACGTCACAACACTGTCGCCATCCTTTTTCGACACGGCCCAGTCGGGCGAGATCGTCTCGCGGCTCGCCGCCGACACGACACAGGTCAAATCGGCCGTCGGTGCTACCGCCTCGGTGGCTTTGCGCAACGTCATCCTCGGCCTTGGCGCCGTGGCGATGATGGTCTTCACCAGCCCAAAACTGTCCGGCCTGGTCATCGCGGCCATTCCGCTGATCGTGCTGCCGCTGGTCGCCTTCGGCCGCTCGGTGCGGCGCAAGTCACGGCTGGCGCAGGATACGCTTGCCAATGCCACCGCCTATGCCAGCGAGCAGATCGGCGCGGTGCGCACCCTGCAGGCCTTCACCAACGAGAAGCTTGTAACCAGATATTTTTCGTCCGCCGTGGAAGCAGCGTTCGAAGCGGCGCGGGCCTCGATCTTTGCCCGCTCCTTTCTCACCTTCTTCGCCATCTTCATGATCTTTTCGTCAGTCGTGGCGGTGCTGTGGTTCGGTTCGCGCGACGTGCTCGACGGCACGCTGTCGCCGGGCACGCTCGGTCAATTCCTGCTCTATTCGGTGTTCGCCGCCGGCGCGCTCGGCGCCCTGTCGGAGGTCTGGGGCGAACTTTCCCAGGCAGCGGGCGCTGCCGAACGGCTGACCGAGATCCTGGCCGAGAAACCCGCGATCCAGGCGCCCGCCGATCCGAAGCCGCTGCCGGCAAAGGCGAGAGGTGCGATCAGCTTCGACGATGTCTCCTTCTCCTATCCGGCCCGGCCCGACCGCGCCGCCGTCCATGGCCTGAGCTTTCAGGTCAAACCCGGCGAGACGGTGGCGATCGTCGGACCCTCGGGCGCCGGCAAGAGCACCGTGTTTTCGCTGCTTCTGCGCTTCTACGATCCGGAGTCCGGCGGGATCATCATCGACGGGGTCGATCTGCGCGAGGCCGATCCGGCGGCGATCCGCGCGCGCATCGCCATCGTGCCGCAGGACGTCACCATCTTTGCCGCAAGCGCGCGCGACAATATCGGCTTTGGCCGGCCTGGCGCCAGCCAGGCCGAGATCGAGGCGGCGGCGAAGGACGCGCTTGCCGACGAGTTCATCCTGAAACTCGAAAAGGGCTATGACAGCCAGGTCGGCGAGCGCGGCGTGACGCTGTCGGGCGGCCAGCGCCAGCGCGTGGCGATCGCCCGCGCCATTTTGCGCGATGCGCCCATCCTGCTGCTCGACGAGGCGACCTCGGCGCTAGATGCCGAAAGCGAGACGCTGGTGCAGACGGCGCTGGACCGGCTGATGAAGGGCCGCACCACGATCGTCATCGCCCATCGGCTGGCAACCGTGCTGAAGGCCGATCGCATCCTGGTCATGGATGGCGGCCGCATCGTCGAGGAAGGCACGCATCAGAGCCTGGTCGCCAAGGGCGGCATCTATGCGCGGCTGGCCAAGCTGCAGTTCGACACCGGGGCGAGTGCTTTCAGGGGCGCGGCCGAGTAGCATCGCTCCATCCCGATGAAATCGGGATAAGGCTCCATCTTCTTGTTTGACCATGATCTTTTCCGAAAACCGGCATCCACTTTTCGGGATCATGGAGCCCCGCGGCGGCCGAGATTCTTCAGCTACCGAAAGCTCGGCGTTTGCCGCGTCGATAGGCGATGAACAGGGGAACGCCGACAAGCAACGACAACAAAAGCATGCTGGCGACGGTCTGTCGCTGCTCCTTTGCCGGATCGCTGAGCTGCACATCGGCAGGCGGCTCTTCATAGGTAAAATCGTACTGCCAGCGAACCTGGTCTGCGAGGTCATCGACGGTTTTCAGATAATCGGCAATCGCCTTGGCCGGTACTTCAGTCGCCAGCGTCTGAAAGTTCCATTCAACTTGAAATTCGGTGGGCGTGTTGGACCAGGATGCCTTGAGAGACAGATAGGGCGTCACGACGTTTTTCATCGACTCGCCGGAAAACCTCGCCTTGAGGTTGCGCACGGTCACCTTGTGGCGGCGGTAGAACTGAGGGCCGAGGGAGACGGGCCCGGTTCGGTCGACGATTGTCGGGGTTGGAAGAGAGTTGTTGCCGAGATCGGCCGCGCGGATCGGGAAATTCTTTGCCAGATCGTTGGCCGTCAGCGCTTCCGCCGGCAAGCGATAACTTTCCTTCACGCTCACTATGTTGCCGTCGCGGCGATCCACGATTTCCGGCTTGGCGATGGTTTGGATGCCCGGATATTGCTTGTTGTAGTATTTCAGGTAGGCGTCCGACACCTCGCTCAGCGACCGGCTGGCGAAATTGCCGCGCATCCAATCGGCATCGGCGTCCTCATATGTCGAGAAGACCGTCAGCACGAGGGGATCGCCCGGTTTCCGCGGAAAGTCGAATTCCTCGGCGATCTGGATTGATGGGCTGGTAAGCACAGGGCTCGGCATCTTCTCCAACCCGCCGGTGCTGGAAAGCGGCAGCGCGAAGCCGTAGTCGGGCTGTGCGAGATTGTGCGCCCCGCCGCCCTGAAGATAGTTCGTGGCGTCCAGCCAATATGTCTTTGCTCCGATCCTTGCCTTGACGATGGCATGGTCGAAATCGCGGAGCGCCGGCAGATGCTGGTCCAGGGCCCGTCCCTCGTCGAGATCGGCCAAGGCGACCTCGGCAGCAATGCCAAGCCGCACAAGCGACGAAACCAGCAGCAGGGCCTTGTCCTTGCAGTCACCGAACCCGCTCAGGATGACCGTCGCGGGATCACGCGGAACGTAGGAACCGGCACCCATCGACAGGCTTACATAGCGGATCTGGTCCTGCACCAGCCGCATTGCCTCGACCATCCGGTCTTCGGGCACCGGATGCCGCAGAGCGATGTCGTCGAGCTTTGCGGCAAAGGCCGGGGGAAAAACGGTCGCTGGCTTGTAATAGGGCGCAACGGCATCGACCACACTTTGCCAATTCGCGGTAGACGCGACATCGATGGAGCCCCAGCCTGGATAGGTCACGGGCAGGTTGTCCTCGACATTGACCGGTTTCGGGTTTGGAATCTCCCACAGATAGGTGGTGTCCGGCCCAGTCGGGGAGATTGAGGGCTTGAGTCGGGTTCCCCTTGTCTTGATCTGGAGCGGCTGGTCCGAAGGCCAAATGATGCTTGTGCGGATAAGCGCTACCGGCTCTTCCCATTCGGTGGAGAAATTCTTGAAGAAAAGGTCCTTGCCGACCAGCGGCGTTATCTCATAGGTCGACCCGTAGTCGACGGTGTCGCCGGTGCGCACATCATCGATGTTGACATGTGCTGTCAGCCAGCCGTCGAAGACACCCTTCTCGGCGTCTCTTTCCCTGCGGAAGATGTCGAATTCGACGCCTTCCAGCCGGTCCAGAACGGCACCATCGCGGATGATGTGAAGATGGTTGAGCGTGACCTTGTGCCGGGACGGATCGAACTGCAGATCGATACTCGCGCCACGATCCAGGCCGGGACGGTCGACGATCTTATAGACGGTGCGCGAGTACTCGACATAGCCGCCGGCGCGATGCTTGATCTGGTCGTCCGAGAGCAGCCATGAAACGCCATTCTTGATTTGATCCGATCGGGTGGGATCGGCAGCCGGAATATCAAGCTGCTTTACCCAGCTTTCTGCCGGACCCTTGAGAACCATGTCGTCGGCCATGGCCGGAGAACTCAGGCCGATCAATAAGATGAAAAATACCAAGCGGGGCCAGAAAGACTTCATCCTATGAAAACTGTAACGGACAGACATCTACGCTCGCCCAACTTGGAAGAACTCCTTTTTCAGAGGCTTTCCCACCAAAGTAAAGGCCAGTTTCGCGGATTTCTGCAGTCACCGCGGCAAGAACCTGGAATAGACGAAGCGGCTCAGTTCCCGTACCGCTTCTTCAGGTGATCGGTGAAATGCACGGCATTGAGCTTTTCGCCGGTAGCGCGTTCGAGCAGTTCCGGTGTCGACCAGCGCGAGCCTTGCGACCAGATCCTTTTGCGGCGCCAGTCGTTGATCGCGGCAAAATCTCCGTTGGCGAGGTCTTCGTCGGCTGAAGGATGATCCCTGGTCAGCGCCGCCCATTGCTGCGCCGCCATCATGGCGCCCAGCGTGTAGGAGGGGAAATAGCCGAAGGCGGCACCCGGCCAGTGGACGTCCTGCATCGGACCGTCAGCCGGATTGTCTGATGTCGACAGGCCGAGATAATCGCACATCTTGGCATCCCAGGCTTCGGGCAGGTCGGCTGCTTCCAGCCGTCCCGAGACAAGCTCCTGCTCCAGCTCGTAGCGCAGGATGACGTGCAGCGGATAGGTGACCTCGTCGGCATCGACGCGGATCAGGCCGCGCTCGACCCGGTGCACATGCGGCAGGATGTCGTCGATCGTCCAGCGCTCGCCGAGGTGTCTTTCGACCACCGGCAGCGCCCAGCGCCAGAATTCTGGATTGCGGCCGATCTGCTTTTCGACGAACAGGCTCTGGCTTTCATGCACCGCCATGCCGCGCGCTCTGCCGAGCGGCCAGTGCGCCCACGCCTTCGGCAGATTCTGCTCGTACAGCGCATGGCCGGTCTCGTGCAGCACGCCCATCAGCGCCGACAGGAAATCCGAGGTCTTGTAGCGGGTGGTGATGCGCACGTCGCTCGGCACGCCGCCGCAGAAGGGATGGTGCGAAACCGACAGCGAGCCGTGGGTGAGGTCGAAGCCGACTGCCGCCATCATGGCGAGGCCGAGCTCGCGCTGTTTGTCCAAGGGGTAGCTGCCGGAAAGCGGCTTCAGCGGATGTTTCGCCAGCCGCTCTTCCTGCACGGCCAGTGCCTCCGGCACGAAACCTTTCAGGAAGGTCTTCAACTCGGCAAACACAGGCGTGACGTCGGCGGTGCGATTGCCCGGATCATATTGCTCCATCAGCGCGTCGTAAGGCTCGAGCCCGAGCACCTCGGCGCGAAGGGCCGCCTCCTCGCGGACCAGCGCCACGACGCCTTCCAGCGCCGGCAGGAAGCCGGCCCAGTCGTTCTTGGCGCGCAGGTCGCGCCACAGCTGCTCGGAGCGCATGCGCGCGGTCGTCTGGCGCTCGACGAACTCGACCGGCAGGCAGGTCAGGTTGGTATATTGCCGGCGGAATTCCCTGACCGCGGCCTGCTGCTCTTCGTTCAGCGCCTCCTGCTCGGCCGCCGCGATCCAGTCGGCAATCTCCGGCGCAGTCGCCCGGGCATGGTGCATGCCGGCAAGCACCGACATTGCCTCTGCGCGCTTCTCGCCGCCGCCGACCGCCATATGGGTCGCCTCGTCGGCGCCGAGGATGGCGAGGGCGTGTTCCAGTGCTTCGAGCTTGTGGCCGAGGTCGTCGAGTTTTTGAAAGGACATTGTGGGTTCCGCTGATTTGACGGCGGGAAAAGATACCAATGCAAAACTGTTGGCAACCCCTGAAGACCGTCCGCGACCGATGCATCGACTGCCGGCCGCAACGGTCGAAAGGCATCTTGTGAAAGCGGTGGCGTGCGTGATCAATGTCGTCCGGCGGCGGCAGACCGCGATGGGGAGACGAAACGTGATCGCCAATGTGCTGGTCGGGCTGGTGGCCGTGATCCACCTCTGCATCGCCTATCTGGAGATGGTGCTGTGGGACACGCCGCGCGGCCATATGGTATTCAGGCTGACGCCGGAATTCGCCAGTGCCTCGAAAGTCCTCGCGGCCAATCAGGGCTTTACGACGGCTTTCTCGCAGCCGGCCTGACCTGGGGCTTTACCTCGGCGAAGCCGGTTTTCAGTAGTCTTCTTCTTGCTCTGCGTCGCCGTCGCCGGCCTTTACGGCGGCAACGGCGGGCGCAAAATCCCTGTTCATCGAGACAGTGCCGGCAGTACTGGCGCTGATTGCGCCGGCGTTGGACTAGCGCATGATCCCTGAACCGAAAGCTGGAAAAGGATCATGGGCAAAATCAATTGCCACAGCGCCGGGCATTGCGGCCGATTTCAGCCGCCTGGATAAGTTGGGCCATAGCCGTTGGGATAGTATCCGCCATCGGCGCCGTTGCCGATGAGGAAGGCACTGCCGGTGTCAGCGCGCAGCTTTTGGCTGATATCGTCGAGCTGCGCCATCAACTGCTGATATTGCGTGCTCGGCATCGTTCCACGGCGGGCGGCCCTCTGGGCGGCCCGATCGAGTTGAGCGACCTGCGTGCGCAAGTCACGTGCCTCGCCCGGCTCGAGCTTGTTCGCCCGGATGGCGCCCTGGATACCCGTCTCCACACTCTGGATCTGATTGATCAAGGCCGTCTCACGCGGGCCGGCGTAAGCGCCAGCAAACGGAACGGCGAGGAGAAGTGTGGCGAGGGTAGCAGTCCTGAGATTCCTGGGAGCGAAGAAGCGCATGGTTGCGTCTCCTTTACTGGGGAAGGCGGTGGTTGGGAGGGTCCTGCCTTCCGGCCGCGGGCCGTCAGGTTCCGTCGCGTCGCGATGAGCGGTTCCACCGCCGGCGGTTCTCGGCCCATGACCAAGGCTAAAAGGCCATGGCGGCAAAGTGTAATTAAAAAAAGGTAATTTTTTCAGTTCTTGCCGCTGCCGCACCAGTGCCCTAAATGCCGCCGACTTGAGCCGGCTCGACCTGGCGCATGATACAAGCCAAAGGCTTGCAGATCACCGCTCGGTCAGCTTCAACTCGATGCGGCGGTTCTTGTTGCGCGCCTCTTCGGTATCGGCGGGGTCGAGCGGCTGGAATTCGCCGAAGCCGGCCGCGACCAGCCGGTTGGCTGGCACACCGTTCTCGATCAGGAACTTGACCACCGATGTCGAGCGCGCCGTCGACAATTCCCAATTGTCGCGGTAGCGGCCGGTGCCGGAGAGCGGCTTGTTGTCGGTGTGGCCATCGACGCGCAGCACCCAGTTGATCTCCGGTGGGATTTCCTTTTGCAATTCGATGATAGCATCGGCAAGCTTCTTCATCTCGAGCTTGCCGGCATCGTTGATCACCTCGGAGCCGGTCGGGAAAAGCACTTCCGACTGGAAGACGAAGCGGTCGCCGACGATGCGGATGTTCTCGCGGTCGGCAAGAATTTCACGCAAGCGGCCGAAGAAATCGGAGCGGTAGCGGTTTAGCTCCTGCACGCGTTGCGCCAGTGCGACGTTGAGGCGGCGGCCGAGATCGGCGATCTTGGTGTTGGATTCGCGGTCGCGCGTTTCGGACACGTCGAGCGCTTGTTCGAGCGCTGCGATTTGCCTGCGCAGCGCCGAAATCTGCTGGTTGAGGATCTCGACCTGGCTCAGCGCCTGCTGGCTGATCTGGCGCTGGCTGTCGAGCTCGCCGGAAAGTGCCGTCGCGCGCTGGTTGGCGGCATCGCCGGCACCGGCGCCTTGCGCCAGCAATTGCTCGAGCCGGCTCTTTTCCGCCTCCGATGCAGACAGCGATGCCTGCAAATTGGCAAGGGTGTCCTCCTTGTCCTGCGTCGTCGAGCGCTCCAGCGCCAGAAGCTGGGTCAACTCGTTGATCTGCGAATTGAGGCGGTTGAGCACCGTGTCCTTGCCGGAGATCTCGCGGCCGAGCAGGAACTGCGCCAGCACGAAAACAGTCAGCAGGAACATGATCGCCAACAGCAGCGTCGACAGCGCATCGACGAAGCCCGGCCAGTAATCGATGCGGCGGTCGGAGCGCCGGCCTCGTGCCAACGCCACGTCAATGCACTCCAGGCTTCTTCAAGGCGTCGGCGATCTTCTCCAGGGTGTTGCGCATCGCCTTCTGCTCGTCCGACTGGGCCTCGACCCAGTCGCGCATGATCTGCTGTTCCGAGCGCATGTTCTTGACCAGGCCGGAAATGCCGTCGGCGAGATTGGCCATGGCGGTGGCGACGCGCGGATTGGAGCCGCCGCCATTCTCCTGCAGAGTGCGCAGCTTTTCCGACAACAGCCGGATTTCCTCGGAGGGTTCGGTCTTGGCCGTGTCGGCAACGACGATGTCGGAGGACAGGTCGGTGACCGAGGACAGCCAGTTTTCGAGTTCGGTATAGAAGCGCGTCTGGGCGCGGCCGGCCTGCAGGTCGAGAAAGCCGAGCACCAGCGAGCCGGAGAGGCCGAACAGCGAGGACGAGAAGGCGGTGCCCATGCCGGCCAACGGAGCGGAAAGCCCCTGCTTCAGGGATTCGAGCACGGCCGCGGCATCGCCGGTGCCGGGATCGAGCGACTCGATGGTTTCGCGGATCGAGCCGATCGTGTTGAGCAGGCCCCAGAAGGTGCCGAGCAGGCCGAGGAACACCAGCAGTCCGACAAGGTAGCGCGACGTGTCGCGGCTTTCGTCGAGCCGGGTGGCGATCGAATCCAGCATGGTGCGCATCGAACTGGTCGAGAAGGCAATCGTCGAGGAGCGGCCGATCATCGCCTTCATCGGCGCCAGCAGCACCGGTTCGGTGGTTTCGGAACCGGCGCGGAACGAGTTGACCCAGCGCACCTCGCGGAACAGCCGGCCGACCTGGACGAAGGCCAGCAGGATGCCGACCGCCAGCACGCCGATGATCAGGCCGTTGAGGCCGGGATTGGTGACGAAGGCGGTCGAGATCTGGCGGGTCAGGATGGCGGCTATGAAGGCCACGATGAACAGGAAGATCACCATGGTCAGCAGAAACACCTGCGGGCTCGACAATTTGTGCGGGTCGTAGATCAGAACGTCGGAGCGCCTGCCCATGCCGAAGGATCTGAGAAGAGTCATCCGTGCCCCGTTTCCGATGCCGTCGCCGCCGATCAATTTGTGTTTGCGACTCTAAACGGAATTGTGACGAAATTGAATGGCGCTTGGCAATATTGCCACTGTCCGCGACCGGAGGTCAAAGCCGGTTGATGACCAGGCAGTCGACCATGGCGGCCAGATGCAGGCCGGCGCCGGTAACGACAAAACCATGCCACAGCGCATTGTGGAAGCGCAGGCCCTTCCAGGCGAAGAAGATCACGCCACAGGAGTAGACGATGCCGCCGGCAACGATGAGCGCGATCGATGTCGCCGGCAGCGTCCGCACGAGCGGCTCCACCAGAACGATGCCGCTCCAGCCGATGGCTAGGTAGAAGACGATCGCCAGCCGGTCGAAACGGCCGGGAAGAAAGATCTTGATGGCGATGCCGACCGCCGCGGCGGTCCAGACCAGCACGATCATGGAAACGGCCAGCGGCGAGCCGCCGAGCTGCGCCAGGAAAGGCGTGTAGGTGGCAGCGATCAGCAGATAGATCGCGGCATGGTCGAAGCGCCGCAATATCCATTTTGCCGGCGACGACACCGGCCAGACATTATAGGCCAGCGAAACCGACAGCACGGTGAGCAGCGAGACTACATAGAAGGCGGCGGCGACGTATTCGCCGGGGCCGGTTCGATAGGCGGCCAGTGCCAGCAGCGTCGAGCCGGCAGCGATCGCCAGCACGATGCCCACGGCGTGGACAATGCCGTCGGCGATGATCTCGGCGCGCGAGTAATGCCAACGCCCCATGAAGGGAATGTCGAGCTGGGAGAGTTCGCTCTGGGGTTGGGGCCGGCTGTTCGTCATCGATGATCCTGCGCCACCTTATCTGGGCGGCAGCGGGACAGTATTTCAAGCTTTGGTTGCGGTTTTGCGACTGCGGCGGTTCAGCGCGGCGTGCCTCTATCAGCCGGCTGAGAGTGGCCTTTTGATAGTCTTCAACAGCGCGCGCTGGATGAGTTCGTTGCCGGCGACCAGTGAACCGGCGTTCAGCACATCCTGTCCCCCGGCGAAATCGGAGACGAAACCGCCTGCCTCGCGGATCAGCAAAATGCCGGCGGCGACATCCCAGGCCGACAGGCCGGTTTCCCAGAACCCGTCCATGCGGCCAGCGGCGACGTAGGCGAGATCGAGCGAGGCGGAGCCGAGACGGCGGACGCCAGAGACCTCGGCCATGACATTGCGCAACTCGATGAGGAAATTGCCGTGCTGGCCACGCCCGAGATGCGGCATGCCGCAGCCGATCACCGCATCGACCAGCTTGGTGCGGCCGGCGACGCGCAGCCGGCGGTCGTTCATGAAAGCGCCGCCGCCGCGCTCGGCGGTATAGAGCTCATCCATCGCCGGATTGTAGACGACGCCGGCGACGATCTGGCCCTGGCGCTCCAGCGCGATCGAAACGGCAAAGAGCGGAATGCCGTGCAGGAAATTGGTGGTGCCGTCGAGCGGGTCGACGATCCAGCGGTGCTGGCCGTCGTCGCCCTCGATCACGCCGCGTTCCTCCATCAGGAAGGCGTAGCCGGGCCGCGCCTTGGAGAGTTCGGCAAAGACGATGTCTTCGGCCTTGCGGTCGGCCTGGCTGACATAGTCGCCCGGCCCCTTCATCGAGACCTGCAGGTTCTGCACTTCGCCGAAGTCACGCGACAGCGAGCGGCCGGCCTTCATTGCGGCCTGGACCATGACATTGAGGATCGCGGAACGCGCCATTGCTGTTCTTCCTGTCGCTGCGCCTATTTGCCTTGACGCATGATCTTATCCAAAAAGTCTGCAACTCTTTGGGATCACGCCTTAGTCGGCGCGGCGCACGTAAGTGATTTCGTTGGTATCGACGATGATGCGCTCGCCCGAGCCGATGAACGGCGGCACCAGCACGCGGATGCCGTTTTCGAGTATCGCCGGCTTGTAGGACGAGGCTGCCGTCTGGCCCCTCACCACCGGGTCGGCCTCGGTGATGGTCAGCGTCACCTGGTCGGGCAGCGAAATACCGATCGGCCTTTCGTCATAGAGCTGGACCGTCACCATCATGCCGTCCTGCAGGAAGGCGGCGCGATCGCCGACGAACTCCTTTTGCAATTCGAGCTGCTCGTAGCTTTCGGTGTCCATGAACACCAGCGCGTCGCCCTGCTCGTAGAGGAAAGAAAAATCCTTCAGATCGAGCCGGATCTGCTCGACCGTCTCGGCCGAACGGAAGCGCTCGTTGAGCTTGGTGCCGTTGATCAGGTTCTTGAGTTCGACCTGGTTGTAGGCGCCGCCCTTGCCGGGCTTGACGGTGTTGGTCCTGACCGCCACCCAAAGGCCGCCATCGTGCTCGATGACGTTGCCGGGACGGATTTCGTTGCCATTGATCTTGGCCATGGTGAGGTGATCCGGAAATGAGATGATCGCCGCAAAGGGCAATTTGGCGCCTCCAAGACCACAAATCGCCAGCAGAGGCAAGGAGCGCCTTCCGATGAAGCGGGAACGAAGCTGGCCCGGCAGCGCGGCGTGGCGGCCTCAGTCCGTCCTGACAGTCGCGGTGACGGCCTCGGTCACTGCGTCGGCGACCTCTCTCAAAAGATGCAGGTGCGGCGAACGCAGGACGACAATTCGCAGCGACAGCTCGAGGCCGGGAGCGTCGACCAGGGCAATGCCCTGCGGCAGCTTTTCCCGCAGCAGCCGCCTGGGCAGCAGGCCAAGGCCTTGGCCTCGACGAACCCAGTCGATCTGCAGCGCGCTGTCCTGAATCTCGGCGCCGACCATCAACCTGTGGCCGTCCTCGGCCAGGGCAGCCGCCAGCCGCCGGCGCGCGTCGCAGGGTTCAGGGCTGAGGACCCAGGGCGTGGTCTTGACGTCGGCTTGCCGGCTGGTGTTTTCGGCAGCGATGATGCCGAGGGGCTCGGTTCCGACAACGCCGTCTCCAGTTTTGGAATTGCTGCCGTCCAGGATGAAGGCGAGGTCGAGCTGTCCGCGCTTGTGCTGGTCGGCCAGCTCAAGACTCCAGCCGCTCTTCAGACGCAGCGAAACCTTCGGAAACCGCGCCACGGCATCAGCAATGGCGGCGGCCACGGCTTTGTCGCAAAGTCCATGCGCGAGGCCGAGCCGCAGCAGGCCCTCCGGCTCGTTGCCCTTGGCGAATGATCTCAGCGCGTCGACGGCGGCGAGAATGTCCTTGCCGCGTGCCAGCACTTCTACGCCGGCCGGGGTCAGTCGCGACGGCTTTAGCCGGCGGTCGAGCAATTCCGTGCCGAGCATCTCCTCCAGCCGCTGGATCTGGCGGGTGACGGCCGGCTGCGTCAACGGCAGGCGTTGCGCCACCTTCTGAATCGAACCCTCCTCGGCAAAGAGGGCCAGTGTTTTCAGTTCTTCAAGCACGACACACCCGAACATGTCATAGAAGCATAATTATGCTGAACATTATGAATTTGAAATCCGGTGGATGGCAAGCGATTTTCCTCTGGCAGGACCCAGCTGAAAAGGAACGACGATGAAAGCGATCGAATTGCAGAGCCCGGGCGGCCTCGAGAACCTCAGAATGGTCGAGCGGCCGATGCCTGAGCCAGGGCGCCAGGAGATGATTGTGAAGGTCAAGGCGACGGCGCTGAATTACCGCGATGCCGAGATCGTTCGCGGCAGCTATCACACGTAGTTTGCATTGCCGCTGGTGCCGCTGTCGGACGGCGTCGGCGAAGTCGTTGCCATCGGCGCCGAGGTCAGCCGGTTCAAGATCGGCGACCGGGTCTGCGGCACGTTCTGGCAGCGCTGGGTCGGCGGCAGTTTCGCGATGGCCGAGCCCTCCTATCAACGCGGCGGCCCGATCGACGGGCTGCTCAGCGAATTTGCCCGGCTCGACGAACAGGCGGCGGTGCTGGCGCCGGCCAATCTGAGCGACCCCGAAGCGGCGACGCTGCCATGCGCCGGTGTGACGGCATGGCACGCGCTGTTTACGGAGGGCAGCGTCAAACCCGGCGACACCGTGCTTTGCCTCGGCACCGGCGGCGTTTCGCTGTTTGCGGTGCAGTTCGCCGCCGCTGCCGGCGCGCGCGTCATCGTGACGTCGAGCAGCGATGAGAAGCTTGCGCGGGCGAGGCAACTTGGCGCGCAGGATGGCGTGAACTATCGCAGCGTCCCCGACTGGGCATCGGCCGTGCTGGGATTGACGGATGGCCGCGGCGCCGACCATATCATCGAGGTTGGCGGACCGCAGAGTTTTGCACAATCGCTGAGGGCAGCGGCGCGCGGCGCCCAGATCAACGTCATCGGCTATCTCGGCGGCAGTGACGGCGCCATCAACCCGCTCGACATCTTCCGCCGGCAGGTCAGGGCGCGAGGCATACCGGTCGGCTCACGCGAATCCTTCGAGGCGATGAACCGCGCCATTGTCGTCAACCGGTTGAGACCGGTGATCGACCGGGTCGTGCCATGGAGCCGGGCCGCCGAAGCCTTTCGGTACCTTGAACACGGCTCGCCCTTCGGCAAGGTCGTGCTCGATCATACGCAATGAGCCCGCCTGACGAGCCCGGTGCGATGAGTCTCGAGACCGCGGTCAGGGCAGGCGGTTGGCCCGTTGCAGCGCCTGCTGCGTCTGGTCGTCGGTCAGGCCCTGCAGGAAATCGTCCATCTCTTGGTCGATGAGCCCGGCGCGGCGGGCGACAACATACCAGGCGCCAGCGAGGATCAGATCCGGGTCGGTGCCGATGCCGTTCATGTAGAGCTTGGCGAGACGGTTCTGGGCGGCGACATTGCCGCCCTCGGCGGCCTGCTTCATCCAGTTGAAGCCGGATTTCAGGTCGCGGGCGCCGCCGCGCCCCTCGATCATCCAGGTTGCGAGATCGATCTGTGCCGTGTCGTAGTTCTGCCGCGCGGCCTGTGCCAGCAGGCTGCGGGCGCGGACATCGTCGCGCGGCTTGCCGCCGGCGCCATTGGCGTAGACCTGTGCCATCGCATATTGTGCGTCGGCAAGCCCGGTCGCGGCAGCGCGCTCGTAATAGGATACGGCTTTGGCAATACCAGCATCGCCGGGCTCTTGTTCGACCATCAGCTGCGCAAAATTGAACTGCGCCAGGCGGTTGCCGGCCTCGGCGGCGGCCTGCATCAGCGCATAGGCCTCCTTCTCGTCCTTTTTGACGTAGCGGCCGTCGAGCAGCATCAGCGCATACTGGAATTGCGATTCCGGGACGCCCTGCTCGGCGGCAAGCGCATACCACTTCGCCGCCCCTGCCGCGTCGACCGGCACGCCGAGGCCGCGCGACAATATCTCGGCCACCAGCGTCTGTGCCGCCGGATCGCCGTTTTGAGCGCGCGAAAGCGCAAGGTTGTAGGCCGTCTTGTAGAGTCCGCGCTGAAAGGCGCCATAGGCAGCGTCGGACGGCTTTGCGCCGAAGCGGTCGGGGTTGATGGTATCGGCCGACGGCAACGGGGTGGTGGTGGCGGGCTGCGGCAATTGTGCGGCGATCGGCTTGTCGGCAGGTTCGCTGGAATCCGGCCTGGGCTGCGGCAGCGGAACGGGTTCCGCCGCTATCGCCTGCGTCACGGCCGTTGCAAGAAAGGCGCTGAAAAGGATTTTCCGCGAGAGCACGTCAGTCCTCGAAGCGCGGCGCGGTTTCGTCGAGCAGCGCGTTGGCGGCGGCGACCGCCATCTTCGGATCGACGTCGTCGGCGAAGACGGCGCTGGACAGCGCCACGAATTCAGCGCCGGTGGCGGCGACCGCTTCCACCGAGGCAAGATCGGATCCGGCCATGACGATGCAGGGGATCTGGATGACGTCCGCCCACCATTGCCCGAGCGACAGGTTGCGCGGGTGCGGCTCAGGCTTGTTGTCGTAGCCGAAACGGCCGAAGAAAATGTAATCAGGCCTGACTTCGCCGAGTTCCAGCGCATCGTCGCGGGTCTTGGCGCCGCCGGTGCCGACCATCATCCTGGCCTGGAAGTGTTGGATCGTTTCGGCGAGCTCGTCCTTGCCGACCTCGACATGAATGCCGTCGGCCTGGACGCGGCCGGCGATGCGGGTGTCGCCGGCAATGATGACGGCAATGCCGGCCGCTTGCGCCACCGGCACGATCTGTTCGGCAAAGGCTTGGAAAGAGGCCTCGTCCATACCGTTTTCCGGCAGGATAAGCGAGGCGACGTCACCGCCGTCGAAGGCCGCGGCGATGCGCTCGGCCGGCACGTTCGGCGGCGCGATCAGCACGATACGGCAGCGGTTGGGCGGCGTTGCGTCATTCATTGGTGTTCGATCCCGGTTATCGCCTATGCCGGGCGAAGATGGTTGCATTGCGGCATAGAGCAAAGTGCGGGGATTGAACAGGCGGCAGGGGGATCACGATTGCCGTCAACGATTCCATAGGGCTCGGCGCATGACTGCCGTTGGCCGAAATTCTCCTCGCCTGGTCGCCTGCGGCCCTACGCAGGCACCTTCGATTTCCACAGCGACCAGCCGAGATTCATGCCGGCCGCGGCGACCAGGATGGCGGCGGCGCCGACGATCTGCGCCGGATGCAGCCGATGGCCGAAGGCGACCACATCGACGAGGATGGCGACGACGGGATAGATGAAGGACAGCGATCCCTGCAGATGCGTCGGCAGCTTCTGGATGGCGCCGTACATGAGGATGTACATCAGGCCGGTATGGACGATGCCGAGCGTCGCCAGCATGACCCAGCTCCGCGCATCGGCGGGAAGGTGGGTGAGATTGGCGAAGGGTGCCAGCATGAGAACGCCGACGCAGACCTGGATCAGGGCGATCAGGTGCGGCGGCGTGCCTTTGAGCTTCTTGGTGACGATAGCCGCAACGGCCCAGAAGAAAGCCGCGGCCAGCGCCATCGCAATGCCGGTAAAGTAATCCGTACCATGATCGCCTGCATCGGGCGCGGCCTGCACGATCAGCAGCATGCCGGCGAAGGCGATGCCGAGCCAGGTCAGCTTGGTCACCGTCAGCCGTTCGGAGAAGAAGAGCGCGCCAAAACCCACCAGCATGAAGGGCTGCGTGTTGTAAACGGCCGTGGCGATCGAGATCGACGCGCGGGAAAACGCGCTGAACAGCAACAGCCAGTTGATAACGATGGCAGCACCGCCGAGAGCCGCGATCGCGACGATGCGAAGCGACAGCCTGCCACGCAGCAGTCCCAGCGCCGCGCAGATGATCAGCAGCGTTACCGCCCCGAAAGCACAGCGCCAGAACACCACGTCCATGATAGGTTGGCCGGAAAGGACGACGAACCAGCCGATCGTGCCGAGGATCGCCATCGCCGCCGTCATTTCGATCGTGCCGCGTACCGTGTTGTCCATGGATGCTCCTGAAACCCGTTGAGATTTTATAATCCCACAGCGGATCGGGTCTTTCTATGACTTCTAGCTGGTGATATGCAGGACGAACCTCATTAAATTAGGTAGACATCGGCTTTTTCTTGGAATTGTAAAATGCTGGACGAACTCGACAGAAAGCTCCTCGATATCCTGGTCAAGGATTCACGGACCTCGCTGAAGGAACTGGCGCTGCAGGTCGGGTTGTCGTCGCCAAGCGTTTCGGAGCGGCTTCGGCGGCTAGAGGATCGCGGCGTCATCCGCGCGTTCACCATCGACATCGATCCGCAGGCGCTCGGCTACGCCTTGCAGGCGATCGTTCGCATCCGGCCATTGCCGGGCAAGCTGCACATCGTCCAGAAGCTGATCGAGGAAATCCCGGAATTCGGCGAATGCGACAAGGTGACGGGCGATGACTGCTTCGTTGCCCGGCTGTTCGTCCGCTCGATCGGCGAGCTCGACGGGATTCTCGATCGCATCGCCGACAAGGCCGAAACCAGCACCGCCATCATCAAGGCGCAGCCGATCCGGAGACGCCCGCCGCCGCTCGACATGCCAAACATGTGACGGGTTTCGGTGGCGTGGCCCACATATTTGCGGTCGCGGTCTGGCCATTTCTGGTCTATTCCAGAGTTCAACTTTCCCTCCAGCGTCCCTTCCCCATGTCAGGCCTGCTCGTCGATCCCTGGTTCTATGCCGCGGCCATTCCGGCCGTCATCCTCGTCGGCCTGTCGAAAGGCGGCTTCGGCGGCGCCGTCGGCTTTGTCGGCGTGCCGTTGATGGCGCTGACCATGCCGCCGGTTCAGGCTGCCGCAATTCTTCTGCCAATTCTGTGCCTGATGGACATTGTCTCGGTATGGACGTGGTGGGGCATCTTCGACCGCAAGATGCTGGCCGACATGATGCCGGGCGCCGTGATCGGCATCGCCCTTGGCTGGCTGACGGCGGCACTTGTAACCGAAGAGATGGTGCGGCTGATCGTCGGCGCGGTTGCCCTGATCTTCGTGCTGCGCTGGCTCTATTTGCAACTCCGCCACGGTGCCGGCCACGCGGCGGAGCCCAACCGCGTCGCCGCCGGCTTCTGGGGTACTGTTGCCGGGTTCACCAGCTTCGTCGCCCATGTCGGCGGCCCGCCTTTTCAGGTCTATGCGCTGCCGATCAGGCTCGATCCGAAGGTGCTGTCGGGCACCGCGGCGATCTTTTTCGCCGTCACCAATGCGCTGAAGCTCATCCCCTATTTCGCGCTCGGCCAGTTCGACACCACCAATTTGACCGCATCGGCGGTGCTGATGCCGCTGGCGCCGCTGTCGACCATCGCCGGCGCCTGGCTGGTGCGGCGGATGCGGCCGGAGCTGTTCTATCCCTTCACCTATGCGACCGTGGCGGTCGTCGCGGTCAAGCTTCTGTGGGACGGCATCGCCGGCCTCCTGTAAGACGGCGGCCCCATTCGGCCGCCGCCGGATTCCTTACACCTCAGGCGGCACTCGGCAGCAGCTGCCGCGTCCTGCCAAGCGCCAGGGCAATGCCGGTTGCGAGTACGAGCGCCATGCAGCCCAGAATGGTGATGTCGTGCAGCGTCGGCTTCAGCACCATGTCCGCGATGATCACCAGCATCACCGAATAGTCGAAGCGCGCGGCGCTGAGGACGCGCTGGCCCTGGGCAAGCACCGCCGGCGTCACACCCTCCTTGGCGATCATGCCTGCCATGCGGTCGGCAGTCGGCTTGAAGATGAACATGCCGATGCAGAAGGTCGTCGCATAACCGGCAAGGCCGATCAGCACCCACAGATCGGAAAAGCCGACCCAGAAGCCGCACATGATGAGGCCGAAAAGCAATGTCAGCATCGACATCGGCGCGAAGAACCGGTTGCCGAGCTCGCCGGTGGCGCGCATCGCCTGCAGCATGCCTTCGACGTTCCCGGCGCGGTCGGCGCGTACCGCGAGCAGCATCAGCGTGAAGCCGCCGCCGACCCAGAGGATCGCCGAGACGATATGCAGAAATTTAACGGCCGAGTACCAGTCCATTATTCGCTCCTTGAGAGATTTGATGATTTGCCGGAGCGCAAGGTTTGCTCCGCCTCGTTGCGAGGAGCGGGCGTTTACCGCGGCGCCTGTTTCGGAACGATGTCGCGCGGCGAGCGTATCTGTTTCGATATGTCGGTCACGATCTGGAGGAAACATGGCGCAAGCGCGTCGCCCCGACTTTCCAGCCGGTAGTGGGAACGGGTGCCGTGGCCAGTCAGCTGTGCTGTTACGGCACAGATGCTGGGCGTTTGATCGAAAAATATGCCCTGCGTTAAGGCTTCGTTAAGCTTTACAGGCGTTTACTATGTCCATCCAGTGATCTGGATTCTTACCGAGTGGTTGGAGCCACTTTGTTTGACGCCTCCCTGTTAAACTCCTGAGAGCCGCCTTATCCGCGGCTCTTTTTTTTTCCGCCGGCATGGGCGTCCTTCCGGCTAAATGCGTCCGTTAACCGTTTGTTAAACATGTGCTTGCCTTCGCTGGCAGCGAAGCGCATTTTCAAGCTTCAGTCGTTTAGGCTGCCGGATATGGCGGCCAAGAGCCGAATCGGCCGGCTGTCAGGCAAGTGCAGGGGCGTAGCGATGAACGAGCCTTCGAAGGCGAGCGCGAAAACCATCAAGCTGGCGGAGCGCCGGGTTTTCTCCCAATCCTTCAAGCCGCTCTATCAGGAAGGCATGGGCCTGGTCGAGCAGGCGGCCGAATATCTCGACGGCAAGGGCCGCGCCGAGGCCAAGAAGCTGTCGAGGCTGGCGGCGACGCTTTATGCGGCCGAATCGATGCGGCTGACCACCAGGCTGATGCAGGTCGCCTCGTGGCTGCTTTTGCAGCGGGCGGCGAATTCCGGCGAGATGACCCGCGATCAGGTGGCCTCAGAAAAATCCAAGGTGCGTCTCGATACTGCCTCGGCGCATGACGAGGCGCCCGGCTGGGCCGAGCTGCCGAAGGATTTCATCGACCTCGTCAACCGTTCGCTGCGGCTGCAGGCGTTGGTGCGCCGGATGGACGAGGAGATCTATGGCGGCCTTGCCGAGGTGCCGCCGTCGAGCCGTCGCCTCAATCCGGTCTCCGACCAGATCACGCTGCTCAACACGGCTTTCGCCCGCGGCTGAGAGACCGTTTCATAATTCTACTCCGGCGGCCATCTAGACTAACCGCGAAGGGATGGGCTCGCGATCATCAGGCGGGGAGAATCACGCAGCAGCAGGCGCGATCCGACCTCCACGATAGACCTGATCGCTGGGAGCAGCTCCTGCCCCAATGACGTCAGCTCATACTCCACGGTCGGCGGCGATGTCGGCATCACGTGGCGTGCGAGGACGCCACGCTCCTCGAGATCGCGCAACCTGCCGGTCAGCACCTTCGCCGAAATGGCTGGGATATCGCGGCGCAATTCGGAGAACCGGCGCGGGCCGTCGCTCAAGGACCAGAGCACCTCGGGTGTCCAGCACCCGCCAAGCAGCGCCATGCACCTCGACATGGGGCAGCCGGGAAGCGCCTTCACCTTCGTTCGCATCCTGAGGACCATCGCGCATCTTCCATGAGAGTTTCCAGTTGGTTACCGGAAAATGATGGTAACTACAAGATACGTGGTTTCCGCGGGTAACGAGAGCCGCTATCTGAGGCTCTCAATCCATCCAACCACGAAATGGACAGAACGATGTACGCAATAACTGGAGCAACAGGACAGCTTGGCCGTCTCGTGATCGACGCACTGCTGAAGACAGTTCCGGCCAGCCGGATCGTTGCGGCGGTTCGTGATCCGGCAAAGGCCAGCGATCTTGTCCAACGCGGCGTAGTCGTGCGGGAGGCGGACTATGATCGTCCCGACACGCTCCCGATGGCGCTGGCCGGCGTCGATAGACTGCTGCTGATTTCCTCGACCGAAGTCAGCGGCCGCTTGCCGCAGCATCGGTCAGTGATCAAGGCCGCCCAACGGGTGGGGGTTTCGCTGATCGCTTACACAAGCATGCTGCATGCGGACACGTCTCCCGCGAGGCTCGCGGTCGAACATCGGCAGACGGAGGAGGTCATCGCGGCCTCCGGCCTACGCGCCGTCATCCTGCGCAACGGCTGGTACACCGAGAACCATCTGATGGCGCTCCCGGCGGCTCTGGAGCACGGCGCCTTCATCGGCGCCGCAAATGAGGGGCGCTTCTCGTCCGCGGCGCGGCAGGATTATGCCGAGGCCGCGGCCGTGGTGCTGACGAGCGAGGATCAAGCAGGGAGGACTTACGAGCTCGCCGCGGACCAAGCCTTCACGCTCGCCGAGCTTGCGGCGAAGGTCTCGCGGCAATCGGGCAAGGCGATCGCCTACAACGATCTTGCCGGGGCGGCCTATGAGGGCGTGTTGACAGGCGCCGGGCTGCCCGCCGATCTCGCCGCTATCCTGGCCGATGCCGACATTGCAGCCTCACGCGGAGCGTTGTTCGATGACGGCGGCGCCATGAGCCGGCTGATCGGTCGACCGACAACGCCACTGGAGAGCGTCGTTGCGGCAGCATTGCGCGGTTGAAACCGAGATGGCTGTCACATCCGCCAAAGGATCAGAGGACCGTCTGTCGCTCGCGCCAACAGTTATTCAAACGACTAGACTAGCGCAGCCTTCTGCGCTTCCGGTGCTCGCGTACTTATGTACGCTCCGCTCCGGTTCTCGAAAACCACGCTATCTGTCTCGCCAGAGCGAATTCTCAAAGATTCTCTAGACCAGACTCGGTTGCTGTTTCTGGTTTGTTTCACATTTCGCTGGCATCGCTGTCCCCCGAAGGTAGACTTGACGGATGGGGGAAGCGATTCGCATCATCGGCATCGATCCGGGGCTGAGGCGCACCGGCTGGGGCATCGTCGAGAGCCTCGGCAATTCGCTGCGCTTCGTCGCTTGCGGCACGGTGCGGTCCGACGACAAGGCCGCCCTGGCGGTGCGTCTTTGCCAGTTGTATGACGGGCTCGCCGAGGTCCTGCATGCCGCGATGCCGCAGGAGGCGGCGGTCGAGCAAACTTTCGTCAACAAGGACGCCGCAGCGACGCTGAAACTCGGCCAGGCACGCGGCATCGCCATGCTGGTGCCGGCGCGTGCCGGCCTTGTCGTAGCCGAATATGCGCCAAACGCCGTCAAAAAGGCGGTGATCGGCGTCGGCCATGGCGACAAGAAGCAGATCCACATGATGGTCAAGGTGCTGATGCCGAAGGCGACTTTCGACAGCGATGACGCCGCCGACGCGCTGGCCATCGCCATCTGTCACGCGCATCACCGGCAGAGCATCGCCTACAGGATGGCGGCGCTGGCCGGATAAGTATGTTCTTGACTTGTTCTCCATGGGCAATAAGTAATACCAACGAGGTATTACCATGCGCGTTACCACCAAGGGCCAAGTGACCATCCCGAAGGAAATACGGGATCATCTGGGTATCGGCCCGGGCTCGGAGGTGGAGTTCGTCCCCACCGAGGACGGGGCTCGTGTTATTGCGGTCGACGAAAACATGTCGGAGGAGGAAGCCTCGCGCAGATTCAGCCAGATGCTCGGCCGTATGGCCGGTACGCTGGATCTGGGAGGCATGACGGCGAACGAATATATGGAATGGCTGAGGGGCCCACGTGAAGATCTCGACATTGATTGACACAAATGTCCTGATCGACGTTTGGGGTCCTGCCGGACGGGAGACGAAATGGTCGGCATCCGCGATTACCGCATGCCGGCGCGACGGCGCACTCGTAATCAATGCAATCGTCTGGTCCGAGCTCGCGCCGTTGATTGCGACCGAACAGGCCCTTCGCCAAGCAGTCGACATGCTCAAGATGGATCGCGAATTCCTGCCGTGGGAGGCAGCCTTCCTCGCTGGTGTCACGCATTCCCGCTATCGCCGCGCCGGCGGCATTGGCGAACGAACGCTGCCGGATTTCTTTATCGGCGCCCATGCGGTTGTCGCCGGGCATCGGCTGCTGACGCGCGATGCCGCGCGCTATCGCAGCTACTTCCCGGACCTCGATATCATCTCTCCGGAAACCCACCCGGCATGATCGGCACGCTCAAATGATCGGCAAGCTAAAAGGCACGCTGGACGAGATCGACGAGGATTTCTGCATCGTCGACGTACATGGCGTCGGCTACGTTGCCTATTGCTCGGCGCGCACGCTGGCGGCATTGCCGCCGCCCGGCGAGGCGGTGGTGCTGTTCATCGAGACCTATGTGCGCGAGGACATGCTGCGGCTCTATGGGTTCCAGTCGGTGCTGGAGCGCGAATGGTTCCGGCTGTTGATGAACAATGTGCAAGGCGTCGGCGCCAAGGTGGCGCTGGCCATCCTGTCGACGCTGGCGCCGGCCGACCTCGCCAATGCGATTGCGCTGCGCGATATCGCCATGGTCAGCCGTGCTCCCGGCGTCGGCAAGAAGGTCGCCGAGCGCATCGTCACCGAATTGAGGAACAAGGCGCCGGCCTATGCGGGCACTGCCTCCGGCACCATCGGCCTGAAGCAGGAGCTCGGCGAGGGCGTCGCCTCGGCGCCGATCACCGACGCCGTCTCGGCGCTGGTCAATCTCGGCTATTCGCGCGACACCGCGGCCAATGCGGTGGCGGCAGCGCTGAAGACGGCAGGCGAGGAGGCGGACGCCTCGAAGCTGATCCGCTTCGGGCTGAAGGAGCTGGCACGGTGAGACGTTGCTTGTCCGGTCCCTTGCCATATGCAAGGAAGGCGGCATGAGCCTTTCGCCACGCCTCATTGCTCCCGACAGACGCGGCGAGGACGCCGAGCAGACCTTGCGGCCGCAGACGCTTGGCGACTTCGTCGGCCAGGCGGCGGTGCGGGCCAATCTCAAAGTGTTCATCGAGGCCGCCAAGGGGCGCAGCGAAGCGCTCGACCATGTGCTGTTCGTCGGCCCGCCCGGCCTCGGCAAGACGACGCTGGCGCAGATCATGGCGCGCGAGCTTGGCGTCAATTTCCGCTCGACCTCGGGTCCGGTCATCGCCAAGGCCGGCGATCTCGCGGCGCTGCTCACCAACCTCGAAGACCGCGACGTGCTGTTCATCGACGAGATCCACCGGCTCAACCCGGCGGTCGAGGAAATCCTCTATCCGGCGATGGAGGATTTCCAGCTCGACCTGATCATCGGCGAGGGGCCGGCGGCGCGCTCGGTCAAGATCGACCTTGCCCGCTTCACGCTTGTCGCCGCCACCACCCGGCTCGGCCTGTTGACCAACCCGCTGCGCGACCGGTTCGGCATTCCGGTGCGGCTCAATTTCTACTCGGTCGAGGAACTCGAGCAGATCGTGCGGCGCGGCGCCCGCATCCTTGCCATGCCGCTCGGCGACGACGGTGCTTTGGAGATCGCCCGGAGGGCGCGCGGCACGCCGCGCATCGCCGGCCGGCTGTTGCGCCGGGTGCGCGACTTCGCCAGCGTTGCCGGCGACGGCCATGTCGACCGCAAGATCGCCGACGAGGCGCTGACGCGGCTGGAGGTCGACGGGCTCGGCCTCGACGCGCTCGACCGCCGTTATCTGTCGATGATCGCCCGGAATTTCGGCGGCGGGCCGGTCGGCATCGAGACCATCGCGGCCGGGCTTTCCGAGCCACGCGATGCCATCGAGGACATCATCGAACCCTTTCTGATCCAGCAAGGCTTCATCATGCGTACCCCGCGCGGCCGCGTGCTGGCGGCCAATGCCTGGCGGCACCTCGGCCTCGACGCGCCAAAGGACCTGGCGCAGCAGCAGATCAGCCTGTTCCAGGAAGAACCCTAGGTTCCGCTGCTTATGGCTTCGGTGCTGGCAGTCCCCGGCCCAGCCCTCCAGGTCTTGATCATCGCCGGTCTATGCGCAAAACAGGTGTTGCTTGAAACAGGGCCTGTCGGGCCAAAAGGACAGCGCAATGGACGATCACGGTGAATCGGCATTGTCCGCCGGACTTTCCGGCGCGCTGACGGAATTCGGCCATCGACTGATGGCGCGGGTCTATTATGCCGACACCGATTTTTCCGGCGTCGTCTACCACGCGCGCTATCTCGAATTCTTCGAGCGCGGCCGGTCCGACTATCTGCGGCTGGCTGGCGTCCACCACACCGAGCTTGCCGACGGCAAGCATGGCGAGAAAATAGTCTGGGTGGTGCGGCGCATGGAGATCGACTTCCGCGGTTCGGCCCGCATGGATGACATCCTGACCATCGATACGCGCACCGACGAGATTTCCGGCGCGCGCATCGTCATGGCGCAGCAATTGAAGCGCGGCAGCGAAGTGCTGGTCGAGGCGCGGGTCGAAGCGGCGATCGTCGGCGAGAATGGACGGCCGCGGCGCTTTCCCAAGGATTGGGTGGCAGCCTTCATGCCCGGAACGCGCAAATAAGAGTTCAGAGGCGGAAGATCCGGAGCTCCCGGTCGAGGCGAGGATCGCCGGGCTGGTCGTCGGGGCGCGGCAATGCGCCGCGCTGTACGTCCTAACCCATCCTTAACCATAACGGTCCATGAAGGGATTGGTTAAGATTGGAAGAATCCAAGCGCCTTCCTTTCACCAATATTTGCCCCGAAAAGGCCGCCAACGGTGCATTTGGGGTTATTCCGCAAGCTTAACGCGAACGGACCACAAGGGATGCCCATGGGCCAGCCGCCAGCCACGCCCCGAAAATCTTTAAGGACGTAACATGGAAAACATCGCTCTCGCCGAACCGGGCGCGCATTTATCGATTTGGGCCTTGTTCATGCAGGCCGGTTGGGTGGTCAAGCTGGTCATGATCGGGCTGCTTGGTGCCTCGATCTGGACCTGGGCGATCATCGTCGACAAGCTCGTCGCCTATGCCCGCATGCGGCTGGCGCTCAACCGCTTCGAACAGGTGTTCTGGTCGGGGCAGTCGCTGGAAGAGCTTTACCGCACGCTCGCCGACCGCAAGACGACCGGCATGAGCGCGATCTTCGTCGCCGCCATGCGCGAATGGAAGAAGAGCTTCGAGAAGGGCGCAAAATCGCCGCTCGGCCTGCAGACCCGCATCGACAAGGCTATGGATCTGGCGCTGACCCGCGAGATGGAAAAGCTGGAAGGGCGGCTCGGCTTCCTCGCCACCACCGGCTCGGCGGCGCCCTTCATCGGCCTGTTCGGCACCGTGATCGGCATCATGACCTCGTTCCAGGCGATCGCCGCTTCGAAGAACACCAGCCTGTCGGTGGTCGCGCCCGGCATCGCCGAAGCGCTGCTGGCGACGGCCATCGGCCTGCTCGCCGCCATCCCCGCCGTCATCGCCTACAACAAGCTGTCGTCCGACGCGAGCAAGATCGCGGTGCGCATGGAAGGGTTCGCGGATGAGTTCTCCGCCATACTCTCGCGCCAAATCGATGAAAAAGTCGCGCAGAAGGCCTGAGGAACGATCATGGGAATGTCCGTAAGCGCAGGTGGCGGAGGACGCGGCGGGCGCGGCCACAGGCGGCGCGGCCGCCATCACGCCTTGATATCGGAGATCAACGTCACGCCGATGGTCGACGTGATGCTGGTGCTGCTGATCATCTTCATGGTCGCGGCGCCGTTGCTGACGGTCGGTGTGCCGATCGACCTGCCGGATACCCAGGCCAAAGCGATGAACGCCGATACGCAGCCTATAACCGTGTCCATCAACTCGGCCGGTCAGATCTACCTCCAGGAAACCGAGATCCCGATCGAGGAGCTGGTGGCAAAGCTGCAGGCGATCTCGAAGACCGGCTATGACGAGCGCATTTTCATCAGGGGTGACAAGTCCACCGACTATGGCACTGCCATGAAGGTGATGGCCCGCATCTCGGCTGCTGGCTACAAGAATATCGGCCTGGTTTCACTGCAGGAACAGGATCAGTAGACGCAAGATGAGGACCGGCCTCACCACATCGGTGATCTTGCATACGGTGGCGATCGCCTTCGGGCTGTTCACGTTGTCCTCGCCGCCTGCGATGCCTGCGTCCGATGCGGAATCGGTGTCGGTCGAGATCGTGCCGATGGAAGCGACGGCACAGGTCCTGCAAGGCGACAAGAAGGCTGTAATGCACGACAAGCCGGCGCCGGTACCGACGCAGCGTCCCGACATCGTTCCCGATGCCCAGAAAGTCGGCGATAACAGCGTCGACACCGACAAGCCGCCGACACCGGAGTCCAAGCCCCAGCCAGTCGACATGACGGCGGCTCCGCCACCCGCGCCGACGCCGGTCGAAAAGCCCAAGCCCGAGGACGTGCCGAAGCCGAAGGAAGAGCCGAAGCCTATTCCTGCTACGGAGGTGGCGCCGGTGCCGCAGCCGAAGGAAGAGGTCAAGCCCGAACCTGTCAAGCAGACCGAGCCCAAGCCGACGCCGGCCAAGGAGCCGACGCCCACGCCGCCGCAGGACAAGACTGCCGCGATCGATCCGCAGCCCGAGGTCAAGCCGGATGCCGTCGCCGAGGCGATTGCCAAGCAACCGCCAACCGAGGAGGCGCAGCTTCCCGACTCGGCGCCGGCACCCGAGGCTCGGCCAAAGCCGCAGCCGGCCCAGGCCGAGAGCGCGAAGGCACCGGAGCGCAAGGACGCCGACAAGCCGGTCAAGGAAGCCTCATCCAGGCCGAAATCGGACGACAAGCAATTCAACGCCGACGAGATTTCGGCTCTGCTCGACAAGCGGAAGCCGTCCGGCGGCGGCGCCAAGCGCTCGACCCAGCAGGCATCGCTCGGCGGCGAGAAGGATCAGGGCCAGAAGCTTTCGAAATCGGAGCAGGGGGCATTGGAGGCCCAGCTTGGTGGTTGCTGGACGCTTCCGGCAGGGCTCGAGGGTTCGGAGAATTTCGTCGTCGTGGTCCGGTTTAATCTGGACGCCTCCGGCAAGCTGGATGGCCGGCCGAGCGTTGAAAAGTCGAGCGGAAACCGCCCGTTTGACGAAAGTGCAGTGCGCGCGGTTCAGAAATGCGATGTGGCCGGCTTGCAGGTTCCGGCGGGCAAGCAAGACATCTGGTCCGACGTTCGGGTCACTTTTGACCCCAGGGAGATGCTCGGTCTTTAGGCCTGGCGCTCACAGAATCAGCGAAAGAAGCGAGAAGACATGAAATCCATCCTCAAGCCGCTCCTGACGATCGCAGCGATGGCGCTGGGTATGACCGTTGCTGTCACCCTGCCGGCGCGGGCGCTCGTTGAGCTCAACGTCAATAAGGGCAATGTCGAGCCGTTGCCGATCGCCATCACGGACTTCCAGGGCGGCGATGCGCTCGGCGCCGAGATTTCTGGCATCGTCAGTGCCGACCTGAAACGCTCCGGCCTGTTCGCGCCGATCGACAAAAGCGCTTTCATCGAAAAGATCTCGAACCCGGATGCAACGCCGCGCTTCGAAGACTGGAAGGTGATCAATGCGCAGGCGCTGGTCACCGGCAGTGTCGGCAAGGAGGCTGACGGCCGCATTCGCGCCCAGTATCGGTTGTGGGACACGTTTGCCGGCCAGCAGATGTCGGGCGAGCAGTTCTTCGCCAACGACGCCAATACCAGGCGCGTCGCCCATATCATCGCCGATGCGATCTACGAGCGGCTAACCGGCGAGAAGGGCTATTTCGACACGCGCGTCGTCTTCATCGACGAGTCCGGCGCCAAGAATGCGCGCAAGAAGCGGCTAGCCATCATGGACCAGGATGGCGCCAACGTCCGCTATCTCTCGAACGGCAAATCGATCGTGCTGACGCCGCGCTTCTCGCCGAACCGGCAGGAAATCACCTACATGTCCTATGAAAGCGGTCAGCCGCGGGTGTACCTGCTGCAGATCGAGACGGGGCAGCGCGAGCTGGTCGGCAATTTCCCCGGCATGACGTTTGCGCCGCGCTTTTCGCCGGACGGCCAGAAGGTGATCATGAGCCTGCTGCGCGATGACGGCAATTCCAACATCTTCGCCATGGATCTGAGAAGCCGCTCGACAACCAGGCTCACCAACTCGACCGCCATCGACACCTCACCATCCTACTCGCCTGACGGCAGCAAGGTGGTGTTCACCTCGGATCGCGGCGGCCGCGCGCAGATCTACGTGATGGGCGCCGACGGCTCGGGCCAGACCCGCATCTCGTTCGGCGACGGCGTCTATTCGACGCCGGTGTGGTCGCCGCGCGGCGATCTCATCGCCTTTACCAAGCAGACCGGCGGCGAATTCCAGATCGGCGTCATGCGCACCGACGGTTCGGGTGAGCGCATCCTGTCCACCGGCTTTCAGCAGGAGGGGCCGACCTGGGCGCCCAACGGCCGGGTGCTGATGTTCTTCCGCGATTCCAATGGTGGACCAAAACTTGTTTCGGTCGATCTCACCGGCCGCAACGAACAGTCGATCCCGACGGCGAACTTCGCCTCGGATCCGGCCTGGTCGCCGCTGCTGGAGTGATGGAAGAAGAATTGAGGAATTGAAGAACTGAGGAATTGAAGAGTTGAAGAACTGAAGAATGGAGAAGGCAGGGGGGTCTACATCGAGCACGCGAGGGATTTAGAAGTCTATAAGCGTGCCTATGCGGTTTCCCTTGGGGTACACAGAGCCACGCTTGCTTTTCCGAAAATGGAGCAATACGCGCTCGCCGATCAACTACGTCGTTCCAGCAAGGCGATCTGCGCCACTTTGGCCGAAGGCTTTGCCAAACAGGCTCACTCCAAGCCCGAATTCGCACGCTTCATTTCAATGGCCATAGGATCATGCAGTGAGGTGGAGACCTGGAGTTCGTATGCGTTCGACCTCGAGTACATCACACAGGCGCAACGCGACGATTGGTTGCAATCCTATGCCCGCATCTACGGAATGCTGGTCAATCTCATAGAGAAGCTGAGGTGATCTCTTTCCTCAATTCCTCAGTTCTTCAGTTTCCTCAATTCCCTCTTTTTCATGTTTTGGCCGCATTTCCGCCTACGGTCCGCGCTCATTGTCGCCCCTCGGCAGAACGGTTGCGGACGGCAGCCGAAACCAAATTTTAACCGTGTTTCTTGAGCGTCGGTTAACCCAAACGTGGTTACTGGACGATCAATGAAATCACTCGAATTGCGAAGGAGAGGCGGCATGGGCCGTATCGCAGCACTTACCACAAACCCGGTCATGATCGCTCTGGTCGCTATGCTCGCGATCACCGGTTGCGCCTCGAAGAAGACGCCGAACAGCGCCGCCGATCTCGGCCTCAACGGCGCTGGCGCGGCAACGCCCGGGTCGGCCCAGGACTTTACCGTCAATATCGGCGACCGCATCTTCTTCGACACCGATTCGTCCTCGATCCGCGCCGATGCGCAGACGACGCTGTCGCGCCAGGCGCAGTGGCTGAACCAGTACAAGCAGTATGCCATCGTCATCGAAGGCCATGCCGACGAGCGCGGCACGCGCGAATATAATCTGGCGCTCGGCGCCCGCCGTGCTGCCGCCACACGCGACTTCCTGGTCGCCAAGGGCGTTTCGGCGCAGCGCCTGAAGACCATTTCCTACGGCAAGGAGCGTCCGGTCGCGGTTTGCGACGACATCTCCTGCTGGTCGCAGAACCGCCGCGCCGTAACCACACTGGGCGGCGCCGGTTCTTGATCGGCATAAATGCAACACCTGGTGCGAAAGGCGGCCAAAAGGCCGCCTTTTTCATATCTGCCCGCTCCAAACAAAATTTGGCCGAAGTCTCACGTCCTGTTAAGAGCCGAGGGCGCCTGGCCACTTCGGTTGGAAAGGGCGCGCAACAGGCTAACGGTTTCACGGCGAGAGGCACATGCATTTCAGATCGGTCTTGAGCGGCACGCTTGCGCTGCTGCTCGTATCAAGTATCGCGGCACTTGCTGACGGGGCAAACGGCACCGGGCAGTCACCGGAAAGCGGTTTTTCCTTCCACCTGCCGACGATCAAACTGCCCGGCATTTTCGGCGAAAAGAAAAAGCCGGATCAGGTTCAATTCGCGCAACAGGATGGTACCGGCACTCCGGCGCTGGAGGAACAGCTCCGGCAGATGAATGGCAAGATCGAGGAACTCAATTTCCAGGTCCTGCAGATGCAGGAGCAGATCCGCAAGCAGCAGGAAGACAACGAATTCCGCTTCCAGCAGCTGGAAGGCGGTCCGCAAGGCGCGCAGCAGCCGGCGGAGCAGAAGAAGTCCGAGGCCGCGCCCAGCAGCGACAGCCCCAATGGCGACGGTAACGTGGCGGAGGCGCCGGCAACGCCGGCTCCAGCCGCTGCGGACGCGCCGCCAGCAGGCGATAAGAGCGTCGAGGACGTCATCGTCGAATCGCCCAACGGCGATCCCGGCAAGCTGATCCCCGGCGCGCCGCCCAAGACGTTCGGCACCATCACCGTCGACAAAAACGGCAATGTCGTCGAAGCCGATGGCAATGCGCAAGCGAATGCGCCGCGGCAGAATACGGCCCCAGCCAACGGCGCCAGCGCAGCCGGCAACAAGGCCGGTAAATCCGATGATACGGTGGTCGCGGCACTCCCGTCGACCAACGATCCGGAAGAGCTTTACCGCAATTCTTACCAGTTCATCCTGTCGGGCGACTACAGCACCGCCGAACAGGGCTTCCGCGACCATATCGCCCGTTTTCCCAAGGACGCCAAAGCAGCGGACGCGCATTACTGGCTTGGTGAATCGCTGCTCGGCCAGCAGAAATACCGCGATGCGGCCGAGACTTTCCTCGCTGCCAGCAAGGACTATCCCAAGGCCAAGAAGGCGCCAGACATGCTGCTGAAGCTCGGCGTTTCACTGGTCGGGCTGAAGCAGCGCGACGTGGCCTGTGCCACTTTCAGCGAGATCGGCAAGCGCTACCCCGATATTTCCGGCGCGCTCAAGGAGCGGGTCAAGCAGGAAAGGGCACTCGCGGCGTGCTAGTTTTTCCGTTGCGTGTCGTTGCCGCAAAACCGGGCCCACGCTTGGGCGACATGCATGACGCTCGACAGCGAGCCTGACCTTTCGGATTTTTCGCGGATCGACTTTTCCAACGGCGCTGTTGCGGCCGTGTCCGGCGGCAGCGACTCGACCGCCCTTCTCCTCCTCCTCAAAGCCCATCTCGATCGTAACGCCCCGGCAACGAAATTGCTGGCGGTAACGATCGATCATCAATTGCGGCCGCAAGCGGCAGCGGAAGCGCAAGCCGTGGCCAGGCTGTGCGCGGCGCGCGGCATTGCCCATCGCATCCTCGCCTGGTCGGGGCACAAACCATCGACCGGCCTGCCCGCCGCCGCGCGCGAGGCGCGCTACCGGCTGCTCGCCGAGGCCGCCGAAGCGGCAGGCATCGGCCTGATCCTGACCGGCCACACCGCCGACGACCAGGCCGAGACCGTGCTGATGAGGCAAGCACGTGACGACGGGCCAGGTGAGGAGAGGCCGCGCGAGGAAGGGCGGGGCCTTGCCGGCATGGCGCCGGCAACCCTCTACGAGTGGCGGCACTGGATCGTGCGGCCGCTGCTCGGCGTAAGGCGTGCTGAGCTGCGCGAATTCCTGCGGCGTGAACAGGTTGTCTGGATCGAAGATCCGACCAATGCCGACACCGCTTTCGAGCGGCCGCGCGTCCGCGCAGCACTTGTTGAAGGCGACGATGCGCCTCGCATGGCTGAAGCTATGGCGCTGGCCAGAAAGGCGGCGGTCGAGCGTGAGCAGCTGGGACATCGCGCGGCCATGCTGATCCGCAGCTTGGCCTCCAGGCCGGCCGCCGGCCTCGTCCGGCTCGATCGGGATTTTGCGACGGCCGCCGACAGCCGGTCGGCCATTTATGCGCTGCGCATCCTGCTGGCGGCGACCGGCGGCACCGCCTTCCTTCCCGACCAGGCCCGCAGCGAAGCCCTTTTCGGCCGGTTCCGCACCGGGCCGCTTTGTGCCACATTGTCGCGGACCGTGGTCGATGCCCGGCGTACCGGCATCTTTCTGCACCGCGAATTGCGCGATCTGCCGCCCGCTGTTGCGGTTTCCGGCAATGCCCTGTGGGACGGCCGCAGACGGATCACATTGGGCGACAGCCCAGGTGCATTGTTGATCGCGCCGCTGTTGGTAGCACCGCTCGGGGCGGCTCTTGCCGCAAAGCGGGCAATTGAAGGGCATGGCACGCCGGCAAGCCTTGTGCGTGCCGCCTTGGCCGCCGAGCCGGCGCTCTGGCGGGACGGCGAATGCCTCGGTTTGCTCGGGGAAGGCCGGGGTTTGCCCGGGGAAGGCCCGATGCAGGCGGCTGTCGCCGCATATCCGGCAGTCGCGCCCTTCGCCCGTTTCCTGCCGTCCTTCGATCTGGCGCCGGCCGATGCCGTCGCCGCGTTGCTTGGCGCGGCGCCCGTTCCAGCCGTGCCGTTCGGCGGCCACAATGCCGGCCTACCACGGGCGAAAGCTTAACCGAGACCTGCTGTTATGCTTGGCAATGGGAGACGCTCTCCCTATGTTAGGGCCAAGTTTCCTCTCACGACGCGTGTCCGCCCAGCGGGCGCCAACGGGACAATTGATGAATCCGAATTATCGCAACCTCGCGCTCTGGGCGATCATAGCGGTCCTGCTCATCGCTCTCTTCAATCTTTTCCAGACGCCGCAGACGCGTGGAGCCTCGAGCGATGTTCCCTATTCGCAGTTCCTGCAGGAAGTCGCGGCGGGACGGATCAAGTCGGTGACCATCGCCGGCGCCCGTATCTCCGGCAATTACACGGACAGTTCCAACGGCTTCCAGACCTATTCGCCTGGGGACCCGTCACTGGTTTCGCGGCTGCAGGACAAGAACGTCACCATCAATGCGCGTCCTGAATCCGACGGCTCCAATTCGCTGTTCGGCACCCTGATCTCCTGGCTGCCGATGATCCTCATCCTCGGCGTCTGGATATTCTTCATGCGCCAGATGCAGTCCGGTTCCGGCCGCGCCATGGGCTTCGGCAAGTCGAAGGCCAAGCTTTTGACCGAAGCACATGGCCGCGTCACCTTCCAGGACGTCGCCGGCGTCGACGAAGCCAAGGAAGATCTGGAAGAGATCGTCGAGTTCCTGCGCGACCCGCAGAAATTCCAGCGGCTGGGCGGCAAGATCCCGCGCGGTGTGCTGCTCGTCGGTCCTCCTGGAACCGGCAAGACGCTGCTCGCCCGCTCGGTCGCGGGTGAAGCCAACGTGCCGTTCTTCACCATTTCGGGCTCGGACTTCGTCGAGATGTTCGTCGGCGTCGGCGCAAGCCGCGTTCGCGACATGTTCGACCAGGCCAAGAAGAACGCGCCTTGCATCATCTTCATCGACGAAATCGACGCGGTCGGCCGCCATCGCGGCGCCGGCCTCGGCGGCGGCAATGATGAACGCGAGCAGACGCTGAACCAGTTGCTGGTCGAGATGGATGGCTTCGAATCCAACGAAAGCATCATCCTGATCGCCGCCACCAACCGGCCAGACGTGCTCGATCCGGCGCTGCTGAGGCCGGGCCGCTTCGACCGCCAGGTGGTGGTGCCGAACCCCGACATCGTCGGCCGCGAGAAGATCCTGAAGGTGCATGTGCGCAACGTGCCGCTGGCGCCCAATGTCGACCTCAAGGTGATCGCGCGCGGCACGCCGGGCTTTTCCGGCGCCGATCTGATGAACCTGGTCAACGAATCCGCCCTGATGGCGGCGCGGCGCAACAAGCGCCTCGTCACCATGGCCGAATTCGAGGACGCCAAGGACAAGATCATGATGGGCGCCGAGCGCCGCTCGTCGGCGATGACACAGGCCGAGAAGGAGCTGACCGCCTATCACGAGGCTGGTCATGCCATCCTGGCGCTCAACGTGCCGTCGGCCGATCCGCTGCACAAGGCGACCATCATTCCGCGCGGCCGGGCACTCGGCATGGTCATGCAGCTGCCGGAAGGCGACCGCTATTCGATGAGCTACAAATACATGATCTCGCGCCTCGCCATCATGATGGGCGGCCGTGTCGCCGAGGAGTTCAAGTTCGGCAAGGAGAACATCACCTCCGGCGCCTCCTCCGATATTGAGCAGGCGACCAAGCTGGCGCGTGCCATGGTGACGCGCTGGGGCTTCTCCGACAAGCTCGGCCATGTCGCCTATGGCGACAACCAGGAGGAGGTGTTCCTCGGCCATTCGGTGGCGCGCACGCAGAACATCTCGGAAGAGACGGCGCAAATCATCGACGCCGAAGTGCGCCGGCTGATCGACGAGGCCTATTCGACGGCAAGGTCCATCCTGACCAAGAAAAAGAAGGAATGGATCGCGCTGGCGCAGGGCCTGCTCGAATACGAGACGCTGTCCGGCGAGGAGATCAAGCAGCTGATCGCCGGCAATAAGCCCGCGCGCGACCTTGGCGACGACACGCCGCCGAGCCGCGGCTCGGCCGTGCCGAAGTCCGGCCGCCGCAAGAAAGGCCCCGAGCCCGAAGGCGGCATGGAACCTCAGCCGTCAAGCTAGGCTCCGGCCCGGCACAGATCGATTTCGAAACGCCGCGGCTCTAACCGCGGCGTTTTCTCTTGGGGAATGCGACCCTTCCTGCATCGCAGGAAATTGGCGAAAGTGACGATGACGGCCAATCTCCCGCCTCGCGGGGGGATGTCCGGCAGGACAGAGAGAGGCGCGAAGGAATGGAGCCTTCTATCGGCCTCGTTGACGACTTCGGGAAGATCGACAAAGCGCGCCGGAGAATGAAGCTCGCATTTTTTGCCGGCGGCGCCACATTTTGTTCTTGCTTTGTGCCGGCAGCTATGCTATCAATTTGGGTGTGGTGCCAATTGGCGCTGAATGACCCGCCCGCCGAGGCGGGTTTTCTGCTTCCGGCTATGAGAGTTCCGGTGGTGCCGAGATCGATGTCGGCCGGACAGAGCCAAGAAACACGATCTGACAGTTGGTTCGACCTCGGAAGGCCCTCTCACTTGTTCGGCAGCAACAAAAAGCCCGCGAACCTTGCGGCTCGCGGGCTCATGTCGTCGGATGGTGGCGCCGGTCAGCTCTTCAGCTTGGCGTTGCAGAGGCTGTAGAAGCCGCCGCCCTTCTGGATCCACCTGAGGCCGCCCAGCGTGTTGGCGTCCTTGTTGGCGTAGTAGAGGTCGAGACAGGTGTGCATGCGGCCCTTGGCCGGGGTCTCGGTTGCATACTTCTTGGAGATCGCCGTCGGGAATTTCACGCCCTGGGGGGCGGTGATGGTCGGCGGTTGCGGATCGCCGGTGTATTTGGCATCGGGAGCCGGCAGGGTGTCGTCGTCGGCTGCGCCGGCGCCGCATTGGCTCTTGCGGAAGTCGTTCCACTTCATGCCGTTCAGCGTGTTGCCGGCCTTGGCAGCCTGATATTTGGCGCTGCAATCCGCCATGCTGACGCCTTTGCCGGTATCGGTCGCGGCGGCTGTCGTCGCCTTGGCAGGTGCCGCGGCGGGTTGTGCGGCTGCACTTGCGCCGGCGGCGCATTCACTCTTGCGCAAGTCGTTCCACTTCATGCCGTTGAGCGTGCCGGCAGCCTTGGCGGCCTGGTATTTGGTGCTGCATTCCTTGGCCGTCAGCCCAGGCGCTGCGTCATCGCTGCTGGCCGCCGCTGCTTTGGTCTTGGCGGCGGGTTGTGCGGCTGCCGTCGCGCCGGCGGCGCACTGGGTCTTGCGGAAATCGTTCCACTTCATGCCGTTGAGCGTGCCGGCAGCCTTGGCGGCCTGGTATTTGGTGCTGCACTCCTTCGCCGTCAGGCCCGGCGCCGCATCGTCGGCGGCGGCTGCCTTGGTCGTGTCGGCAGCCTTGGCCGTGGCTTTGGCTGGCGCAGGTTCGGTTGTAGCGGCGGAAGCATCGGTGCCGCATTGGGCCTTGCGGAACTGGTTCCAGTTCTGCCCGCCAAGCGTTCCCGCGTCCTTGGCCGTGTTATACTTGGTGCTGCACTCGGCCATGGTCAGCGCGCTGGCAGGCGCCGCCAGGAATAAGGTCGCGACGGCAAGACCCGTCAAAGTGGCAAGTCGGTGGATGAGCATGCGTTTTCTCCCTGCGGCGGTTCATGATATGTCCCAGTGCAGCAATAGCGCTCAACGGCTGGTTGCGCCAGATGCTAAGTAGCGTAGAGACAAATTTAGAAGTGCATTCTTTTCTTTAAGGTGATGAATTCGTTGCCGGGACCGTCTCCCCGCCAAGTTCGTCCGGGTGCATTGCACGGAGCGCGCGCCTATGGCTGGTTCCCAGCGAGGACACTGCGTCGAATGACAGCCAGTCAAATCGGCGGCTGCGGCGGACCTGAGCCCACCGCTGTCTGGAGCAGCACGATGCGGATTCAGGTTCAAGGCCACACTGCCACAGCCCAAAGGATCCAGATGAGGTTTGAGTTGATGTTTCTGATGCTGCTGCCGCAACAAGGGCTCGGAACTTGAAAATCAACACACTAGCGTGACGTAAAACACACAAAACAACAATTTTCTAAGGATTGGTCGTCCATAATCATACAATGTGATGACGGGGCTTGGGCCATTTTATGGCATGAGATGCTCGGAAAGAACCATCGGGAAGCTGGCGAACATGGCAGGACATTATTTCGGTACGGACGGCATTCGTGGGCGCGCCAACAAGTTTCCAATGACGGCGGAGGTCGCCATGCGGGTCGGCATGGCCGCCGGCCTCTCGTTCCAGCGCGGCAGCCACCGCCACCGCGTCGTGCTCGGCAAGGATACCAGGCTTTCCGGCTACATGATCGAGAACGCCATGGTGTCGGGCCTGTGCGCCGCCGGCATGGATGTCTTCCTGCTCGGCCCGATCCCGACGCCGGCTGTTGCCATGCTGGTGCGCTCGCTGCGCGCCGATATCGGCGTGATGATCTCTGCCTCGCACAACCCCTATTACGACAACGGCATCAAGCTGTTCGGCCCCGATGGCTACAAGCTGTCCGATGAGATCGAGGAGCGTATCGAGGGGATGCTCGACAAGGATATCGAACTGGCGCTCGCCGATTCCGATGGGCTCGGCCGCGCCAAACGCGTCGACGGCGTGCATGACCGCTATATCGAATTCGCCAAGCGCACGCTGCCGCGCTCGATGTCGCTGTCGGGCCTGCGCATCGTCGTCGATTGCGCCAATGGCGCCGCCTACAAGGTGGCGCCCGACGCGCTGTGGGAACTCGGCGCCGAGGTCGTTGCCATCAATGTCGAGCCCAACGGCTTCAACATCAACAAGGAATGCGGCTCGACTCATCCGGCCGGCCTGCAAAAGAAGGTGCACGAGGTGCGCGCCGATATCGGCATTGCGCTCGACGGCGATGCCGACCGTGTCGTCATTGTCGACGAGAACGGCGCGATCGTCGATGGCGACCAGATCATGGCGCTGATCGCCGAATCCTGGCAGCAGAGCGGACGGCTGGCCGGCGGCGGCGTCGTCTCGACGGTGATGTCCAATCTCGGCCTCGAACGCTTCCTCGGCGACATGAACCTGCAGTTGCATCGCACCAAGGTCGGTGACCGCTATGTCGTCGAGCACATGCGTGCCCATGGACTCAATGTCGGCGGCGAACAGTCGGGCCACATCGTGCTGTCCGATTTCTCGACCACCGGCGACGGCCTCGTCTCGGCGCTCCAAGTGCTCGCCTGCATCAAGCGGCATAACCGACCGGTCAGCGAACTGTCGAAGAAATTCGAGCCGGTGCCGCAGCTTTTGAAGAATGTGCATATTTCCGGCGGCAAGCCGCTGGAGGAGGCGCCGGTCAAGGCGGCGATCGAAGATGCGCGCAATCGCCTCGGCAAGGCCGGGCGCCTGGTCATCCGGCCATCCGGCACGGAGCCGCTCATCCGCGTCATGGCGGAGGGCGACGACCCGCAGCTTGTCGAGTCCGTGGTCAACGACATCGTCGAGGTCATTTCGGAAACGCGCAGCGCCGCCTGATCTCCCTCCAACATCGGTTCAAAAGCCCGCCTTGCCGGCGGGCTTTTTTATTGGGTCGCGGCCAGCTCCGCCTGCAGCAACGGCCGCCAGATTGCTCGACTTTTAGAGATTCGTGGTTAATCAATACGGTTAAACGCCTTTTAACCTTTCCGATTCATTATCCACAACTGAGGTCAATCACATTTCGGGCGCGTTCGCCGTTCGAGGGTTCTCAGGGGTGATAAGCATGTTCAACACAGCTAGAATGGCTCTTCTGGCCGCGCTGTTTGCCGGCGTCGGACCGGCATTCGCCGCCGATTTCGTCGAGCCGCCCGTCGTCGAGGAGGCACCGCCACCGGTTGCCTATGAGCAGCCGGCCGAATTCGGCGGCTGGTATATCCGCGGCGACATCGACTATCACTGGTCGAAGTTTCGTGGTGGCGACTACATCACCTACGGTGTGGCGCCCCAGAATCCCGGCAAGTTCGATACAGGCAAGCTGGATGGCGCCTTCTCGGCCGGCGGCGGTGTTGGTTACCAGATCGACGAGCATTTCCGCACCGATCTCACCCTGGACTGGATGAGCAAGTCCAAATTCCGCGGCTCGACCAACGGCTTCTGCGGCCCACAGCAAACGCCTTGCACGTCCGTCGATACCTCGTCCTATTCGGCGCTGCTGCTCTTGGCCAACGCCTATGTCGATATCGGCACCTGGCATGGGATCACGCCTTACGTCGGCGCCGGCATCGGCGGTGCCTGGGTCAAGTGGGATGAACTGCACAACGTGGACAGCGACGGTTCATTTGATCATGCCGGTGGCAAGGGCTGGCGGTTTGCCTATGCTGCCATGGCGGGCGCATCCTACTGCCTGACTGACCGCGTCAAACTAGATGTCGGCTACCGCTTCAGCCACATCAACGGCGGTAAGATGTTCGACTATGCCTCCCTCCCCAATGTCGGCCCCGGCTATGACAAAGGTATCAACGTTCACGAAGTGCGCGGCGGCCTGCGCTACCAGTTCGGCAGGTCGGACTGCGCGCCGCCGGAGCCTTACGTCCCGGAACCCGAGCCGGTCTACACGAAGTAGTCGCTTCGAAATCGAGGAATTCGTCGACCGCCCGGCTGATGCCGGGCGGTTTCGTTTGGCTGCCTAAAGATGCTGCGTTGCCCTGTAACACCGTCCGGCTCGAGGAGCGAAAACGGATCAAATCAATTGCTAACGCCTTGTTATCCTTAACCCGCACTTAACCACTATGGTTAACAATGCTGTCTGAAACGGCGCGCGATCGCGAATGCGCCAAGTTCGGGAGCCGAGGACCATGACATTCAAATCGCCTGTAGCACTGGCGCTTGCAGCAGTCGTCCTGGTGCCGCTGACGCCGGCGCTTGGCGCCGATTACGAACCGCCGGTCTATGTCGACCAGGCGCCCGACTATGTACCGGTCGAGGTTGGCTCGGGATGGTATCTGCGCGGCGATGTCTCCTATCTGGTGCAGAAAAGCTTCAAGGATGAGCATTTCGCCTTTACACCCGCGAGCTTCGACGAAAAGGAAGATCCCATCTTCGCCAGCATCGGCTTCGGCTACCATTTCAACGACTATCTGCGCGCCGATCTCAATGTGGGCTATCTTCCCGGCAACAAGATCGACGTCGGCTATAACGACGGAACGACCGTGGCATCGGCGACCCTGAAGAACTATGCCTTCTCAGGCATACTCAATGGCTATGTCGATCTTGGGACCTATGTCGGAATCACACCTTATCTCGGCGCTGGTGTCGGTATCCTGCAGAGCAAGCGTCGCCTCTCGGCGAGCTACTTCACCGACAACGCCGACCCCACCGACGATTTCGTCCTGCGTGACAACAAGACCCAATACTCCTTCGCCTACACGCTGAATGCCGGCCTTGCCTACCAAGTGTCCAAGAACGTCTCAGTCGATCTGGGCTATCAGTATTTTTCCGCGCCAGACGCCGAATATGTGACTGCCGAGAGCCTGACTTCCTTTCCGATCCGCAAAGGAATCAACAATCATCAAGTCAAAGTCGGACTACGCTACGATCTCTGGTAGGCTCGATCGAAGCCGAGGCGTTGACAATGGCGGGTCGCAGGCCCGCCGTTTGCGTTTCGTCGCCGGCAATATCCCGGCAGCGACAAAAACTTTCCCCTTGACGCCGAAAGCCTGAACGCATATCGCCGTCCGTGGGCCACCCCTCCCCAACGAGGGGCCACTATCTGGAAGGATAGACCACGATGACGACGCATACGAAGCCCGGATTCCGTCCGGCAAATCCCAATTTTTCCTCAGGTCCCTGTGCAAAACGCCCCGGCTGGTCGGTCGAGGCGCTCAAAAATGCCGCGCTCGGGCGCTCGCACCGTGCCAAGATCGGCAAGACCAAGCTCGAACAAGCGATCGAGCTGACCCGGGAAATCCTCCAGGTTCCGGCGGATTACCGCATCGGCATCGTGCCGGCCTCGGATACCGGCGCGGTCGAAATGGCGCTGTGGTCGCTGCTCGGCGAGCGCGGCGTCGACATGGTGGCCTGGGAGAGCTTCGGCTCCGGCTGGGTCACCGATGTGGTCAAGCAGCTGAGGCTCGCCGATGTGCGCAGGTTAGAGGCGGACTACGGCGCACTGCCCGACCTGACCGAAATCGACTTCGACCGCGACGTGGTCTTCACCTGGAACGGCACGACGTCGGGTGTGCGCGTGCCGAACGGCGATTTCATCCCGGCCACCCGCAAGGGCCTGACCATCTGCGACGCGACTTCGGCGGCCTTTGCGCAACAGCTCGATTTCAGGAAGCTCGACGTCGTCACCTTCTCCTGGCAGAAGGTGCTGGGCGGTGAGGGCGCGCACGGCATGCTGATCCTCAGCCCGCGCGCCGTCGAACGCCTGGAAAGCTACAAGCCGGCCTGGCCGTTGCCGAAAATCTTCCGCCTCACCTCGGGCGGCAAGCTGATCGAAGGCATCTTCAAGGGCGAGACTATCAACACGCCGTCGATGCTGTGCGTCGAGGACTATCTCGACGCGCTGCGTTGGGCGAAGTCGATCGGCGGCCTCGACGCGCTGGTCACCAGAGCGGATGCCAATGCCGCCGTTCTCGATCGCTTTGTCCGGAAATCTTCCTGGCTCGGCCATCTTGCCGTAGACCCGGCGACGCGTTCGAACACGTCGGTCTGCCTTTCCTTCACCGACCGGCAAGTCGCTGCACTCGACGCCGATGGACAGGCTGCGTTCGCCAAGGCAATTGTCTCGGCGCTCGACAAGGAAGGCGTCGCCTACGACATTGGTGCCTACCGCGATGCACCGCCCGGCCTGCGCATCTGGTGCGGCGCGACAGTCGAGACCTCCGATCTCGAAGCGTTGCTGCCCTGGCTCGACTGGGCCTTTGCCGCGCAAAAGGCGTCGCTCAAAGCGGCGGCCTGACTCCCTCCCCCTCGAGGGGAGGGTGGCCCGAAGGGCCGGGTGGGGTCGCCTCCACCCGTTCAACGATCCGCCATCCAGAAAGAAAAAGATTTGGCCGCATCCGGCCGCAACGACCCCACCCCGGCGCTTCGCGCCGACCCTCCCCTCAAGGGGGAGGGACGCCAATCGCAAAGGACCAAGCCAATGCCCCGCGTTCTCGTCTCAGACAAACTTTCCACCACCGCCGTGCAGATCTTCAGGGATCGCGGCATCGAGGTCGACTATTTGCCGGATCTCGGCAAGGACAAGGAAAAACTGCTCGAAGTGATCGGCCAATATGATGGGCTGGCCATCCGCTCGGCGACAAAGGTCACGGAGAAGCTGATCAATGCTGCGACCAGGCTGAAGGTCGTGGGCCGCGCCGGCATCGGCGTCGACAATGTCGACATACCGGCGGCGAGCCGCAAGGGCATCATCGTGATGAACACGCCCTTCGGCAATTCGATCACCACCGCCGAGCATGCCGTCGCCATGATCTTCGCGCTGGCCCGCCAGATACCGGAGGCCAACGCCTCGACGCATGCCGGCAAATGGGAAAAGAACCGCTTCATGGGTGTCGAGATCACCGGCAAGACGCTGGGCATCATCGGCTGCGGCAATATCGGTTCGATCGTCGCTACGCGCGGCGTCGGCCTGAAGATGCATGTCATCGCCTTCGATCCATTCCTGTCGGACAGCCGCGCCGAGGAGCTCGGCGTCGAAAAGGTCGAGCTCGACGAGCTGTTCGCCCGCGCCGACTTCATCACGCTGCATACGCCGCTTACCGACAAGACGCGCAACATCATCGACGCCGCGGCGATCGCCAAGATGAAGACCGGCGTGCGTATCATCAACTGCGCCCGTGGCGGGCTGATCGTCGAGGCCGACCTGATCGCGGCGCTGAAGAGCGGCAAGGTGGCCGGCGCCGGCATCGACGTGTTCGAGGTCGAACCGGCGGAGAACAACGCACTGTTCGGCATGGACAATGTCGTGGCGACGCCGCATCTCGGCGCGTCGACGATGGAGGCGCAGGAGAATGTCGCGCTGCAGGTCGCCGAGCAGATGTCCGACTATTTGATCAAGGGCGCCGTTTCCAACGCCATCAACATGCCGTCGATCACCGCCGAAGAGGCGCCGCGGCTGAAACCTTTCGTCAAGCTTGCCGAAGTGCTCGGCGCCTTTGTCGGACAGGTCACCGAGGATCCGATCAAGGAGGTCGAGATACTGTTCGACGGCTCGACCGCGACGATGAACACGCGCGCGCTGATCAGTGCCACCCTTGCCGGGCTGATCCGGCCGCAGGTCTCCGACGTCAACATGGTGTCGGCGCCGATCATGGTGAAGGAGCGCGGCATTATCGTCGCCGAGGTCAAGCGTGACAAGTCGGGCGTGTTCGACGGCTATATCAAGCTGACGGTCAAGACCGAGCACAGGACGCGCTCGATCGCCGGCACCTGTTTTTCGGACGGCAAGCCGCGCTTCATCCAGATCAAGGGCATCAATCTCGACGCCGAGGTCGGCCAGCACATGCTCTACACGACCAATGCCGACGCGCCCGGCATCATCGGCCTGCTCGGCACGGTGTGCGGCGAGAACGGCGTCAACATCGCCAACTTCCAGCTCGGCCGCAACCGGCCGGGCGGCGATGCCATCGCATTGCTCTATCTCGATGCGCCGTTCCCGGAAAACGTGTTGGCGCAGGTGCGCTCGCACAAATCGATCGACTCCGCCAAGCGGCTGCATTTCGATGTGGGGATAGCCTGAAATTCGGCCGCCCCGTGTGCAGCAGCACGCGGGGCGGCGGAACGTCGCGGCAAGCGACTTCATTCAGCAGCGGATGCCGCCATCTTCCGTCCGCTGTATTCGGCGAGGCTGATGCCACCGAGCACCAGCGCGAGAGCCAGCGCCTGATAGAGCTGGAATGTCTCACCGACAATCAGCACCGATAGCAGCGTACCGAAGATCGGCACCAGATTGATGAACAGGCCGGCCCGGTTGGCGCCGATCAGCTCGTTGCCCCTGATATAGAAGATCTGCGAGATGACCGAAGCACCGATGGCGGTATAGAACGCGACCGCCCAGCCGCGGGCATCGGGGACGATGACCTTGCCGGCGGCAATCTCCCACAGGAAGAAAGGCAGCGATGTGACGAGTGCGGCAACCGACAGCGCCAGCATCAGGCTCTGCCAGCGGATGACCGGCTTCAGCCGCAACCCCACCGAATAGAAGGAGTAGCAAAGCACGGCGACCAGCATGATCGCGTCGCCAAAGTTGAGATCCAGCTTGAGAAGCTGGCGCAGGTCGCCATGGCTCGCCGTCACCGCGACGCCAATGATGGTCAGCACGACGCCAGCGATCTGCACCCGGTTCACCCGCAGGCGAAACAGCACGAAATTGGCGATGATGATCACGATCGGTATCGCCGCCTGCTCGATCGAGACGTTGATCGCCGTGGTGTAGTTGAGCGCCGTGTAGAAGATCGCATTGAAAAAGGCGAAGCCGCAAGCGCCGAGCCCGCCAAGCAGCAACCAGTGCCTGCGCACCACCGGCCAGTCTTGGCGTAGCGTTCCCCAGCCGATCGGCAGCAGAATCAGAACCGCCAGCAGCCAACGCAGGAAGACCAGCGTCATCGGCGAGATATGACCGACCGCCAGCTTTCCCGCCACAGAGTTGCCGCCCCACAGCAAGGTGGTGAACAGCAGGAACAGATAGGCGGCTCGATGCATCGTGAGCTCCCGGCCAGGCAGAGGGAATTTGACGGTCGGTGTGGGCGTATTGCGACCGCCAGCCCAAGTAAATGATGTCAAAGGCGAAAATTGTTGTGCCTCGGAGCGTTTTGGGCGGCAAAGAGTGGTCGCGCTCGCCGGGTCTTGACGCTATAGAACGACGTGCGTGCAATTGGACGCTACAAAGTACGCGTCGGAAGGCTTTAATCCTCGCGTCGTGCTTTTCCGAAAATCGATTCCGATTTTGGGGGCCGATGCGATAGAGGCCTGTCGTTTCGAACTGTTTCAAGCTGCTCGTGCGGCGTCTCAAGGGAAAAGAAATATGGCCAATGTGGTGGTCGTCGGCTCGCAATGGGGCGATGAGGGCAAAGGCAAGATCGTAGACTGGCTGTCGGAGCGCGCCGATGTTGTCGTGCGCTTCCAGGGCGGCCACAATGCCGGCCATACGCTGGTCGTCGACGGCAAGGTCTACAAGCTGTCGCTGCTGCCGTCCGGCGTGGTGCGGCAAGGCAAGCTGTCCATCATCGGCAATGGCGTCGTCTTCGATCCGCACGCTTTCGTCGCGGAGGTTGCGAAATTGAAGGCGCAGGGCGTCGAGGTGACGCCAGACCGCCTGAAAATAGCCGAAAACACCGCGCTTATCCTGTCCTTGCACCGGGAGCTGGACGGATTTCGCGAGGACGCCGCTTCCAATTCCGGAACGAAGATCGGCACGACCCGTCGCGGCATCGGTCCCGCCTATGAAGACAAGGTGGGCCGGCGCGCGGTCAGGGTGATGGATTTGGCGGATTTGGAAACGCTGCCCTTGAAGGTCGACAGGCTGCTGACGCACCACAATGCGCTGCGGCGCGGGCTCGGCCATGCCGAGGTCACGCATGAGGCGATCATGAGCGAGCTGATCTCGGTGGCCGACGAGATCCTGCCCTATATGGACCGCGTCTGGAAAATCCTCGACGACAAGCGCCGCGCCGGCGAGCGCATCCTGTTCGAGGGCGCGCAAGGCACGTTGCTCGACATCGATCACGGCACCTATCCGTTCGTCACCTCGTCCAATACGGTTGCCGGTCAGGCCGCCGCAGGCTCCGGTGTCGGCCCGGGCGCCATCGGCTATGTGCTCGGCATCACCAAGGCCTATACGACGCGCGTCGGCGAAGGCCCGTTTCCAACCGAACAGAAGAACGAGATCGGCGAGTTCCTGGGCACGCGCGGCCATGAATTCGGCGTCGTCACCGGCCGTAAGCGCCGCTGCGGCTGGTTCGATGCCGTGCTGGTCCGCCAGGCCGTCGCCGTCAACGGCATCAAGGGCATTGCGCTGACCAAGCTCGATGTGCTCGATGGGCTGGACGAGATCAAGGTCTGTACCGGCTACCGACTCGACGGCGAGGCGATCGATTACCTGCCGGCCAGCCAGGGTGCGCAGGCCCGCGTCGAACCGGTCTACGAGACGCTGGAGGGGTGGAAAGGCACCACTGCCGGCGCACGCAGCTGGAACGACCTGCCGGCCCAGGCGGTGAAGTACGTCCGCTACATCGAGGAGCTGATCGGCGCGCCGGTCGCACTCCTTTCCACCAGCCCTGAACGGGACGACACGATACTTGTGACCGATCCGTTTCAAGACTAGTTTCTCAGCCTTTCCGGGCATTGCGGCTGATTTGCGGGGGCCGGCCCAGAAACAAATGCAGGTCGACTGACGTATGGTAGATTTTGTTCCTATTCTGAAAAAGGCGCTCGATAAACTCGGTGAGCCGTCGGCGGAAGTGCGCGCCAGGGTCTATGACAGGGCCCGTTCGTCAATCGCGAAACAACTCGCAGAGAAGGCCACCATGACGCCTTCCGATGTCGACCGGCAGATGCGTGCACTGGAAGACGCCATCGCCAAAGTCGAGCGGGACTATGCCAAGCCTGCGCCGCCACCCGACCCGCTGGCGGAACTGGAGGACATCTTCTCCTCCATCGACCGCAACAAGAACCAGTCCAGCCATATCCGACAGCCAGCAAAGACGGAGCCGGCATGGCAGCCGGCCAAGACCGAGCCGGCAAAGACGGAGCCAGCAAAGACTGGGCCGGCCTGGCAGCCCACGCCCGCCAAGGCGGCGCCGAACTGGCAAAAGCCGCAGCCCGTCGCTCTTTCTCAGGAGCGCGCTGGTCCGCCGCCGTCCGATATGGATCTTCCGACGGCTGACGGCCAAGACGGCGTTTTTCCGGGCGACGACTTTTCCAACGACGGCGGCCCCGCGGAGGACAGGTTCCAGCGGCTCTATCCTGCCGAGCGCAGGCGCAGCTATGGCGGTGTGATCGCCGCCGCCATTGCCTTGCTCGTCATTGCCGGTGGTGGCTATGGCATCTGGCTGAACAAGGATGCGTTCGGCAGCATGCTCGGCCTCGACTCGACCACAGCCGTCGCCACCGAACCGCTGGTAAAACCAGCCCCGGCCAAGCCGGTGGCCGATGCGGCCGTACCGGCCGCCGCGCCTCCGACGGATGCCGGCGAGGGCGCGAAGTTCACGCAGCGCCTGACGCCCGAGGGGCACGAAGTCGATCCCGGCCCCGCGGCCGGGCAGGCGGGCATCGGCGAAGGCGAATCCGTCGCCGCACTGACCACGCCGCCATCGGCCGCACAAGCGCCGACCACCCCGGCACCGGCCGCGCCGGCTCCGGCCGCACCCGCCGACACGCAAGCCACGGCCAATGCTCCAGCAGTCGATGGGTCCGCTGCACCAACTCCCGCAACGCCGCCCGCCAACGGGGCAGCAGCGCCTGCAGCGGCCGCCCCGCCGCCAGCACCGGCAGCGGCACCAACGGCAGTTCCGCCGCAAGCCACGTTGGCCGTCGGCCAGAAGGCGATCTTCTACGAGGAGCGCACCAGCACCGCTCAAGGCTCGGCCGAGCCCGGCAACATCGTCTGGTCGCTGGTGCAGGAATCGCCCGGCGGCGACCTGCCGCCCGAGCCGGCGATCCGCGCCGAGGCGACCATTCCAGGCAAGGATATCCAGTTGCGCATGACGATCCGTCGCAACACCGACCAGACGCTGCCGGCCAGCCATATTATCGAGATGATCTTCCTGACGCCTGACGGCTTCGAGGGCGGCGGCGTCGACAACATCCTGCGTGTCGCCATGAAGGGCTCCGAGCAAGATGCCGGAAGCCCGCTGATCGGCATCCCGGCCAAGATCGCCGACGGTTTCTTCCTGGTTGCGCTCAACGATACCAAGGCGGATGAAGACGCCAATCTGACCTTGCTCAGAGGTCAGGACTGGATCGACGTGCCGGTCGTCTACAAGACCGGGCGGCGGGCGCTGCTCACCATGGAAAAGGGCATTCCCGGCGAGAAGGTGTTTGACGAGGCGCTAAAGGCCTGGCAGACAAAGACGGCGGGGTGAGGTCGGCTCACCAGCCCAACGCCTCTCTGGCTCAGAAGCCCTGGAACAGCATATCGAGCGCGGCCACGATCTCGTCGTGATGCCTCGTCAGATTCAGTCGGCTCTCGCCCAGTTCCGTCGCCGCAACCGTGGCGATCAAATGGGTGGCCATGACCAATTTCCGACCATTGATCTCGAAAATCGGATGGAGCTTTCGCATTGGTGATGGCGCCATCGCAGCCGGCAGAAGCGGGACGACCACCCGGGTCTTGAAATGGTCTAGCAGATCGGCCTGGACGTCGAGGAGATAGCCGCCTTCGATGCTACCCGCGAAGACGTCGTAGCGCGCCATCAGAATTGCCGATGTTCTGCCAGCGGAATACCGTGTTTTTCGACATATTCGTTCCACGCATCTATCGTCGCGCGGTTCTCAAGCTTCCACAGCCGCGTCTTTTCGGCGGCCACGGCCTCGGCGATGCCGGCTTCAGCGGCGCGCGAGACATTCACATCGAGCCCCTTGGCTTCCTTCATGAGCTTTGAGTCGATCGACAGATTTGCCGGCTGGCGAACCGCATTCACAGCTATCTTGCGCATGATCACCTCCACAGTATGCGCATAACATATGCGCATTCCTCTCTAGTCGCAATGACAAGGTGCTTGAACTCGCGAATTACCCCTCCATCTCCTCGCGCAGCATTTCCAGTTCCAGCCATTCCTCCTCGAGCGCTGCCAGTGTGACGCGCTCCTTGTCGAGCGCGGCAATCGTCTTCTGGAACGAGGCCGGATCGCGCTCGTAATAGGCCGGATCGGCGATGTTGTTCTCCAGCCGCGAGATCGAGGCCGACACCGCCTCGATCTTCTTGGGTAAGGTTTCCAGCGCGAATTTCTGCTTGAACGACAGTTTCTTGGCCGGGCCCTTCGGTGCGGCCGCTTCGTTCCTGCTTGCCGCCGTCGCGTCGCCCGTCTCGGCCTTTGGTCGCGCCTTGCGGTCGTCCAGCCTGGTGCCGCCGCGCTGCGCCAGCATGTCGGAATAGCCGCCGGCATATTCGATCCAGCGGCCGTCACCATCCGGCGCGATGATGCTGGTCACGGTGCGATCGAGGAAATCGCGATCGTGGCTGACCAGGATCACCGTGCCGGCAAAGCCGGCGACCAATTCCTGCAGCAGCTCCAGCGTCTCCATGTCGAGGTCGTTGGTCGGCTCGTCGAGCACAAGCAGGTTTGCCGGCCGCGCCAAAACGCGGGCGAGGATCAGCCGCGCCCGCTCGCCGCCCGAAAGCTCGCGCACCGGCGTGCGCGCCTGTTCCGGCTTGAACAGGAAGTCTTTCATGTAAGAGACGACGTGGCGCTGCTCGCCATTTATGACGAGGTTCTCGCCGCGCCCGTCGGTGAGATACTGCGCCAATGTCTCCTGCGGGTCGACGGCTTCGCGCTTCTGGTCGAGCGTGGCGATCTCCAGATTTGTGCCGAGCCGCACCGTGCCCGCGTCCGGCTTCAATTCGCCGGTCAGCATCTTCAACAGCGTCGTCTTGCCGGCGCCGTTCGGCCCGACCAGACCGACGCGATCGCCGCGCTGGATTCGGGTCGAGAATCCCTTGACCACGGTCAGATCGCCAAAGGTCTTCTCGATGTTCTTGGCTTCGATCACCAGCTTACCGGATTCGGCGGCGTCGCTGGCTGTCATCGTCGCCGCACCCTCGGCGCCGCGATGACCACGAAAGCGCTGGCGCATGGTCTGCAACTCACCGAGCCGGCGCATGTTGCGCTTGCGCCGCGCTGTCACGCCATAGCGCAGCCAGTGCTCCTCGCGCACGATCTGGCGACCGAGCTTGTGCTGCTCGCGCTCTTCCTCCTCCAGCACCGTGTCGCGCCATTCCTCGAAATAGCCAAAGCCCTTGTCGAGACGGCGGGTCTGGCCGCGGTCGAGCCAGATTGTGGCGCGTGACACGCGCTCGAGAAAACGGCGGTCATGCGAGATGACGACCAGTGCCGAGGAGGTGCGGGCAAGCTCCTCCTCCAGCCATTCGATGACCGAAAGGTCAAGATGATTGGTCGGCTCATCGAGGAGGAGAATGTCGGGCTCCGGCGCCATGACGCGGGCGAGGGCGGCGCGCCGCGCCTCGCCGCCGGAAAGGTCGTTCGGCCGTTCCTCGCCGGTCAGGCCGAGATGCTCCATCAGATAGGTGGCGCGGTAGGGATCGTCGGCGGGCCCGAGCCCCGCCTCGACATAGGCGCGGACGGTCGCAAAACCGTCCATGTCGGGCATTTGCGGCAAGTAGCGCACGGTTGCCGAGGGCTGGCGGAAGACTTCGCCATCCTGCGGTTCGATCAGCCCGGCGGCGATCTTGAGGAGCGTCGACTTGCCAGAGCCGTTGCGGCCGACCAGGGCAATCTTGTCGCCAGCCGAGGCCGTCAAGGCGGCACCGTCGAGCAACGGCGTGCCGCCAAAGGTCAGCTTTATCCCGTCGAGATTGAGAAGTGGCGGCGCCATATCAGCTTTCTGGGCTCAGCTTTCCGGAAGAGGGTAGGGATGCGCGAGCAGCAGCGCGCGGCCGCTGGCCAGCGCGATTTCCAGCCGGCCCTTGACCTCGTTGGAAATGGTCAGCGACGAGCCGAACGCAACCTCGACATGGTCGAGCGGCCATTTGGCGCCGGTGACTGTCAGGCCGGCGAGATCCGAAAAGCCGAGCACCGAAAACAGCGTGCCGTCGGCATAGTCGAAGCCAGTCTTTCCAGGCAGCAAAGGAATGCCTTCCTGTGCGCCGCTGGTCAAAAGCACTTCCGTTCCGCCTTCCGCCAGCCGGACGCTCAGCGCCAGATGCAGGAAGATGTGGTCGGTGCGTTTGCCGCCGAAGGCGCCTGCGAGCACAAGGCTTGTCGCACCGCGTTCGAGCGCGGCGGCGATAGCGAGTTCACCGTCGGTCTTGTCTTTTTCGGCAGGAAACACCTGCCGTGGCACGGCGGCCAGATCCTCCGGCAACTCGGCAGGCACCGAATCGAAATCGCCGACCCAGAGTTCCGGCCTCAGGCCCAGCATGCGGGCATGACCGATGCCGGCGTCGGCGGCGATGACGCGCGAGCCTTCGACCTGGCGGTCGAGCAGCGGCGTGCGGATGAGATCGCCGCCAAGCAGGATGGTGAATGTGCTCATATCTCGTGGCCCTTACCAGCCCTGCCCCGGAAACGGAAGATGAAACGGCAGACGAAACGGAAGGCTGGGCTTTGGATGTCCGGCAAACTTCCGCTTGCGCAGCACTTCGGCCGGGCCTATGTGTCGCAACGCTCTAACGGGGTGCCGGACGCGATCTTCGCGGACCGGCTGAGAGGCAAGACTGCCAACCCGCTGAACCTGATCCGGTTTGTACCGGCGGAGGGATTAGACGTTTCGGACAGCCCGACGCCTCAATTCCTTTCAACGCGAACGAAGGAGGCGCCGATGCGCAGTTTTTTCCACTCTCTTGTCTCAATTGTCCTGCTTGCGGCATCCGCGCTCGCCCTGCCAGGGCAGGCATCGGCACAGGATAGACTGACGGTCTATACCTATGAAAGCTTCACCGCCGATTGGGGTCCGGGACCGGCAGTGAAGAAGGCCTTCGAGGCCGAATGCAGTTGCGTCGTCGAATTCGTCTCGGTCGCCGACGGCGTGGCGCTGCTCAACCGTGTGAAGCTGGAAGGCGCCGCGACCAAGGCCGATATCGTACTTGGCCTCGATACCAACTTAACCGCCGACGCCAAGGCAACCGGCCTGTTTTCGCCGCACGGCGCCGTCTCGGGCGTCAATGTACCGGGCGGCTGGAGCGACGATATTTTCGTGCCGTTCGACTATGGCTATTTCGCCGTCGTCTACGACACCGAAAAACTGAAGAGCCCGCCGAAGAGCCTCAGGGAATTGGTCGAGGGCGATGCCGGAGAGAAGATCGTCATCCAGGATCCGCGCACCTCGACGCCGGGCCTTGGCCTGCTGCTGTGGGTCAAGTCGGTCTATGGCGACAAGGCGCCGGAAGCCTGGGCCAAACTCAAGGCGAAGGTGCTGACGGTAACGCCGGGCTGGAGCGAGGCCTACGGCCTGTTCACCAAGGGCGAGGCGCCGATGGTGCTGTCCTACACGACCTCGCCGGCCTACCACATGGTCGCCGAAAACACCGAGCGCTACCAGGCGGCGTCCTTCGAGGAGGGCGAATATCTGCAGATCGAGGTTGCGGGGATCACCACCAAGGGCGCGAAGAACCCGCTGGCGGAAAAGTTCATTGCCTTCATGACCGGACCGAAATTCCAGGATGTCATTCCCGAAACCAACTGGATGTTCCCGGCCGGCAAAACCGACAAGCCGCTCAACCCGGCGTTCGACAAGCTGGTCAAGCCGACCAAGACCTTGCTGTTCAGCCCGGAAGACGTCGCGGCCAACCGCAAGGCCTGGGTCGATGAGTGGCTTGCGGCGATGAGCAGGTAGGGCTCAAGCCTCGTCGGATGTTTGCGCCAAGCCACCCCCCTCTGGCCTGCCGGCCATCTCCCCCTCAAGGGCACGGCTATCGCAGATGGAACGCCGAGGCTTTCGCTCTACGACGTACCCCCACCCCTAACCCCTCCCCACAAGGGGGAGGGAGACTTCCGTTGGCACTGACCTCGGCAAATTGTCTGCCTTTCGGCGCCAAAAAGGGAAGTAAGGGCATGCGGCAGCGTTCCCTCCCCCTTGTGGGGAGGGTTAGGGTGGGGGTCCAACTTCGTAAGAATCCAAATGCGATAGCCCTGCCCTCAAGGGGGAGATCGGCAGCTTTGTCGCCTCTCCTCGTCCTGCCACTTGTGAGATTGGCGAAGGCGGCTGAGTGCGCAATCTCCCCCCTTGAGGGGGAGATGTCCGGCAGGCCAGAGAGGGGTGGGCTCGGCCTTTGCCAGGTATTTCCTTCGATCAACACCTGTCGTAGTGTCGGGTAGCACGACATGCGTACGCGTCATCCGGCCGATCCCCGCGTCACTGCCGGCATCGTCGCGCTCGCCGCCATCGCGCTGCTGATCGGCGGTGCATTCGCCGGGCTCGTCGTCGAAGCCACACGCGACCTGTCCGGCGCCGCCTCCGCTTTCGATTCCTATCTCTTGCGCGTCGTCCGTTTCACGCTCTGGCAGGCTCTGCTGTCGACCCTGCTCTCCGTTGCACCGGCGCTGTTCGTCGCGCGCGCCCTGTCGCGGCATCCGCGTTTTTTCGGGCGAGGCTTCATCCTCCAGCTTTTCGCCGTGCCACTGGCGCTGCCGGCCATTGTTGCCGCACTCGGTGTCTTGGCGCTCTATGGCCGCGCCGGCTATTTTGCCGGCACGCTGGGCGCGCTAGGCGGCCAGAGCTGGCCCGGCATCTATGGCCTGTCGGGCATACTCGTTGCCCATGTCTTCTTCAACCTGCCGCTGGCGACGCGGCTGTTCCTGGAGGCGTTGCAGACCGTGCCGGCTAACCAATGGCGGCTGGCGAGCCAGCTTGGCATGGGTGCTGCGCCGGCCTTCCGGCTGATCGAATGGCCGCCGCTGCGTGCGGCCTTGCCGGGCGTTGCCGGGCTCGTTTTCATGCTGTGCATCACCTCCTTCACCATCGTGCTTACGCTCGGCGGCGGGCCGCGCGCGACGACGCTCGAGGTTGCCATCTACCAGGCGCTGCGTTTCGACTTCGACCCGGCGCGGGCGGTGACGCTGACCCTGCTGCAGATTGCCCTGACCTTCGTCGTCGTGCTGGCACTGACGCGGCTTGGCGCCAATATGACCGGCGACGCCAATCTGCCGGTGGCGCCGCGCCGGTATTTTTCAGCCGGTGCGGCCGAGACCGTGCTGAACGCGCTGGCGATCGGGCTCGCACTGCTGTTTGTCGCCGGGCCGATGGCGGCCACGCTGGCAGCCGGGCTTGGCGCCGATCTCGGCCGCCTGGCCGGCGAGAGCGCGGTGCGGCAAGCGACGGCGACCAGTGCCGTGCTCTCCCTCCTATCGGCGCTGCTCTCTGTGGCGTTGTCGCTGTCGCTGGTGATGGCGCGCCGGGCGCTGGCGCTCACCCGGCGGAGCGGCAGGAGGACGCTGCTCGAACACCTGGCCGACACCGGTGCGGGGTTCGTCCTGGTGGTGCCGCCCATCGTCATCGGTGCCGGCTGGTTCTTGCTCCTGCGCACCGTCGGCGATGTCTTTGCGATCGCCCCTGTCATGGTCGTTGCGGTCAATGCAGTGATGGCGATGCCGTTCGCCATCCGCGCCATCCGCCCTGCCTATGACGCGGCGAGCGAACGCCACGAACGGCTCTGCGCACAGCTTGGCATCTCGGGCTGGAACCGGTTGCGGCTGGTCGACTGGCCGTCGCTGCGGCGGCCGCTCGCCACCGGCTTCGCGTTCGCCATGGCGCTGTCGCTCGGCGATCTCGGCGTCATTGCGCTGTTCGGCAGCGATTCCGTGCAGACCTTGCCCTATCTGCTGCTGGCGCGCATGGGCAGTTACCGCACCGAGGATGCCGCCGGCCTGGCGCTGCTGCTCGGCCTTGTCTGCCTGGCGCTGGTGTTGGCCGCGGACTGGCTGGGAAGGAGGGAGAAATCATGATGCCGATCAGCCCGGAACGGTCCATTTCGGTGGAAAAAGGCGCGGCCGTGCGGCTCGATAATGTCTCGTTCAGCTATGGTGAAACGCCGCTTATATTCGATGTCGATTTCCCGGCGTCGGAAATCACCGCCATCATGGGGCCGAGCGGTTCGGGAAAGTCGACGCTGCTCAATCTGGTGGCCGGCTTCGAGACGCCGCGGTCGGGCCGCGTGCTGATCGGCGGCGCCGACGTCAGCACTGCGCCGCCATCAGCGCGGCCGGTATCGATGGTGTTCCAGGAAAACAACCTGTTTGCCCATCTGTCCCTCGAGCAGAATGTCGGGCTCGGCCGCTCGCCTTCGCTCAGGCTGAGCGAGGCTGACCGCGCCGCAATCGCCGCAGCGCTGAAGCGCGTCGGCCTTGCCGGCAAGGAAAGCCGGCTGCCGCGCGAACTCTCCGGCGGCGAGCGGCAGCGCGTCGCGCTCGCCCGGGTCCTGGTGCGCGACCGGCCGGTGCTGTTGCTCGACGAGCCGTTCGCTTCGCTCGGACCGGCACTGCGCGACGACATGCTCGACCTGGTGGCCGACGTCCATTCGGAGCAGCGCATGACGGTGTTATTCGTCACGCACCAGCCGGACGATGCGCGCCGTATCGGCCAAAATATGGTTTTCCTGGATGGTGGCACGGTTGCCGCGACCGGCACCGCGGCCGATTTTTTCGTCGGGGCTGGACCGGAGGCATTCCGACGCTATATCGGCTCGGGTCCGTTTGCGGCTGGATCACGAGATGTTGCCCGGAAGCGGACATAATTTATGGTCAAACCGGCGGAAGGCGAAGCGGCGCTTGCTTGCCATGGTCGAGGTAGTGTGGCTAGGTCCGCCAGGAGCTGGTCCGGCCTAGACCGTGATTTGCCCTTGCTGCCTCGTATCTGTCGGACGCACGAAGGACGCCGTAGCACTTGATTTGCGCGTGATGCTTTCCGGAAATCGCGCCCGATTTTCGCGGTCACGTGCCAGGACTTGAAAGGAAGCCGATCTGCCGACCGGCATCGACAATCGGAGGGTGAAACCGCTGGCGCGCTTTCTGGCGCTGGCCGGTCTTGCCGTGGCGCTGGCAAGCTGCCAGATGTTCACGCCTCCCGACGTGCAGGAATCAGGCTTTCAGCCCTCAGACAAGCCGATCACGGTCGACAATGTCGCCGCCAACGGCAAGCTCGCTCAACTGGCGAAGGCGCAGCACCCGCGCATCCTCGCCACCTATGGCGGCGAGTATTCCGACCCCAAGCTCGAGCGCATGGTGGCCAAGATCGTCGGCAGACTGACCGTGGTGTCGGCCAACCCAACCCAGACCTACCGCATCACCATCCTCAACTCGCCCAACGTCAATGCCTTCGCGCTGCCGGGCGGCTATCTCTACATCACCCGCGGGCTGCTGGCGCTGGCCAACGATTCCGCCGAGCTTGCCGCCGTCATCGCGCATGAGATGGGCCACGTTACGGCCAACCACGGCCTGCAGCGCCAGCAGCTGGAAGCCGAAGAGGGGTTGGCGACCAAGGTCGTTTCGGACGTGCTCGGCGACAACCCGACGGCCAAGGCGGCGCTGATCCGCGGCAAGCTGAGGCTGGCCCAGTTCTCGCGCAATCAGGAGCTGGAGGCCGATGCCATCGGCATCAAGTCGATCGGCGAAGCCGGTTTCGACCCCTACGCCGCCGGCCGCTTCCTGCAGTCGATGTCGGCCTATACCGATTTCCGCTCAATCAGCGGCGCCACCGACGCAAGCCTCGACTTCCTGGCGACGCACCCCAACACGCCGCAGCGTATCGATCTCGCGCAGCGCCACGCCCGCCAGTTCGGCGCGCCTGGTGTCGGGTCGCGCGACCGCGATTCATTTCTTGCCGGCGTAGACGGGCTGCTTTACGGCGACACGCCGGAGGAAGGCTACGTGCGCGGCGAAACCTTCCTGCACCCTGGCCTCGGTGTGTCGTTCTCGGTGCCCAACGGTTTCGTCATCGACAATTCGGCGGCGGCGGTGACGGCCACAGGCCCGGGCGACATGGCAATCCGCTTCGATGGCGTTTCGATCGACAAGGACCGCTCGCTGACCGACTACATCCGCAGCGGCTGGGTTGCCGGCCTCGACGACAGCAGCGTGCGCCAGGAGACGATCAACGGCAACGAAGCGGCAACCGCGCATGCCGGCGCCGATGGCTGGCAATTCGACATTGCGGTGATCCGCGCCGGCGGCCAGGTCTACCGCTTGCTGACTGCTGCGCCGTCGGCCAGCACCTCGCTGAGCACGGTGGCGCGCTCGGTCAGCGGCTCGTTCCGCATCCTGAGTGCTGCCGAGAAGGCAGCACTGAAGCCACTGCGTATCCGCATCGTCACGGTGCAGCCCGGCCAGACGATGGGCTCCCTGGCCGCACAGATGGTCGGCGTCGACCGCAAGCTGGATTTGTTCAGGGTGCTCAACGCGCTGTCGCCGGGTGCCGCGGTTTCGGCCGGCGACAAGGTGAAGATCGTCACCGACAAATAGCAGGCGACGCGATTCAGGCTGCGAGAAATTCCGGATTCTGCTTTACCAGCGCCGCCTTGAGCTTTTCCATGGCGCGCGCCTCGATCTGCCGGACACGTTCCTTGGAGATGCCGAGCGTCTCGCCGAGCGCTTCGAGCGTCGCGCCCTCGTCGCTCAGCCGGCGTTCCTCGATAATCCTGAGCTCGCGCGCATTGAGAGCGCCGAGTGCCGTCTTCAGCCACACCGAGCGGCGTTCGACGTCGATCGTATCGCCGACGACCTCATCGGGCAGCGGGTCATCCGAAACCAGGAACTCCATCCGCTCGGTTGCGCCCGCATCGTCGGCTAGCGGCGTGTTGAGCGAGCTGTCCGGCGCCGAAAGGCGGGAATCCATCATCGCCACATCGGCCTCCGATACCCCGAGAGCCGCCGACACTTCGCGGTAGAGCGTGGCATTCGACGTCTGCTCGGCGCCGTTTGCCAGGCGGGCGCGCAGACGCCGCAGGTTAAAGAACAGCGCCTTTTGCGCCGAGCTGGTGCCGCCGCGCACGATCGACCAGTTGCGCAGGATATAGTCCTGCATCGAGGCGCGAATCCACCAAGTCGCGTAGGTCGAGAACCGCACCTCGCGCTCGGGTTCGAAACGGGCCGCGGCCTCCAGCAGCCCGACATGGCCTTCCTGGATCAGGTCGCCCAGCGGAAGGCCGTAGTGGCGAAACCGCGACGCCATGGAAATGACCAGCCGCATATGCGCGACGGTGATGCGGTGCAGCGCGTGCTGGTCATTGTTTTCCTTCCAGCGCAGCGCCAGGAGATGCTCTTCGTCACGTTCCAGATAAGGGGCTTTCATCGCCGCGCGAACCATGGTCCGTCCTGCACTGTCTTCCATCATGCCGCGCTCCTGCTTCAGGCGTTGCGGTGCGATCGAATCGTGAGTTGGCGCCGATGGTTGAAATGGCGGCGCCGCGCCCTACAACAGCGAAGAACGTGCCATGCGGGGGAATGTTCCCCCGGACTGTCATGTCGATTGCGCTGTTCCAGGCGATTCGCCACCGGCCTTGACTCAGCCGGATGGCGCCGGAAGATGCTGGTTGAGAATTGGATTTCAAGGGTGCGGGATTTTTGAAATTCAGTTTCTTATTCTGGCATCGCGCATCTGTCATTTTCCGGCACTCGCAATGACGCCGGACACCGGCCAAGGACGGATCACAGAAAAATGAAATGGCTCAAATCGCTCATCATCGCCGGAACGCTGCAGGTTCTGGCCATCGCCGCCGGTCACGCCGGCGCCAATCTCGACCAGATCAAGCAGTCCGGCGTCTTCAAGGTCGGCACAGAAGGAACCTATGCGCCCTTCACCTATCATGATGCTTCCGGCGCGCTGGTCGGCTTCGACGTCGAGATCGCGCGGGCCATCGCCGAGCGCCTCGGCGTCAAAGCCCAGTTCCTCGAAGGCAAATGGGACGGGCTGATCGCCGGTCTCGATGCCAACCGCTACGATGCCGTCATCAACGAGGTCGGCATCACCGAGGCGCGCAAGGCCAAATATGCTTTCTCCGATCCCTACATCGCCTCCAAGGCGGTGCTGATCGTGCGCGGCGACAACACCGACATCAAGGGTTTCGCCGATCTCAAGGGCAAGAAGGCGGCGCAATCGCTGACCTCGAATTTCGGCAAGCTGGCTGAAACCAATGGCGCCGAGCTCGTCGGCACCGACGGCTTCGACCAGTCGATCCAGCTGCTTCTTACCGGCCGCGCCGACGCCACCATCAACGACAGCCTGTCCTTCCTCGACTTCACGAAGCACAAGCCCGACGCCAATGTGAAGATTGCCGCCCAGGAAGAAAACGCCGACTATTCCGGCGTCATCGTGCGCAAGGGCGATCCGGAACTGGTGGCCGCCATCAATAAGGCGCTGGCCGACATCAAGGCCGACGGCACCTACAAGAAAATCGCCGACACCTATTTCGGCCAGGACGTTTCGAAGTAAAACGGCTTTCTCGTGTGGGCCGAACGCCGGCCCGCGTCGTTCATATCGCGGCGAGCTGTCTTTTGACGGCCCGCCGCTTTCGCGTGATATGAGCGACGGCAATCTGGCAAGGAGGAGCCTTCGTGCCGCACTGGCTGCAATTGATGCTGGAATCCCTGCCTACGCTGCTATGGGCTGCACTGATCTTCACCGTGCCGCTGACGCTGCTGTCGTTTGCATTCGGTCTTGTACTAGGCCTGGTTGTGGCGCTTGTCCGGCTGTTCGGTCCCAAACCGCTGGTCGCCGTGGTCCGCTTCTACGTCTGGATATTCCGCGGCACGCCGCTTCTCGTGCAACTGTTCCTTATCTTCTACGGCCTGCCATCGGTCGGCATCCTGCTCGACGCCTTTCCGGCAGCACTGATCGGCTTCACCTTGAACATCGGTGCTTATTCGTCGGAAATCATCCGCGCCGTCATCGGTTCGGTGCCGAAGGGTCAGTGGGAAGCGGCCTATTCGATCGGCATGACCTGGGCCCAGGCAATGCGGCGCACCATTCTTCCACAGGCGGGGCGCGTCGCCGTGCCGCCGCTGTCCAACACCTTCATCTCGCTGGTCAAGGACACTTCGCTCGCCGCCGCCATCACCGTGCCGGAGATGTTCCAGGCAGCGCAGCGCATCGTCGCCACCACCTATGAGCCGCTGATCCTCTATGTCGAGGCAGCGGCCCTCTATCTGATCATGAGCTCCGTGCTGTCGGCCTTGCAGGCGCGGCTGGAAACGCGGCTCAACCGTTATGGTGGCTTCCTGGAGGCGCGCGCATGATCGGCCTCACCAACATCGAAAAGCGTTTCGGCGACAATCTTGTGCTGAAGGGCGTGACCGTCACCATCGAGGAAGGCAGCGTTACGGCGCTTGTCGGACCGTCGGGCGGAGGGAAGAGCACGCTTTTGCGCTGCATCAACCTGCTCGAGCTCCCGACTTCAGGCACGGTACGGATCGGCGACGATGCACTCGAATTCCGCCCCGGCGGCAGGATCTCGACCAGGGATATCCAGCGGCTGCGGCTGCAGACCGGCATGGTGTTCCAGAATTTCCAGCTGTTTCCGCATCGCACCGCGATCGAGAACATCATGGAGGGGCTGGTGACGGTGCTGAAATGGCCCAAGGAGAGGGCGCGCGAACGGGCGCTGGCCCTGCTCGAAAAGGTCGGCATGGCGCACAAGGCCGATGCCTGGCCGGCGACGCTGTCAGGTGGCCAGCAGCAGCGCGTGGCGATTGCCCGGGCGCTGGCGCCTTCGCCGAAAGTCCTGCTCTGCGACGAGCCGACCTCTGCACTCGATCCGGAACTGGCGCAGGAGGTGGTCGACGTGCTCGGCAAGCTCGCCAGCGAGGGCACGACCATGGTGATGGCGACGCATGATCTGCGGCTCGCCTCGAAGATCGCGCGGGAAGTGGTGTTCCTCGATGCCGGCAACATCGTCGAACAAGGCCCGGCCGCGGTGCTGTTCAGCAACCCGGAGCGCCAGCGGACCAAGCGGTTCATCGCCACGCTGAAGCACGAGGCGGAAAGGGAGGGCGGCGAAGGTTAGATATGCCCGTCGCCGGTCAGCCAAAACAAAAAACCCGGCGCGAGGCCGGGTTTTTCTGGATTCGAAAGCAAAAAAACTCAGGCGGCTTCTTCCTGCTCGGCTTCCTCGTTGTCGGCCTTAGCGCCGCGCTTCGGGCCCTTGTTGAGGTTCACCTCGATGAGGCGGACCGCTTCGGTCTCCGACATGCGGTTGACGGCCGCGATCTCGCGGGCCATGCGGTCGAGGGCCGCCTCGTAGAGCTGGCGCTCGGAATAGGACTGCTCCGGCTGGTTATCGGCGCGGTAAAGGTCGCGCACCACTTCCGAGATCGAGATCAGATCGCCGGAGTTGATCTTGGCGTCATATTCCTGGGCACGGCGTGACCACATGGTGCGCTTGACGCGGGCGCGGCCCTGCACGACCTTCAGCGCGCGCTCGACATAATCCTCTTCCGACAGCTTGCGCATGCCGATCGAGGTCGCCTTGGCGACCGGCACCTTGAGGCGCATCTTGTCCTTCTGGAAGTCGATGACGAACAGCTCCAGCTTGTGGCCCGCGACTTCCTGCTCATCAATCGAGACGATCTGGCCGACACCATGCGCCGGGTAAACGATGTATTCGCCGGTCTTGAAACCGTGGCGCGCTGCGGTGGACTTCTTCTGCGGGGTGATCGTTGCCATTACGCCCTGAACTCCTTGTTGTGGTACCGGCATCGTGCCGGCCCGAACTCGTGCGACCGGGGTGACCGGTCCTTAGCCACACAACGATGACTCACCGGAAAGGCCAGGACCGGCAAATCGCAACATTGCGACCGCCTGCCCCAGATCGCTCTGGTCCGGATTGAGAAATTCACCTTTCAGTGATTTGGGGCGTTTGCGCCATAAATCGACGTTGTGTCACCGGCATGTTTGGCTCATATAGCACAAAAAGTCGGAAGAATCAAGGTTTTGCTGCACGCGCGAAGGCCGCGCGCCGTCGCCGCCTGTCAAGGCAGTTAATGTATCACGTCTGTTACGCGGCGTCAGGCCACCGCAGCCGGCAGGCTCGTCAGTCGCCTTCGCCGGGCTCCGGGGAGAAATATTTCTCGAACTTGCCAGTTTCGCCATCGAAATTTTTAGCGTCGGCCGGCGGCTCCTTCTTGGCGGTGATGTTGGGCCATTTCTCGGCATATTCGGTGTTGATCTGCAGCCATTTGTCGAGACCCGACTCGGTGTCGGGCTTGATTGCGTCGGCCGGGCATTCCGGTTCGCAGACGCCGCAATCGATGCACTCGTCCGGGTGGATGACGAGCATGTTCTCACCTTCGTAGAAGCAGTCGACCGGACAGACCTCGATGCAGTCCATGTATTTGCATTTTATGCAATTGTCGGTCACGACATAGGTCATTGGTCGGCTCCGGGACGTCCCATTTTGTTGGGCTTTTTTGGTGAGGTAACGCCTTTGTCCGCTGGTGGCAAGGGCGGCCCCTGTCAGCGGTGCCGCGGTTTCCGGAATGGAATTCCGGAAGGCCGGCAAAGCGGGCGTTCGACCTTGCTCAATCGTCGCCGAGCAGGTGGTCGGTCTGGCGGCGTTCCTTCTTCGTCGGGCGACCACTGCCGGCCTCGCGCAACGGCGGCACCGCATCCGGAAGCGCCTCGCCCTTGGGCGCTGGGGGCGGCGACATGTCCTCGTAGAGCAGGCGGGCCTCTTCGGCCGGGCCACGCCGTACGCCGGTGCCAAGGACTTTCCAGACGAAGATCCGCCGCTCCAGCGTGATGGTCAAAACGTCGCCCGGCCGGACCGTGTCGGAGGCCTGCGCTGCTTTGTCGCGATTGATGCGGACGCGTCCGGCGACGACCAGCTTGGCTGCCAGCGTGCGCGATTTTACCGCGCGCGAGAAGAACAGCCACTTGTCGATGCGCTGGCGGGCATCAGTGACCATTGGACGAGCAGCTTACTTCTTCAGCTGGTCGCGCAACGCGGCGAGCTTGGCGAACGGCGAGTCCGGGTCGAAGCGGACCGGGCGTTCCTCACGCGGCTTTGGCTGGAAGGCGGGTTTTGCGCCTTGGGCGCCGCCTTTGCCGTCCTGCCGGCCAGCCTTCCAGTCGGGCCGGTTTTCGCGCCGGTCCGGGCGTTCACCTTGCGGCTTGCCGGCGCGCTGCTCTGCCGCCTCGCCTTGCGGCCTGGGCTTGAACTTGCTGCGATCGAAGCGCGGCTTGCCGGCGCCGTCGCGCTGGTCGTGGCGCCCCTGACGGGCGGGCCGGTCGCCCGGCGTCGCTTGCCCGCCGGCATCTACCGGCGCATCGCTGCGGCTGTCCGGCGCAGCTTGACCACTGCGCGCGCGATGGTCCCGATGATTGTCCCGGGGGCGGTTGTCATGCTGGCGATGACGCGGGCGCTGGTCGAAACGACCCTGCCGCCATAACAGGACAGGTTTTGGCTCCTCGGCTTCTGGAGCAGCTTCGCCGGAGACAGCTTCCGTCGTTGCTGCAGGTTCGGCCGGCGATGCTTCCGTAGTTTCGAGAACCGGCGGCTCTGCCGGTGCCGCAGCCTCAGTTTCCGCCCCAGGTTCCGCCGTTGGCTCGGCCGCTGGTTCCGCAGGCGCTTCAGCAGTCGCCTCCGCGGCGGGCCGGGTCTCTTGCGTGACTTCTGCCGCAGCTTCAGGGGCTGGAGCTTCGGCGACAGGCTCTGCCGTCGCTTCGGTCACAGCTTCGGCCGCCGCCTCCGCAACAGGAGCCGCATCCGACACAGGTTCCGAAGCCTCCGCCGGCGGCTCTGCCGCGGCAGATGCTTCCGCCATCCTCGCCTGCTCGACGCGCGCAGTCTCTTCCGCCGCCTGCTTTGCAGCGGCAGCTTCACGCGCGGCATTGTCCTGTGCTTCGAGCCGCGCCTTGACCTCGGCCGCCGGTTTGGCATCGGCGCGATAGCCGAGTCCCTTCAGGATTTCTTCCATGTCGTCGGCGGTGGCGCCGAGAATCGACATCATCGGCGGCGTCACCATGAAGGACTGGCCGTCATAGGCGCCGTCGGGGCGAGGCCCGAGGCCCGGCTTCCAGTTGGTCGCCGGCCGGATCAGGTCGGCCAGCCGTTCGAGAATATCGACGCGTACAGCACGCCGGCCAAGATTGCGGTAGCCGGCAAGCTTGTAGAAGGTCTTGTCGAAGGTCGGATCGATGACCACCGAGGTGCGGCCGGAGGCCAGTGCGTGAACGACATCGCCGAAGCCGGGCTTGTCCTTGCCGTCGTTTCTCAGCGCCCACAGCAGCGTTATCAGCCCGGCCGGCGCCGGTTTGATCAGCGCCGGCACGAAGACATGGTAGGCGCCGAAGCGCACTCCGAGACGGCGAAGCGCCGCGCGGCCTTCCTGGTCGAGCGACTTCATCTCGTCGGCGATGTCGCGACGGTTGATGAGGCCGAAATGCTCGACAAGCTGGAAAGCGATGCCGCGGCCGATGCCGGTGATCTGCTCGGCATTCTTGAGATCGACCAGCGGCTTCAGCAGGGATTCGATCTGGAAGTTTACGAAGCGCTCGGCGCGCGCCGCAACCTTGTCGCGTGCCGGGCCGGTGAGTTGCTCGTCGGCCAGCAGAACCAGACGCGGCTTCAAAGCGTCTTCGCCGGCGACCAGCGTGCCGATCGGCGCGCCGATCCAGCGCAGCGTGCCATCCGAACCCAGCGCGATGTCGCCATTGGCCGAGGCGCCGAAGCGCTCGGCCCGCGCCTCGAACTCGGCGGCAAGCGCCTTCTGCGCCGCCGCCCGCACCGCCTTGGCGTCTTCGCCGCCGGCGCTCTGGTCGGCGGTGAAGCGGAAACCTTGCAACTCGCCGACGTGATGGCCTTCGACGAGGACGGTTCCGGTTGGGCTGATTTCGGCTTCAGGCATCGTGTTTTCTCTAAGGCGCCGCATGAGGACGGAAGTCCTGCGGTCTACAAAACGTTTCGTCAACCGCTCATGCAGCGCATCCGACAATCTGTCTTCGATTTCGCGCGTCTTTTCCTGCCAGTGTGCCCGATCGGCCAGCCAGCCGGGCCGGTTGGAAACGAAGGTCCATGTGCGGATCTGGGCAATCCTGTGCGACAGCGTGTCGATGTCGCCTTCGGTGGTGTCGGCACGGCGCACCTGCTCGGCCATGTAGTTCTCGTCGACATGGCCGTGCCTGGCAAGGTCCATGTAGATGGAGGCGATCAAGTCGGCGTGCTGGGCCGGCGCGATCTTCCTGTAGTCGGGCAGCGCGCAGGCTTCCCACAGCAGCGCCACGCGCCTGGCATCGGTGGTGAGTGCCCGGACGTCCTCGTCGCGCGACAGATGCTCGAGCGCCTGCGCGTCTACTGCCGGCAGCGCGCGCGTCAGGCCTTCGACCGGAGCGTTGGTCTCAATCGAGCGCTTCAGCGCATCAAGGTTGGCGAAATCGAAATGCGCGGTGCGCCACTGCAGTACTTTCACCGGGTCGAAATCATGCGCCTCGATTTTGTTGACCAGTTCATCATCCAGCGGATCGACCTGGCCGGTGACGCCGAAGGTGCCATCGCGCAGATGCCGGCCGGCGCGGCCGGCAATCTGGCCGAGCTCGGCCGCCGTCAGGTTGCGGTACTGGTAGCCGTCGAATTTGCGATTCTGGGCGAAGGCGACGTGGTCGAGGTCGAGGTTGAGGCCCATGCCGATGGCGTCGGTGGCGACGAGGTAGTCGACGTCGCCCGACTGGAACAGCGCCACCTGGGCGTTGCGGGTGCGCGGGCTGAGTGCGCCGAGCACGACGGCGGCACCGCCCTGCTGGCGGCGGATCAGCTCGGCGATGGCATAGACCTCGTCGGCCGAGAAGGCGACGATCGCCGTGCGCCGCGGCAGGCGGGTCAGCTTCTTCGAGCCGACATAGGCAAGATGCGAGAGGCGTGGTCGCGTCACCACCGACACGCCCCGCAGCAGGCGCTGCAGAATGCCGTGCATGGTGGCCGCGCCCAGCAGCAGCGTCTCCTGGCGGCCGCGCAGATGCAGGATGCGATCGGTGAAGATGTGGCCGCGTTCGAGATCGCCGGCGAGCTGGACCTCGTCGATGGCAACGAAGGCGGCGTCGGTCTCGCGCGGCATCGCTTCCACGGTGCAGACCGAGTATTTCGCGCCCGCCGGCTGGATCTTTTCCTCGCCGGTGATGAGCGCCACCTTATGGGCGCCGACCTTCTCGCAGACGCGCGTATAGACCTCGCGGGCAAGCAGCCTGAGCGGCAGGCCGATGACGCCGCTTTCGTGCGCCACCATGCGTTCGATGGCGAGATGGGTCTTGCCGGTGTTGGTCGGGCCGAGCACGGCCGTCACGTCTCGACCCGACAGGATCAGCGGTTCAGTGTGTTTCGGATGGATGTTCATCGGCCTGGAAATAAGGCTCTCTGCCTCGCATTGTCGGGAGCGCGCCCATATTGGCCGCGTATGACAGGCGACACATAGGGATTTCGGGCGCGAAGCGAAAGCGGAATATGCCGAGGGCAGGCCGATTGGTTGGTTCGAAGCCAGAAAATCTGTTCCCGATTAACAGTTGGAACGAGTCTGGAACGAATCAGCGACGAATCACTGACTCGCGCTGATTCAGGGTTTGTTCACGGCTACATCTGGGTTTTCTGTCGGCGTACCTCACCACATGCTGAATCACGGAAACTGGCCCGATTTATGCAAGCGGCATCCAAGCGAGCACTGCGGTTAACCTTTGCCGGCGAATGGTCGTGGCCGGCCAATCTGCTTCGCACAACGTTATGAAATTATTGATGTTTCCTAACGCGCTTTAATCATTTCGAGGGTGTTTTCAGCTCTCGCCGTTAACGTTCCGCTCAAAGCCGGAACGAATCGGCGACGAATCAGAGATAGCCGAAGTTTCTTGGTTTGTTCACCGCAACATGTTGTGTTGTGGACAGCTTTTCCACCGAGAATCCACAGGCTGCCGGGCGGCTTTTGCACAAGCTGCGAGTTTGCCGTTAACCTTTGCGTGCCGGATTGGGGCAGCGTGCTGCATCGAGATCTTGCAACGGGAAGACCGCTATAGAAACGGGCCGTTTTGCAGGCCCGTTCGTCCAAGCGCGGATCTGTCTCAACGTAAAGACAAACGATCAGGCGACGTACTGGCCGCCATTGGCTGATATGGTCGAGCCGGTGATGAAACCGGCATCGTCGGAAGCGAGGAAGACGACGCAGCGCGCGATCTCCTCCGGCTCGCCGAGACGACCGACCGGGATGTGCGGGATGACGCGCTCGTTGAGGACCTTCTCGTCCATTGCCTTGACCATCTCGGTGGCGATGTAGCCGGGGCAAATGACGTTGACGGTGATGCCGGCGCGCGCGCCTTCCTGGGCCAGTGCCTTGGTGAAGCCGATATCGCCGGCCTTCGAGGCCGAATAATTGACCTGGCCGACCTGGCCTTTCTGGCCGTTGATCGAGGAGATGGTGATGATGCGACCGAACTTGCGGTCGCGCATGCCGCCCCACAATGGATGCGTCATGTTGAAGACGCCGGAAAGGTTGGTGTCGAGGACCTCTTTCCATTGCTCGCGGGTCATCTTGTGGAACATCGCGTCGCGAGTGATGCCGGCATTGTTGACCAGCACCGAGACGGGACCGAGATCGGCTTCGATCTGTTTGATGCCGGCGGCGCAGGCCTCGTAGTCGGCGACCGACCATTTATAGACCGGGATGCCGGTCGCGGCCTTGAACTTTGCCGCCGCTTCTTCATTGCCGGCGTAGTTTGCGGCGACCGAATAGCCGGCGCTTTTCAAGGCGACCGATATCGCCGCGCCGATGCCGCGCGACCCGCCTGTGACGATTGCAACCTTTATCATATGTCCTCCCGGGAAATGCAGATGACTGAGCGTTGAAGCGGTGGGGTTTGCCCTCTATTCCCTACTCGCTTTGCGCCAGCATCCTATTCGTATCGCTTGTCTCATCACAATGCTTCCACGCACATGGCAACACCCATGCCGCCGCCGATGCACAGCGTGGCAAGGCCTTTCTTGGCACTTCTGCGGCGCATCTCGTAGACCAGCGTGTTGAAGATGCGGGCGCCCGAGGCGCCGACCGGATGGCCGATGGCGATGGCGCCGCCATTGACGTTGACGATGGCCGGATCCCAGCCCATGTCCTTGTTGACGGCGCAGGCCTGCGCGGCAAAGGCCTCGTTGGCTTCGACCAGATCGAGGTCGCCAACCGACCAGCCGGCCTTGGCCAGCGCCTTGCGCGAGGAGGGGATCGGTCCCGTCCCCATGATCTGCGGGTCGACACCGGCGGTCGCCCAGGAAACGATACGCACCAGCGGTGTGATGCCGCGCCTTGCGGCTTCCGCTTCGGTCATCAGCACCACGGCGGCGGCGCCGTCGTTGATGCCGGAAGCATTGGCAGCCGTCACCGTGCCTTCCTTGTCGAAGGCGGGCTTGAGCTTGGTCATGGCATCGATTGTCGCGCCGTGGCGGATGTATTCATCCTGGTCGACTACGGTGTCGCCCTTCCTGCCCTTGACTGTAAAGGCAACGATCTCGTCCTTGAATTTCCCGGCTTTCTGCGCGGCCTCGGCCTTGTTCTGGGAAGCCAGTGCGAACTGGTCCTGGTCGTCGCGGGTGATCTGAAACTGGCGGGCGACGTTCTCAGCGGTGTTGCCCATATGATAGCCGTAGAAGGCATCGGTCAGGCCGTCCTTGATCATGGTGTCGATCAGCCTGAAATCGCCCATCTTGACGCCACCGCGCAGATGCTGTGCATGCGGAGCCATCGACATCGATTCCTGGCCGCCGGCAACGATGATCCTCGCGTCGTCCTGGGCGATCTGCTGCATGCCGAGCGCGATGGCGCGCAAGCCCGAGCCGCAGAGCTGGTTCAGGCCCCAGGAGGTCGCCTCCTGCGGTACGCCGGCAGCCATTGCCGCCTGCCGCGCCGGGTTCTGCCCTTGAGCCGCGGTCAGAATCTGGCCGAGAATGACCTCGTCCACCTCCTTGCCGTCGACGCCGGCACGGACCAGCGCTTCCCTGACGGCGACGGCACCCAATTCATGGGCTGGGGTGTTGGCGAAGGCGCCGTTGAAGGAGCCGACGGGCGTGCGCGCTGCACTGGCGACAACGATGGCGTTGGAAGCGGACATGTTCTTCTCCAGGCTTTCGGGGAATGATTTCGGGTGCCGTCGGGGACTTTTCTTGCCCTTTCCACAACCCGAGTCAAACCCGAAATGGGCATGGCGTCCCACTCCCGCAAGTATGCCGCCCGTCGCTGCAACGGCGGCCCGTCCGTGCTGCGCAGCATAAAATGTTCCCGCACTGCACAAACTGCTTGGATTCATGACGCTTTTGCGCATATCCTTTAAAAAGGCGCAATCGTTACCGGCGGCTTACTTAAGCTGCCCGGTGTCCGGGGAGGATGCAGATGGCCGCAAAAGACGAACCTATTGTTATCAAGAAATATGCCAATCGCCGTCTCTACAATACGGGCACCAGCACCTATGTGACGCTCGAGGATCTCGCTGAAATGGTCAAAAGAGGCGAGGACTTTACTGTCCAGGACGCCAAGACCGGTGACGACATCACGCATCCGGTACTGACCCAGATCATCTTCGAGCTGGAGAACAAGGACGGGCAGAACATGCTGCCGATCCCGTTCCTGCGTCAGCTCATCGCCTATTACGGCGACCAGATGCAGATGATCGTGCCGAGCTTTCTCGAACAGTCGATGCTGGCCTTCTCGAAGGAGCAGGAGCGCTTTCGCGAGCAGATGAAAGATGCGCTCGGCAAGTCGCCGATGGACATGATGAAGATCGCTACGCCGATCAAGGTGCTGGAGGAGCAGACGCGGCGCAACATGGAAATGTTCCAGAACGCCATGCGGCTGTTCACGCCGTTCCCGCCCGCGGGCTCGGCGCCGGCAGCAGCGCCGGCCGAACCGGCCAGGAAGGAAACGCCGGAAAAACCCGACGACCTTCAGGAGCTGAAGGAGCAGATCGCCGCGATGCAGCGCAAGCTCGACACGATGTCCTGACTGCCGGCTGGCGAAGTGCAGCGTCGGACCTTCCTTCAGGTGCTGCTGAGACTTCGCAAGCAGCGCGGCTAGACTAGAGCTGCTCCGGCAGCGGTCCCTGGTAGCGGGCGCGTGGCCGGATCAGGCCGTTGCTCGTCACCTGCTCCACGGCATGCGCGGCCCAGCCGACGCTGCGGCCGAGCGCGAACAGGCGGAACGGCGCATCGGACGGCAAACGGAGACCGCGCGTCAGCGCGGCCAAAGCGAAATCGACGTTCGGGCGCATGCCCGTTGCCGCAAAGGCCGCATCGCAAAGCCGTAACAGCCCATCATCGACATCTATCGCGGCCAGCAACGGTTCCGCACGCGGATCGCCGTCGGGATAAAGCGGATGGCCAAATCCGGGCAGCGGCCTGTCGTGACCGAGCCAGCGTCCGACAGCCGCGTCCGGCCCCAATCTCTGCGCATCTTCCGCCAGCATCATGACCGCCTCCGCGGCGCCGCCATGACGCGGCCCGGAGAGCGTGGCGAGGCCGGCAAGCAGGCAGGCCGAAACAGGTGCGCCGGTGGACGCGGCGACCCGTGCGGCGAAGGTCGATGCGTTCAATTCGTGATCGGCCAACAGTACCAGTGAGCGGCGGATCAAGTCTGCGCCGGCCGCATCGAGCGACCATCCCCGCGCCAGCCTTTCGTGCACGGCACCAGTTCCGGGAATCGCGCCGAGCGCCTGGGCCAAAGCGGCGATGGCGCCGGCCGCATCGTGGTTGAGCGAAGCCGATCTTCGGCCGAGCGAAGGCCGGCCGTTGGCCGCCAACGCGGCCAATTCCGCGAAGGCAGCCGGCCGGCCAGTTGCGCCGTTGCCATGGCGGCTCGCCGAGACGAACGACACCGGTGCGTCAGATGCCCAAAGCAGGTTTGCCGTCTGCTCCAGCGTGGCAGCCTCGCAGAGAGCAACCGCATCCTGGCCGCGATAGACAAGGCGGCCATGCAAAACGGTCGAGATCGTGGTGGCGATCGCCGGCTCACCCCAGGCAATTGCACTTTCGGCGATTGCCTGCGGATTTCGGCCACGAGCCCGGCGACTCGCCAGCGCCGCGATGTCGTCGGCGCGATACTGGCTGCGGCGTGGATCCGCCCGGTCCGGCCGCACGCCGATGCGCCCGCGGCTGACATAGGCATAGAGGGTCTGGGCTCGCACCTTGAGACGCTTCAGGGCTTCGTCCCGCGTCAGCCACTCCGTCATGTCAGCCTTGTCATGTTGATTCCATTGATCAAGATTGATGGTCCAGTCACCAACCCTTATCTACCACCCGGAAAGGGTCAAGGAGAAAACCGATGGCGAATGGGCTCGATGATGTTGTGGCGGCGGAAACGGTGCTCTCCGATGTCGACGGTCTTGGTGGCCGCCTGACCATCCGGGGCCATTCGTTGCCCGAACTGGCAGGTCGCTGGAAATACGCCGAGGTGGTTCATCTGCTGTTCGACGGCTTTTTCGACGATCTTCCCGACGGCAGGGAGCTGGCGAACGCGATCGGTCGGGCGCGCAGCGAAGTGTTCGAGCAGATCAAACCCTTGCTGCCGTTTCTCACATCCGTCGATATCTACAGCGCGATGCGCGCCGGTATTGCCCTGCTGCCGGATGGTGACAAATTGTCGGACGCGCTGCGGCTGGTTGCGGCACCTGCCGTGGTGACGCCGGCCTTGCTGCGCTTGCAGCGCGGCGAACGCCCGATTGCGCCCGATAGCAAGGCCGATCATGCCGCCGACATGCTGCGGATGCTGACCGGCATTGCGGCCTCGCCTAAATTGGCGAAGGCGCTCGATGCCTATCTCGTGACGGTTTGCGACCATGGCCTCAACGCATCGACCTTCGCCGCGCGCGTGGTCTCTTCGACGCAGGCCGGGCTTACTTCGGCGGTGCTGGCCGGGCTCGGAGCGCTCAAGGGGCCGCTGCATGGCGGCGCGCCAGGTCCGGTGATTGAGATGCTGGATGCGATCGAGGCGCATGGCGACGCCGCCGGCTGGCTGCGTAGCGAGATCGCGCGTGGCCGCCGCATCATGGGCTTCGGGCATCGCATCTATCGCGTGCGCGATCCGCGTGCCGACGTGCTGAAAGCGGTGGTGCGCCAGCTCGGCGCCAGGGGCGAAAGCGGCCACCGGCTGGCCTTTGCCGAAAGCGTGGAGCAGGCGGCGCTCGAAGTGCTCCGCATCGCCAAGCCGTCGCGCTCGCTCCAGACCAATGTCGAGTTCTTCACAGCGCTCCTGCTGGAAGCGGCGGGCTTTCCGAAAGAGGCGTTCACCAACGTCTTTGCTGCCGGGCGCGTCGCCGGCTGGATTGCCCATGCGCGCGAGCAGCAGACGAGCGGACGGCTGATCCGGCCGCAGTCGCGCTATATCGGGCCGGTGCCGGACCTCGTCGCCTGAGGATGTTTCCCTCGCATACTTGCGAAAACCGGTCGCAACAGCCGGTGCCGAACACCTCTCTCGTCGGGACGAGAGAGGTCTACATGACAAAAATTTCATGTCATTGCTCCACACATCCGCTGTTCTTGGGTGACAGAGAGCCTATATGTTGCAGTGCAGCATGGTTCACGGGAGCCCGCCTCGAAAGGAATAAAGCCGCCTTGACCGCCAGAAAAACCGCCATCGTCACCGGTTCCACCTCGGGCATCGGCCTGGCCATTGCCCACGCGCTCGCGGCCGAAGGCTGCAACGTCGTCGTCAATTCCTTTTCCGACACCGCCGACGATCACGCCATCGCCGACGCGATCGCGAAGCACCACGAGGTGAAGACCGTCTACGTCAAGGCCGACATGTCGAAGCCGGCCGAGTGCCGGGCTTTGGTGGCGAAGGCAGCCGAGGCATTCGGCTCGGTCGACATCCTGGTCAACAACGCCGGCATCCAGCATGTCGCGCCGGTCGAAAGCTTCCCGATCGAGAAATGGGATGCGATCATCGCCATCAACCTGTCATCGGCCTTCCACACCATCGCAGCCGCCATCCCGTTGATGAAACAGGCCGGTGGCGGCCGGATCGTCAACGTCGCCTCGGCCCACGGCCTTGTCGCTTCGCCGTTCAAGTCGGCCTATGTCTCGGCCAAGCATGGCATTATGGGCTTGACCAAGACTGTCGCCCTGGAGCTGGCGCGCGACAAGATCACCTGTAATGCCATTTGTCCGGGCTATGTGCTGACGCCGCTGGTCGAGGCGCAGATCCCCGACCAGATGAAGGCCAACAAGATGGACCGCGAGACGGTGGTCCGTGAGGTCATGCTCGACAGGCAGCCTACCAAGGAGTTCGTCACCGTCGAGCAGGTTGCGGCGGCCGCGGTGTTCCTATGCTCGGATGCGGCGGCGCAGATCAACGGCACGCACATCTCTGTCGACGGCGGCTGGACCGCTCAGTGAGGCTTCCAGCGGTCAAGGGCCACGCCATGCCGAAAAACGGCAAGGCGGAAGAGCCAAAGAAGATCAATGTCGCGCTGCAAGGCGGCGGCTCGCACGGGGCGTTTTCCTGGGGCGTGCTCGATCGGCTGCTCGAGGACGGGCGCCTCGACATAACGGCGGTTTCGGGCACCAGCGCCGGCGCCATGAATGCCGTGGCGCTGGCCGACGGCTTTGTCCGCGGCGGTGTCGAGGGCGCGCGGCGGAAGCTCGACGATTTCTGGCGTGCGGTGGCGGCAAAGGGCCGCTTCAGCCCGGTACAGCGCATGCCCTGGGACGTCGCCTGGGGCAATTGGTCGATCGAGAACACGCCCGGCTATTTCCTGTTCGATACGATGTCTCGGGTATTTTCGCCCTATGTCGCCAATCCGCTCGCAATCAATCCGCTGCGCGACGTGGTCGAACGTGAGATCGATTTCGACAATGTGCGCGCCTGCAAGTCGATGGAACTGTTCATTTCCGCTACCAATGTCGAGACCGGCCAGTTGCGGGTCTTCTCGGACGGCGAGATCGACCTCGACACAGTGATGGCGTCGGCCTGCTTGCCGCAATTGTTCCGTGCCGTCGAGATCAAGGGCGTGCCCTATTGGGATGGCGGTTATGGCGGCAACCCGGCACTGTTCCCGTTCTTCAAGACGGCGGCCACCGAGGACGTGCTTTTGGTGCAGATCAATCCGGTGGTCCGCGAGGGAACGCCGAAGAGCGCCAATGAGATCCAGAACCGCATCGACGAGATCACCTTCAACGCCGGGCTGTTGCGCGAATTCCGCTCGATCGCCTTCGTCAAGGAACTGATCGCCGCCGGCCGATTGCCGCACGGCGAATATCGCGACATCCGCATGCACCGCATCGATGCCGACGAAGCGTTCAAGGATCTGTCGGCATCGTCCAAGGTCAATGCCGAATGGGCGTTCCTTGCCTATCTGCGCGACCTCGGCCGCACCGCAGCCAGTGATTGGCTGGAAGAAAATTATGACGCCGTCGGCAAGCGGCCGACGATCGATCTGTCCGGCGAACTCGACGACGGCTTGAAGCCTTTGCGCGGGCCGGCGCCGGGTCGGCGGGTCAAGGAGTTTCTTGCGGCGCGCAAGCAGCCCGAGGCCGCCCGCCGTCCGGCCTAGCTGCTTCGCAAAGCAGATGGCATTCGCAATCTGTCCAATCATCCTGACACTTGCTGCCATGCCGCTGTTTTGGCAATCAACAGCCGATGCTGCGGCCGCATCTTTGCGGACAAAGCAACAATCCATCAACTTTTCTGACTATATTGCGATGCAACTTTGAGGTAGAAGCGCGCTTCGCCGATCACGGCAATTTGAATACGGCCTCGCGCGCACCCATATCGGCGACGCGCCCCAAGTAGAAGATGCGGCCTGGCCGAACCCCGCGCACTGGAAAAAATGACGATGCCGAAATTCAGGTTTCACAAGCTTGCAGCCATTGTTGTGCTTATCGGTTTCGCCGGCTGGATGGCGACAGGCGAGTTCTCGTCCGTCGGCAGCGCGTCCGCCGACAACAAGCCCAAGGCAGGAGAGGTCGAGCAGCCCAAAACAGCCGACGCAGGCAAGCCCCAAACTGGCAAACAGGGGGCTGCCAAGCCGGGGACTGCCGAGGCGGAACAGCCCAAGGCGCCGTTGCGCACGGTCGCGGTCATAACCCCGCCGCGGCGCACCTATGCACGCGCTATCCGCATTTCCGGACTGACCGAAGCCGATAAGCGCGCCGTCCTGGCGACACGCGTCGCCGGCGTCATCGACAAGCTGCCGGTCAAGCAGGGCCAGCACGTCAAGACCGGCGACCTGATCCTGATGCTTGCCGCCGAGGAAAAAATCTCGGCGGTCGACAATGCCAAGCAGCTTGTCGTGCAACGTGAGGCAGAGCTGGCTGCGGCCCTGGGGCTGATGAAAACCGGCAATCTGCCCAAGCTGCAGCTCGACACAGCCCGCTCCAACCTGACGCTGGCCAAGTCGCTACTGGACGCAGCGCAAGCCGAACTCGACCGCAACGAGGTGAAGGCGCCCTTCGACGGCGTTATCGACCGGGTGCCAGTGGAGCTTGGCAGTTCCGTCATGCAGGGCGGCGAAGTGGCGACCATTCTGAAGCTCGATCCGGTGATCGCCCGCGGCGAAGTCAGCGAACGCGATCTCGGCTATCTGAAGATCGGCGACAAGGCCGATGTGCGTCTGGTCAGCGGCCAGAATGTCGAGGGCACGGTGCGCTACATCAGCCGCGATGCATCTTCGGCTACCCGTACCTTCCGCGTCGAAGTCGCCATCCCCAACGCCGATGGTTCCGTACCGGCCGGCATGACGGCAGAAATTGCGCTCAGCGCCCAGCCGACCGACGCCGTCATGCTGCCGCGCTCGGTGGTGACGCTCGGCGACAAGGGCGATCTCGGCATTCGCGCCGTCGACAAGGACGACGAGGTCGTGTTCTTCCCGATCGACCTGGTCGACGACACGCCGACCGGCCTGGTGCTCGGCGGCATTCCGGCCGACGCCCGCATCATCGTCGCCGGCCAGGAGCTGGTGAAGGAAGGCGAAGTGGTCAAGCCGGTCGCAGCCGACCAGGCGACCATTCAAAAGCTGTTGGGCGAAGCGACGGCCGGGACGCAGTAATCATGGACATCGTCAAACTTGCAATCAGCAATGCCCGGCTGACCATTTCGGTCCTGGTCTTTCTCATCCTTGCCGGTGCGGTCGCTTACCAGTCGACGCCGAAGGAAGCGGAACCCGACGTTCCGATTCCGATGATGTATGTCAGTCTGATCTACCAGGGCATCTCGCCGGAAGACTCCGAGCGCCTCCTGCTGCGGCCGATGGAAGCCAAGCTGAAGAGCCTGAAAGGCCTCAAGGAGATGCGCTCGGCCGCCTTCCAGGGCGGCGGTTATGTGCTGGTCGAATTCCAGCCACAGACGGATCTCGCCACGGCGCTGCAGGACACGCGCAGCAAGGTGCAAGACGGCAAGGCCGACCTGCCGCAAGCGGCTGAGGAGCCCGTGGTCTCCGAGGTCAACATCTCCGAGTTCCCCGTCCTGGTCGTGACGCTGTCGGGCGAGGTGCCCGAGCGTGTGCTGACGGCGGCGGCGCGCGAGCTGCGCGACCGCATCGAGGAAGTGCCTGGCGTGCTCGAGGGCTCGCTGCAGGGTGCGCGCGACGACCTCGTCGAAGTGGTCATCGATCCGATGAAGCTGTCTTCCTACGGGCTGCAGCTCGACCAGTTGATCGGTGCGGTCGGCGCTTCCAACAGTCTTGTCGCCGCCGGCAACATCGAAGGATCCGAGGGCAAATACGCGGTCAAGGTGCCCTCGCTTATCGAGACACCAGAGGATGTGGCGGCGCTTCCGGTCGTCGCCGGCCCCAATGCGGTGGTGCAGGCCAAGGACATTGCCACCATCCGCTCCACATTCAAGGACGCCGAGACGGTCACCCGCCTCGACGGCAAGCCGGCGATCGCCATCGAGGTGAAGAAGCGCATCGGCTCCAACCTGATCGATACGATTGGCAAGGTCAGGGAGGTGTCCGACGCCTTCATCAAGACGATGCCGGAGGGCATGCACGTCACCTACACGCAAGACAAGTCGGTCTTCGTGAATCAGTTGCTCGGCGACCTGCAGAACCACGTGATGATCGCCGTGATCCTGGTGTTCATCGTCATTCTCTACGCGCTGTCTGGCCGTGCCTCGCTGCTGATCGGATTGGCCATCCCATCATCCTTCCTGATCGGCATCCTGTTGCTGGCAATGATGGGCTACACGATCAACATGATCGTGCTGTTCAGCCTCATCCTGGCGGTCGGCATGCTGGTCGACGACGCCATCATCGTCACCGAATTCGCCGAGCGCCGCATGAGCGAGGGCATGCCGAAGGAGCAAGCGTTCGCGCTTGCCGCCAAGCGCATGGCCGGCCCGGTCATCGCGGCGACGATGACGCGCATTGCCGCCTTCTCGCCGCTGTTGTTCTGGCCGGGCATCATCGGCGACTTCATGAAATACATGCCGATCACGCTGATCGTGACGCTCTCGGCCTCGATGCTCTATGCGCTGGTCTTCGCGCCGACGCTGGGCGCGATATTTGCCAAGGCGCCGGCCCATCACCCCGACGACAATCGCGACGGCTGGTACATGGCCGTGGTCAAGCAGGCGGTGCATTATCCCATCACCGTGCTTGTCCTCACTGTGGCGCTGTTGTTCGGCGTCGGCTACGCCTATTCGAAATTCGGCGCCGGCGTCGAATTCTTCCCGAATGTCGAGCCTGACTACGGCCTGCTCTATGTCCACGCCCGCGGCAATCTTTCGCTCGCCGAAATGGACGCGGCCACCAAGACCGCGGAAAATCGGCTGCTCGGTTGGCCGGGCGTGAAGTCTGTCTATACCCGTGTCGGCAAGACGCAGGGCGGCGGCCAGGATGTTCCGGAAGACGTGGTTGGCGTGATCCAGTACGAATTCGTCGACTGGCGCGAGCGTAAATCGGCGAACTCAATCCTGGACGAACTGCGCGGCGTTATGGCCGGCATTCCCGGTGTCGACGTCGAGGTTCGCGTGCCGGAAGCCGGCCCGCCTACCGGCAAGCCGATCCAGATCAGGCTTTCGGCCGTCGATCCGAAGGGCCTTGACGACAAGGCCCGCGCCGTCGCCGCGCGCATTGCCAAGGTGCCCGGCGTCATCGATATTTCCGACGGTCTGGCGCCGCCCGGCGTCGACTGGGCGCTCGAGGTCGATCGCGCCAAGGCGGCGCAGTACGGCATCAGCCCAACCGCGGTCGGGACGGTCGTGCAATTGGTGACCAACGGGCTGAAGCTCAGCGAGTACCGGCCCGCCGGCGCCGACGATGCGGTAGACATCAGGCTGCGCCTGCCCGAGGATCGGCGCACGCTGTCGACGCTCGACGAACTGCGGGTGCAGACCGCGCAAGGCTCGGTGCCGATCTCGAACTTCGTCGTGCGCAAGCCGGAGCCGACGGTCGGTATCCTCAACCGCATCGACGGCGCGCGAACTGTGGTCGTCCAGGCCAACGTCGCTGCCGGCGCCCAGGTGGCAGCCGTCCAGCAGGAGGTCACCAAAGCTGTCGCCGACATGAACCTCGGCAGCGGCATTCGCTGGAAGCTTGCCGGTTCGAATGAGGACAGCGCAGAGGCTGGTGCCTTCCTCAGCAAAGCCTTCGGTGCGGCGATCTTCCTGATCTTCATCGTGCTTCTGGCGCAGTTCAACAAGTTCACCAGCGTCTGGCTGGTGCTGTCCTGCGTGGTCATGGCGACGATCGGCGTGTTCCTCGGGCTGCTGCTGACGGGAGAGGCATTCGGCATCGTCATGTCGGGCATCGGTGTCATCGCGCTGGCCGGGGTGGTGGTGAACAACAACATCGTGCTGATCGACACCTATGACCGGTTGCGCGAAGAGGGCTGGGACAAATACGAGGCCGTTCTGCAGACCTGCCGCGAGCGTGCCCGCCCGGTGGTGCTGACCGCGGTGTCGGCGATCCTCGGCGTGCTGCCGATTGCCTTCGGCCTCGGCCTCGAAATCTTTCATCACGAGACGACGATCAACGCGCCGTCGACGCAATGGTGGATTTCGCTGTCCTCGGCGATCGTTTTCGGGCTGTCCTTCGCCACCGTGCTGACGCTGGTGGTGACGCCGTCGATGTTGATGGTATTCACCCGCGCCAAGGTCAAACCCGGTGCGCGTCGGGCCTGGTTCAGCCGCCTGTTCGGGCGTCGCAAGGCCGAAATCCCGTCGAAAGGCCTGGACGCCGATCTGGGCGCCGAACCGGCGATCGCCTTCCCGAAGGCCGCCGAATAGAGTCCGGATCGCCGTCCTGATCAAGCAAAGGCCGCCCGGGAACAATGGGCGGCCTTCTGCATTGTTCCGTCATTGCAACCTCAAAGCGAGGATTTTCTGATGACGATCAGCACCATTCTCATCATTATTCTTATTCTTATTCTGATCGGCGCGGTTCCGGCGTGGCCGCATTCCCGGTCCTGGGGTTACGGACCATCCGGCATCGTCGGCGTCATCCTGATCGTTGTCCTGGTGCTGCTGTTGATGGGCCGGATCTGAGCGCAACCTTCCTCCCCGACCAGCGGCGGATGACCGTGAGGCCATCCGCCTTTTTTGGTTTGTTGTTAGGCAGCTTTTTGCGTCGTCTTGAGCGTGGCGATGCCGATATCCTCGAGCGCTTCCGACACCGCATTTTCCAGCGGCGTGTGCGGGATCGTACCGATAACGCTTTCCAGCCTGCCTGAAACCAGCCGGTGCGGCTCGAAGCGGAGATAGGACATCGAAACGATCTCGCGCCACATCGCCACGAACGGGCCGCCGGCACGCAGCACCCACCACGGCATCGACGTCAGTTTCAGCGAGCGCCCGAGCGCCTTCTCCGCGGCCGCCTTGATCTGCAGGTCGGTCACCGCATGGCCGGGAAAGTTCAGCGCCTCGTAGAAGCCGAGCTTGTCGAGATTGTCAGCCAGCCCGACGAAGGTCTTGGCCAGGTCGGGTAAATAGGCCCATTCATGCACGAGATCGACCGGCCCTGGGGCGGTATAGACGCCCTTGGTCATCTTGGCGGCAACAACCAGATCGAACCACGATCCGCTGCCGGTGCCGCCGAAGAAATCACCAGCGCGCAGCAGGATCGTGCGCACTCGACCTGCATCAGCCTCGCGGCGAAACAGATCTTCCATGGCGACGCGGATACGGCCCTTTTCCGTCGTCGGGCGAAACGGCGTGTCTTCGGCGATCACCGCCGGCATCTGCGAGCCGTAATTGTAGACGGTGCCCGGGAAGAGATGCAGCGCGCCGTTCGCCCGGCAGGCAGCCATCACATTCTCGGCCATCGGCAGGCATTTGCTCCAGTCGGTGTAGAGCGGGTTGAGGCCGTTGAAAATGATGTCGACGCCTTCGGTCGCGCGGATCAGCGCAGCACGGTCGAGCGCGTCGCCGGCGATCGCCATAGCGCCTTTGAGCTCGGCCGGCACCTTGCCGCTGCGGGTGATGGCACGGACATCGTAGCCGGCATCGAGGAAGGCCTTGGCGACCGTGCGGCCGAGGCGGCCATTGGCGCCGAGAATTGCGATCGTGGTCATTGTTCGTCTCCGTGTTGCGTTACGACCCCAATATTGTCTCTTCGCAAACGAATGAAAATTGACTACGATTGGCGATATGATATTCAATTTTGAATGGATATTGACTGGAACCTGATCAAGAGTTTCGTCACCGTGGCGGAGACCGGCAGCCTGTCGGCCGCCGCGCGAAAACTTGCCGCCAGCCAGCCGACGCTCGGCCGCCACATCACCGAGCTGGAACAGGCGCTCGGTGTCACGCTCTTCCGGCGCGGGCGGCGTGGCTACGGGCTCACGGAAGCGGGCAACACGCTCTTTGAACGGGGCCGCGCGGTGAGCGAGCAGGCGAGCGCCTTTTCGCTGCTGGCGCTGGGATCGGTCGAGGCGATAGAGGGTACGGTGCGCATTGCCGCCAGCGAAGTGGTGGCGGCCTATGTGCTGCCGGAAATCACAGCGAGGCTTGGGTTCGAGGAGCCGGGCATCGAGGTCGAGATCGTCGCCTCGAACCAGGTCGAGAATCTGCTGCGTCGCGACGCCGACATTGCCATCCGCATGGTCAAGCCGGCGCAGAATGAACTGGTCGCGCGCAAGGTGACCGACATTCCGCTCCGCGCCTGCGCGGCAAAATCCTACCTCGACCGGCGTGGCCGTCCGCGCGAGGCCCGCGATCTTGCCGGCCATGATCTGGTCGGCTTCGACCGCAGCGACGAGATCATTCGCGGCTTTGCCCAGTTCGGCGTCCCGCTCGCCCACAATGCCTTCCGCTTCAGGACCGATAATCAGATCGTGCTGTGGGAAGCGGTGCGGGCGGGAAACGGCATCGGCTTTGGCCAGGAGCCGCTCGCCGACCGTGATCCGCTGGTCGAGACAGTGCTGCCGGGTCTCCCACTGCCGACGCTGCCGGTGTGGCTGGCCATGCATCGCGACGTGCGCACCAGCGTGCGCATCCGCCGCGTCGCGGATTTCCTCTACGAAGAGTTCAAGCGCTATTCAGCCGGTGCAGGCTCGGCAGCAAATTCAGCGCGGTGAGCGAGCCCAGCCATCACCAGCACGACGACCAGCAGCCCGGACAGAGCGACGAAGATCGGGCCGAAGCTCGAGTGTTCGGCGATGAAGCCGATCGCCGACGGCGCCACCAGAATGCCTGAGTAACCCATTGTGGTGACGACGCTCATGCCGGTGCCGGACGCCATGCCCTCCTGGTTGCCGCCGGCCGAAAAGATGATCGGCACCATGTTGGCAATGCCGAGGCCGCAAAAGGCAAAGGCGGCAATGGCCAGCCAAGGCGAGGGAGCCAGCCCGGCCACCAGCATGCCGGCAGCAGCGGCAAGAGCCGAGGCGCGCAAGGTCGTAACGGCACCGAAACGGTTGCGGACGCCATCGCCGAGGAAGCGCATGACGGCCATGACACCGGAAAAGGCGGCATAGGCCAGGCCTGCGATGGCAAGATCGGCGCCGAGCTCCTGCCTGAGATACAGCGCCGCCCAGTCGAGTACCGCACCTTCGGAGATCATTGTCAGCAGCGCCATGAGCCCAACCAGATAGACCAGCGGGTTTGCCGGCAGCGCGAATTTGTGGTGCTCGGCGACTGGGTGCTTGTCCTCGGCGATCAGGTAGCGGACCGCTACGGCGATGACGGCAAAGGCAAGAGCCGTCACCACCGTCGCATGGGCGAGGTGACCGTAGTTCTGGATGGCGAAACCGCCCAAAGCGCCGCCGGCGAAACCGCCAAGGCTCCAGAAGCCGTGCGAGGACGACATGATGGCACGGGACAGCCGCCGTTCGACTGCCACTGCATTGGCATTCATGGCGACGTCCATGCCGCCGATTGAACCGCCGAAGATGAACATGGCGACGGCCGCAAGGGGCACGTTGGGGGCCAGAGCCACAACCAAAAGGCCGAAGCTGCCGGCAAGTCCGAACCAGCGCAGCACCGTGCGCGAGCCATGCTTCGAGATCAGATGGCCGCACCAGGTCATGGCAGTGACGGCGCCGGCACCGAACAACAGAATCAGCAAGCCGAGCGTGAACTTCGAAATGTCGAGTCGCGTCAGGAACACCGGGATCTGCGGCGCCCAACTGCCGGTCAAGAAGCCGTTGGCGAGGAAGATGCCGCCCACTGCCCAGCGTCCACGAATCGCGATCTGCGTGATTTTCTGCGCGTCCATCGGGTAGAATCCGGTCCGGAAATGGCGTTGGGCGGCAAATTAGATCGATTCAATTCGCAGTCAAGCGCTCTTCGCCGAAAGTGCTTGGACCAGACGCTACGTCCTCTCGCGTCGGCCAACCACCTCGGCGGTCCACTCCGAAATTCCTACGGCTCGGGATAAGGCCCGCCATCCTTGTGCACAAACCGGCCGTCAGCGTTGGTGCTCATCATGTCGATGTCGGAGCAGGTGGCGACGTCGTCGGGCCAGCGCGAACCGACTTCGAGATAGATCGCCATCGCGCCCGATTTATTGATCATGTGATGGCCGTTGCCTGATCCTTTCGGAAAGGCCGCGCAATCACCGGCGCGCAGCACCGTCTCGCCGGCATCTTCGACGAGCGTCAGCTCGCCTTCAAGCACGTAGACGAATTCGTCTTCGTGCGAATGCCAGTGGCGCTGGCTCGACCAGTTGCCCGGCGGCAGGCGCATGAGATTGATGCCGAAGTCGGTGAGCCCGCCTGCGTTGCCTAGCCGCTGGCGCACGCGTTCGGCACAGGGTGCATCGAACGGCGGTGGATAGGATGAGCCCTTGCAACGTCAATCTTAGGCACGGCGTCCTCCCTAGTGATCCCTAGGGCGCCTTGCCTCGAACTCGGCCTTCTTGGCGTCGGAGGCTTCGACCTGGTTCAGTGCCTGCCACTCGGCATAGGGCATGCCGTAGATGATGTCGCGCGACTGTTCCTTGCTGAGTTCGACACCTTCGGCTTGCGCCGCATCGCGGTACCAGTTGGACAGGCAGTTGCGGCAGAAGCCGGCGAGGTTCATCAGGTCGATGTTCTGTACGTCGGAACGCTCGCGCAGATGCGCGACCAGCCGGCGGAAGGCAGCGGCTTCGAAATCGCGCTTTTGTTCGTCGCTGAGTTCGGTCATGTCATGTTGGCCTCCCTTGGGCCTCATCATACCGGCCCGGTGCGAGAGCCGAATATTTTCACCGCATGTATATCGGCACGTCGATCTATCGCGTCAACGATCGGCGCCAGCCGTTCGGCCCAGGCGAGGGCACCCTTGCGGTCGGCGATCAGGTCCTGGCGGACCTCGAGCAGCGCATGGGCAAAGCCGTTGACGATGGCGTGCCTGAACATGGTATCGCCGCGCAGTGCGCCGTCATAGGGTTCGTTGTCGCCGACGATGAGGCTCTTGTCCTCGGCGAGCATGTCGATCAGCGGCCGCGCAACGCGGTCGTCCAGGTCCCACAATATGCCGGCGTGCCACGGCCGCACGAATCCCTGCATGGTCGGTGTGAAGGAATGCACCGAAAAGATGAAGGGTGCCTGCGCGGATGCTCGCGCCACAGAGGCGATCATGGCGCTGACGGCATCATGATAGGGGCGGTAAAAGCGGTCCAGCCGTCTTTCGCGCTCCTCCGGGGCCATGGGATAATTTCCCGGGATGATGGTGCCGTCATAGAGCTGACGAATCAGCGTTGGATCGTCTTCGCCGCGATTGGGGTCGATCAGCAGTCGCGAAAAATTGGCAAGCACGGCCGGAACGCCGAGCAGACTTGCGAGTTCGCGGGTTACAGTCTCGACGCCGATGTCGTAGGCGATGTGGCGGTCGAACTCCGCCGCCGGCAGGCCGAGACTGCCATACTCCTCCGGCAGGTCGCGGCGGGCGTGATCGGCCAGAAGCACCATGCCGCGCTTGCGATCGCCTTCGACGATATCGAAAGGCGCGAAAACTGTGGATCGGGTCATTGGCGGGAAAGGTCTGTTCGCTGGCTTTCGGGGAGGGTGGTATCGTCATTCCACGAAGAGAACGCTTGCGCAATGCCGTTGTTTGGCCACGGTTTCTGCCAAAAAACTGAGCAGGGGCGACCGCAAGCGCGCCAGAGCCTTCTAAATCGATTGGAATTGGACAGATCGGCGCGTTGACATGCGTACGGACTTTTCCGAAAAGGGGCGTTGAGAGATGCAAATGTGGTTCTTGAGGGGTTTCAGGATGGGTTTCGCCGGCAGGCTGCGTGTGCGCCACGCCTTGGCCATGCCGCTCCTGGTACCGGCCATGGCTCTTTTCGCGGTGATTTCGGCCTCGCCGGCACGGGCCGATTTCCGGGTCTGCAACGCCACGCAGAACCTGGTCGGTGTCGGCATCGGCTATCGCGCCAAGGCCGGCTGGATCACCGAAGGCTGGTGGCACATCGAAGGATCGAGCTGCAAGACGCTGATCGAGGGACCGTTGTCATCAAGGTTTTACTATCTTTATGCAGAAGACGCCGAGCGCGGCGGACGCTGGGATGGCCCGATCAACATGTGCGTGGCCGAAAAAGAGTTCAAGATCGCCGGCGTTACCGATTGCGTCGCCCGGGGCTTTCAGCGCGCCGGATTCCAGGAATATGACACGGGCGAGCAGGCAAGCTGGATGGTCCAGCTGACTGACGAGCCCGCAACGGATGGCGCTCCAGCCGCCCCGGGAACAAACAGTCAATGAGACGCAGCCGCAAGGTCAAGATCCTCGCCACCATCGGTCCGGCCTCCTCGTCCGAGGAGATGCTGAAGAAGCTGTTCGAAGCCGGCGCCGACGTGTTCCGCATTAATATGAGCCACACCGACCATGAATTGATGCGGACGCTTGTCGGCCGCATTCGTGCCGTCGAGGAGGCGGTCGGCCGGCCGATCGGCGTTCTCGCCGACCTGCAAGGGCCAAAGCTGCGCGTCGGCAAGTTCGCCAACGGCAAAGAGGTGCTGACCGTCGGTCAGACCTTCACGCTCGACGACAATCCCGAGCCCGGCAATTCGACGAGGGTCTACCTGCCGCATCCCGAAATCCTGCGTTCGGTCGAGGCTGGTCATCGCCTGCTGATCGACGACGGCAAGCTCGAGCTCAAGGCGGTCAGCAGCAACGGCAAGGCGATCGTCTGCACCGTCGTCGCCGGCACCACCATTTCCGACAAGAAGGGCGTCAGCCTGCCCGACACCGACCTGCCGGTCGGCGCGCTGACGGAAAAGGACCGCCGGGATCTCGACGCGGTTCTGGCGACCGGCGTCGACTGGGTGGCGCTGTCCTTCGTGCAGCGGCCCGAGGACCTGGCCGAAGCGCGCAAGATCGCACGCGGCCGGGCGCTGATCATGGCCAAGATCGAAAAGCCGCAGGCCGTCGCCCGGCTGGCCGAGATCATCGAGCTTTCGGATGCGCTGATGGTCGCCCGCGGCGATCTCGGCGTCGAGATGCCTCTCGAAGCCGTGCCTGGCATTCAGAAGCAGATCACCCGCGCCGCGCGCCGTGCCGGCAAGCCGGTGGTGGTCGCCACGCAGATGCTGGAATCGATGATCACCGCGCCGGTGCCGACGCGGGCCGAGGTGTCGGACGTGTCGATCGCCGTGTTTGAAGGCGCCGACGCGATCATGCTTTCGGCGGAGTCCGCCGCCGGCGCCTATCCGGTCGAGGCGGTGGCGATGATGAACCGGATCGCCACCAAGGTCGAAACCGACCCGACCTATGCCGGCATTATCAACGCGCAACGCTCGGAACCGGAAGCGACCGGAGCCGACGCGATCTCGCTCGCCGCCCGCGAAATAGCCGAGACGTTGAAGCTGTCGGCGATCATCACCTATACCGCGTCCGGCACGACCGGCTTGCGCGCCGCGCGCGAGCGGCCGCAAGTGCCGATCGTGGCGCTGTCGCCGATCCTCAACACGGCGCGGCGGCTGTCGCTGTTGTGGGGCACGCATTGTGTCGTTTCCCCCGACGCCAGCGACCTCGACGACATGGTCGACCGCGCCTGCCGCATCGCCTTCGATGAAGGTTTCGGCAAGCCGGGCGACCGCGTCATCATCACGGCCGGCGTGCCGTTGAGGACGCCGGGCTCGACCAACATGCTGCGCATCGCCTATGTCGGATCGGAAGTCGGCCGCTAATGTCGGCCGCGGCTGCCGGATAGGCCGGCTGCATGGCGCGTCGTAAACGCGGCGGCCCGGTGCATCGACGGCAGTTGGGCTGCGATCAACGCCGAACTCCGCCAGCTTGCATCAGCCTGTGGCCGGCCGTGAAGCGGTTCGAAGGCCCTATCCGATCTTGAGCTGGAAGTCAGTTAAGGTAATCTCTCCTGGGAGAAAGAGGAGGGTGATCCAATGTGGATGCGCACTGATCTTCTGGAACTCCTCGGCATTGAGCACCCGATAATCCAGGCGCCGATGAGCGGCATCACCACGCCGGAACTGGCGGCGACAGTCAGCAATGCCGGGGCGCTTGGCTCGCTCGGATGCGGCATTCTGCCTGCGGCGGCTATCCGCGAGCAGCTCACGGCGACACAGCACGCCACCAATCGTCCGATCAACGTCAACTTCTTTGCGCACCCGGCGCCGATACACGATGATGCGGCAGCCCAAAGTATGCGAGACCGCCTTCGCGGCTCCTATGAGGAGGTCGGCCTCGGACCGGTGCCCGAGCCGGGCGAGCCCTTCCCCACCTTCGATCGTGAGCGTCTCGAAATTGTGCTCGAGCTGCGCCCCAAGGTGGTCAGCTTCCACTTCGGTCTACCCGACACCGCAATTGTGCAGCAGTTGAAGGCGGCCGGCTGTACTGTCTTGTGTTCGGCCACCACCGTCTCGGAAGCGCGCCAGCTTGAGGCAGGAGGGGTGGACGCCATTATCGCCCAGGGATACGAGGCGGGTGGGCATCGCGGCACATTCACTGGCGACCCTGCTATCGGCACAGCCGGCACTATGGCACTCGTACCGCAGATTGTTGATGCCGTACGGGTGCCTGTAATTGCCGCCGGCGGTATCTTCGACGGTCGCGGCATTGCTGCCAGCTTTGCACTTGGTGCATCTGGTGTGCAGATCGGCACGGCTTTCCTGGCCTGTCCTGAAGCCAATGTGCAGCCAGTCTATCGCGCAGCATTGCGCTCGGCCAACGACGAGAGCACGTCGGTGACTCGCTGCTTCACTGGCCGCCCAGCGCGCGTGGTGCGCAACCGGTTTGTGATGGAAATGGCTGGTGAGGAAGATGCAGTGTTGGCGTTTCCGCTACAGGCGAGTCTGGTCATGCCGCTTTCGATGGCAAAGGATGAAAGCAAGCGGGCTGACTTTTTGCCTATTTGGGCCGGGCAGGGCGTTGCGAAGCTGCGGGAGATGCCGGCCGCCGCCCTTGTGGAGAAACTCGTCACGGAAGCAAACGGCATAGATCGGGCCTATAGGGGAGTAGGGGAGTAGGGGAGTAGGAGAGTAGGAGAGTAGGGCGCATGTGTTCCACAGTGCAATCTGCACCTCTCACATAGTCCCTTACTCCCTTACTCCCCTACTCCCTTACTGGTCTCAAATGCCTTCGCCGGCAAGCTCCTCGGAAAGTGCGGCGACCTGGTCCTGGGCGCTGCGCATCATTGGGTAGATGCCGAGCACGCGCTGCCAGGCCTCAAGTGCCGACTGCTTGTGGCCGGTTTCGGCCATGATCTGAGCCAGGCCCGAAAGCGCGCCGAAATGGCGTGGTTCGAGCTGCAGGGTGCGGTCGATGTCCGCCATCGACTTCCCGTAGTTCTTCATCATGAAATGAACAGTCGCGCGCCGGTTCCAGCCTTCCGCATAGGTCGGCTGCAAAGTCACAACCTGATCGAGGAAATCGAGTGCAACATCGAATTTCTGGTTTTCGATCGCCTTCTGCGACCATTGCATCATCAGGTCGATAGAGGCGCTGCCCGACTGGGACCACTCGCTGCCGATCCGTCCGGCGATGCGCTCGGCCGCCTTTTCATTGCGTTCGCGCTTGAGATCGGCAAACAGCTGATCGAGCCGCGCCTGTTTCGTCTTGACGACCGGAGGTGCTGCCGGCGGAGTTGTGGTCGGATCTTCAGCCCACGCCGGCAGCGAGACAGCGCCGGAAACGAGGAAGGCCGTGAAAAATGCAAAAAGAATCCGCATCGCGGGAATCTAGCCCCCGACGCCGGATCGTCAAACTGAATTTAGCGTGAGAGTCGTATCATGCGAACGGAGGCGCGCAGCCTCCGTCGAAAACTCAACCCTGGCGCGCCTTGTAGCGCGGCGCGGTCTTGTTGATGATGTAGACGCGGCCCTTGCGACGAACCAGCTGGTTGTCGCGGTGACGCGCCTTCAACGCCTTGAGCGAATTCTTGATTTTCATGGTCTTGCCCGTCGGTCTGGGCCCGGTCACGGGCCGAATTATTAAGGCGCGCCCACAGACGCGCCTTTGAACTGTGCGTGGCTCATAGACGAGGAGCGTTGCCCGTGTCAACCGCAAGCGCGTTGCCTAAACGATACGGACCGTTTCGTATCATCAAATATCCGTCACTGGCGTTGCGCAGGCTTGAGACGGCTGGAATGATGCGGTTGCGAATTGGAGATCGTCATGCGCCGAATTCTTGTGTCCGCCTGTCTTGTCGTCCTCGCGGCAGGTTCTGTTGCCTATGCGCAGGAATGCGACCGCAACGACGACAGCCAGCAGATGATGAACATCTGCGCCGACACGGACTACAAATCCGCCGACGCCAAGCTCAACAAGGCCTACCAGGATCTCATCGGCGGAACTGACGCAAAAGCCAGGAAGCTGTTGCAGACGGCGCAGCGCGCCTGGATCGCTTTTCGCGACGCGGAATGCAGCTATTCGGCCGCGGACAGCGAAGGCGGCTCTATCTATCCGATGCTGATATCGGAATGCCTGACGCGGCTGACCGACGATCGCACCAAGCAGCTCACCGCCGATTCGACCTGCGCGGAAGGCGATGTTAGCTGCGCCAGCCCCGACGAGGACGAGAGCGGCGAAATCCAGTAAGCGTAGGTTCTAACTTTGTGTTTGAGCATGATCTTTTCCGAAAACCGGATTCCACTTTTCGCTAGCGCGGACCTTCGGTTCGGGATCATGCTCTAGCTGCGGCGGCTCACGCGCGTAAAATGGCCCATCTTGCGGCCGGGCCGCGCCTCGGCCTTGCCATAGAGGTGCAGCATCAGATCGGGCTCGGCGAGCAGCTCAGGAACGCGCCTGACATCGTCGCCGATCAGGTTTTCCATGACGCAGTCGAACTGCCGGGCGGGATTTCCCAGCGGCAGGCCGGCGACGGCGCGGATGTGCTGCTCGAATTGCGAGATGGTGCAGGCGGCCTCCGTCCAGTGGCCGGAATTGTGGACGCGCGGCGCTATCTCGTTGGCCAACAGCGAACCGTCGGCAAGGACAAAGAATTCGACGCCGATGACGCCGACATAGTCGAGCGCTGCAAGGATCTCTGCCGCCGCCGTTTGAGCCGCAGCCGCCGTCTCGGATTTTACTCCGCCCGGCAGCGTCGAGCTGTGAAGAATACCGTTGCGATGGACATTCCACGCTGGATCGTAGGCGGCGAGCGAGCCGTCGCTGCCGCGCGCGGCGATCACCGAAATCTCGCGCTCGAAGGTGACGAAGGATTCCAGGATCAACGGCACGTTGCCCATCGCCTCGCAAGTGCCGGCAAAGCCGCCTGTTTCCATGTTGCGGAAGACACGCTGGCCCTTGCCGTCATAGCCCATGCGGCGCGTCTTCAATATTCCGCTGCCGTTGAACTGTTTCAGCGCAGCCGTCAGTTCCTCGTCATTGTCGACGGGGCTGAAATCCGCGGTCGGTATGCCGATGCCGTTGAGGAATTTCTTTTCCGCCAGCCGGTCCTGCGCCACTTCCAGTGCGCGTGCCGGCGGATAGACCGGCACCGTAGAGGCAAGTGCCGCGGCGGCCGCGACCGGTACGTTCTCGAATTCATAAGTAACGACGGCACTGGCCGCAGCCAGCTCGCTAAGCGCGGCCGCGTCGTCATAGGCGGCGACGATCTGCCGGTTGGCGACCTGTGCCGCCGGGCAATCCGGCTGCGGCTCCAGCACGACGATGCGGTAGCCGAGGCGGGCCGCGGCCATCGCCAGCATGCGGCCAAGCTGGCCGCCGCCGATGATGCCGATGCTCGATCCCGCCGGCAGGCTCACGGCGCGTCCGTGGGCTCGGCGGCCACCTTGGCGGTCTGCGCGGCGCGCCAGCTATCCAGCCGGGCGGCGAGCTTTTCGTCGCTCAGCGCCAGCACCGCGGCGGCCAGAAGGGCAGCGTTGGCGGCGCCGGCCTTGCCGATGGCCAAAGTGCCGACCGGAATGCCGGCCGGCATCTGCACGATTGATAGCAGCGAGTCCTGGCCCGACAGCGTCTTTGATTCCACCGGCACGCCGAACACCGGCAGCGGCGTCATCGCCGCCGTCATGCCGGGCAGATGCGCCGCACCGCCGGCACCGGCGATGATCACCTTGTAGCCGGCCGCCTTGGCGCCCTTGGCGAAATCATAGAGCCGGTCGGGCGTGCGGTGGGCCGAGACGATCAGGCGCTTGTGCGGAATTCCAAGCGCCTCAAGCGTTTCGGCGGCGTGGCGCATCGTCGCCCAGTCGGACTGGCTGCCCATGATGATGGCGACGTCGGCGCGGTGATCGTCCAAGCTTCAGCTCTCCGGCGGCAAAAGCGCGCATTAGCTGAAATCGAGGGGAGCCGCAAGGATGGCCGGAAACGGCAAAGCCGCTTGTGTCGTCTCCGTGGCTGCGCACATGCACAGGAGCGGTCTGTCATCGGGTGGCCGCTGCTCGGAAGCGGTTGACGAAGTCGTCAAGTTCAGGCCGTTCGACATCGGAAATCGCCCAGTAGGAAAAAGCGCTGTCGCTCCAGTGGACCAGCGAGAAGCCACCAGCAGAAAGATCGACCGGTCCGGCTGTCGAGCCGGTTTCCTCGGGCGCGGCGACGAGAGTGATCAGGTGCTCGCGGTGCCTGTAGACCAGTGCCGGCACTGGCTGGTCGGCGATCACCTCGACCCGGCCGCCGAGCAACGCGAAGCCGTCATTGGCAAGGTCTGGCGCAGGCGGCGACAGGCCGACCCTGCCATCGAGCCAGGGTTTGACCGTATGCCTGTCCGACGAGACGACGTCCACCGGGCTGGCTGCCAGCAGGCTGCGGCGATGGCCGCTGGCGACCGCGGCGGCAAAGCTGTCGGGCGCCCTGCTCAGCATCATCCATTGCGTCGCACCGCTGGCCAGCACGGCGGTAACGATGATCGACGCCGCCAGCGCGCGCCAGTCGAACGCGCCAAATCGGTGCACCGCTCTGTGTGCCGGCGGCACTCGAGCGACGGGCGCCGGCGCCGGCAGCACTTTCTCCGTACCGGCTGTCCCGATTGCAGCGATGCGAGCCTTGAAATCCTCACGGACATCGAGCCTCGGCAGCCCGCTGACGACCGTCTGCAGCGCAGCGATGCGGGCATGCTCGGCGGCGAGCGCCGGATCGGCCGCGATGCGTCGCTCGACAGCCAATGCTGCTGCTGCGTCGAGCTCGCCATCGACCAAGGCATGGATCATCAGCTCCACGCCCGCCGGGTCATCGGGCAGTCCATCGTTGTGCGCGCTCATGGCGCCCTCCCAAGTTGGGATATCAGCAGACCGCGCGCCCTCGCCAGCCGCGACATCACCGTGCCTAGCGGCACGCCAAGCAGCGTCGCGATCTCGCGATAGCTGAGGCCGTTGATGTCGCGCAGCACCACAGTCTCGCGAAATTGGTGCGGCAGCGCGGCGATCGCCGCCTCGAGTGCGGCCGTGTCGGCCTTGGCGATCAGGCTTGCCTCAGGACTATCCGTATCCGGCAGGCCGGCGCCATATGCAGCCGTCATGTCATCGAGGTCGCTCAGGTCGCCGACGGCGACGATACTGCGCGGCCGGTTGCGCGCCAGCCAGGAGTAAGAGGCGTTGCGCACGATCGCCAGCAGCCAGGCGCGCGCATTGCCGCCGGCATAGCCGGCGATGCCCCCATGCGCCTTCAAACAGGCCTCCTGCACCACATCCTCCGCGTCGGCGGCGTTGCCGGTCAGCCAGCGGGCAAGCGCAAGCGAATCCGCGAGATGGGGCAGAACCACCTCGCGAAAGCGCTCGGTCGCGGCCTCTTGGTTCAACACCGTCGCATCGCCCGGCATCCCGGGCAGAACCTTCCGAAAATCCTCACGGAGCGACGGTGATCCTGCCCTGCATGTGCGGGTGAAGCCCGCAGAAATAGGCATAGTCGCCCACTTTGGTGAAGGTGAAGGCATATGTGTCACCGGTGTCAAGCGCCTTGGAGCGAAACGAGGCATCGTTGGCGACCACCAGATGCGGGATGTCGTCGTCATTCTCGAAGGTCACGGTAGTGCCCTGCTTTACCGTCAGCACCGCCGGTGTGAAGGCAAAGTTCTCGATCTTGACCATTGGCTGGTCTGCTGCGTTCAGTGGCATGGCAACCATTGTCAGGATCGCCGCCAAACCGAACGTGACAGGGGATACGAGCAAGACGCGGGATGGGAAGCGGATCATCGCATTTCCCCTCAGGCCAGCGTGCTGTCGATGATGGCGAGGTCCTGCCCGCCTTGCGTGACTGTCACGCTGCTTGTGCCGAGCAGGCTGCGCAACTGGCCGGCAGGTACCGTCATCGGCCCGGGTGAGGCTGCGGTGCCCGGCGCCGGTTGCGGGAAAGCGGTCGAGCGCGCGGTATGAAAGGTAACGTTGCCTTCGACCTTCTGCATGATCTGGTGGATATGGCCGTTGAGTACGGTGACAGAGCCGAAGCGCTTGAGCAGGGCCAAGGCCTGCGCCGCGTCGTCGGTGCCCCAGCCCCATTCGGGATAAACAGCCCATAGCGGGATGTGGGCAAAGACGACGATTGGCGTCGAGGCGGTGACCGCCTTCAGATCATCGGCCAACCATGCCAACTGGTCGGCGCCGAGATTGCCCAGCCCGCCAGCCTTCAGGTTGACGACGTTGACCAGCCCGATGAAATGGACGCCGTTCTGGTCAAACGAATACCAGCCGGCGCCCTTGGTGCCCTTGCCGTAGCGGTCGAGATAGGCCTGGCCATTGCCGTCATCGATCAGGTCGTGCTCACCGGGCACATAATGCACGTCGAAGCCTGCGCCGCCGATGATCTGGGCAGCGTTGTCGAACTGCGCGACTTTCGACAAATGGGTGATGTCGCCGGTGTGGATCATGAAAGCGGGCTTTTGCGGCAACGCCTGGATCTTGCCGATCGCCTCCTTCAGCGTGTCGATGGCGTGCGGGTTGGCAGCCTTGTCGAAGCCGATGTGGCTGTCGGAGATCTGGAGGAAAGTGAAGCCGGTGGCCAAGGCCTCGGCGGCTTGCGACGCACCGAGCAGGCTGAGCGAGACCGGCACGCCGGCCGAAATTGTCCACAGCACTCCCGTGCCGGCCCAGATCATGCATTCCAGTGCATGACGGCGGCTGATGCCGTCAGCTTCATTGTCGTGGTGGTGGATCATACCGGTCTCCTGCACGCCGGAAATGGCGTCTGTTTGGGAGACCAATGGGCGGGGTGGTTTATTCCGCCCGAAGACTAAAAGTTCATTCACACTGCCGTGATGGCGCACTGGCCCGATGCGAAGCCGGTGCTGGAAGGCACTGGCTCGACCACGCTCTGGCGATGTCTAGTCCGGCCAGCGCAGCGCTCCGGCGGACTGCTTGCGAGCGGGTTTCATCGCATCCGCGGGCCGATCGGCAGCACTCAACACCGCCCGCAGGCGTTCGGCAACGATCTCCGCCTCGCCGGGATGGAGATTGCACGGATCAAGGAAGAAGTGACCGCGCTCGACCTCGTGGTTGCGCACGATCACGGGCGGTGAACCCGCCGCAAGCGCCGAGGCGAGGCCGGCGGCGGTGAAGCGGCTTTCCGGCGCAACGAACACCTGCAGGCGGTCGAGAGGATTTCCGGTCGGATCTGGAATGATACGTGCCTCGATGCCAGGCAGGCCCTGCAATGCGGCTTGCCACAGATGCAGTGCGGCTTCTTCCCGCTGGCGAATGCCGGCATGGTCGCGCCGCTCCCAGGCTTCCAGGGCCGCCATGGTGCCGGCAATGCTCTCCTTGCCGACCTTCATGGCGCGCGCAACGCCGCGGTTCTGGAGATAGGCGGCCCGTACCAGATCCTTGCGGCCGGCAACGATGCCGCTTGTCGGCCCTGAGAGAAATTTGTGCCCGCTGTAGACAACAATGTCGGCGCCGCGCGCCAGAAAGCCACGCAAATCGTATTCCGAGGCGGCGTCGACGATCACCGGCACGCCCTTGGCGTGGCAAATCTCGCAGAACTCCTCAAGCGAGAGCATGCCGTATTGCACGGTGTGGTGCGCAACGACGTAGAGGGCTGCCGCGGTCCGGTCCCGGATCGCCTCGGCAGCATGATAATCCTGGGTGACGCTGACCGTGCCGGCAGGCACTGCCTTGGCTCCGGCAAGCCGGATCGACTGGTCGATCGGCGCGCCATAATTGACGATGTGACCAAGCTGAACGATGACCTCCGATTTGAGGCCCTCGGTGTCGTCCGGCAGCCGCTCGATCGCAAGAAGGCTGGTCCCGGTCATCGCGCCGGCAATCGCCATTGTTATGCCGCTGGCGCAGCATGCGGTGATGAAGCCGGCCTCGCCGCCGGTAAGGCGTGCAATCACCCTACTTGCGGCGCGCTGCAGATCGTCCATCTCGACCCATTGCGAGGCCATTTCCGACATTGCGGCAATCGCTTCTGGCACGATGATCGAAGCACCGAGTGCCGTCATCGTGCCGGAGACATTGATGATTGGGCGAAGGCCAAGCCGTTCGCGGATTGTCGTGTTGGAACGGTCAGCGGCATAGGTCGTCATCTCTGTAGATCCTGTTTAAGATTTCAGGCGGCGATCTCGACGACCGCCTCGATTTCAACTGTGATGTTGCCCGGCAGCGAGCCGACACCGATCGCCGAACGGGCATGTCCGCCAAGCGTATCAAAGACGGCCGCGAAAAGATCGGAACAGCCGTTCACCACCTTGGGATGCTCGCTGAATGTCGGCGTCGCATTGACAAAGCCAAGCAGCTTGACGACGCGCACGATGCGGCCGAGGTCGCCGGCCGCCGCATGCATGACGGCGAGCAGGTTCAGGCCGGTCAGACGCGCATGCCCGTAGGCCTCTTCAACGCTGACATCCTCTCCGACCTTGCCGGTGCAGAGCGCGCCATCGGCGCGCAACGGCCCCTGGCCGGAGAGGAAGATCAGCCGTCCGCTCTCGGCATAGGTGACGAAGTTGGCGATGGGCTTCGGCGGCTCGGGCAGTGTCAGGCCCAATTCCGCGAGCCGGATGTAAGGCGTCATAAAAGCTCCTTGCGACAGCTTTCGCCGTCCGATGTCAAAAATGCGAGGCGCGAAACCGCGCCAGGAAACTGCGAAGGCGTTCATTGTCGAACCCTGCCGCCAGAATCTCGGCGGGTGGTCCGACGGCACTGACGCCGCCATCCGCCATGAAAACGATGCGGCTCGATGCGTCGCGCGCAAAAGCCATTTCATGCGTGACCATCAGCATCGTCATGCCGTCTTCGGCGAGGCTGCGCACGACCTCGAGCACCTCGCCAACCAGTTCGGGGTCGAGCGCCGAGGTTATCTCGTCGAGAAGCAATATCTTCGGCTCCATCGCCACGGCGCGGGCGATGCCGACGCGCTGCTGCTGGCCGCCGGAAAGCTCGGCCGGGAGACTGTCGGCTTTGTGGGCGAGGCCTACGCGGCCGAGCCAGTGCTCGGCAATGGTGCGGGCCTCGGCATTGCTCTTGCCGCGCACCTTGCGCAGGCCAAGCATGATGTTGCCGGCCGCAGTCAAATGCGGAAACAGATTGAAGCTCTGGAACACCATTCCGGTCTCGGCTCGCATCGCCGCCAGGTCGCGCTCGCTGCGTCGCTGGCGCGTTCCCGTCTCGCGATAGCCGACTTCTTTGCCGTCGATACGGATCGAGCCGCTGTCGTAGCTCTCCAGGAAGTTGACGCAGCGCAGCAGCGTGGTCTTGCCGCTGCCGGAGGGGCCGATGACAGTCACGACCTCGCCGCGTGTCACTTGCAGGCTGACGGAGCGCAGGACCTCGACGGATCCAAAGGCTTTGGAAACCTCGGTGACATCGAGAAGTGCCGGATTCTGGTGCGAGGCATTGGACATCGTGCTATTCCCGGATGAAGGAGAAACGCCGCTCCAGGCGCCGACTGGCCAAGGAGAGGGCGTAGTTGACGGCGAAGTAGACGAGCGCACCGAGAATGTAGAGCGGCATCGCCTCATAGGTGCGGCCGATGACCTGGTTGATAGCCTGCATGAGGTCGGTGATGCCGAGCAGCGAGACCAGCGCGCTACCCTTTACCGCGTCGGTGACGCCATTGATCCAGGGTGGCAGGAAACGCCTGAACGCCTGCGGAAAAATGACGTAGGCCAGCCGCTGGCGAAAGGTCAGTCCGATCGCCATCGCCGCCTCGGACTGACCCTTGGGAATCGAGCCAACGGCGCCCCTGAGATATTCGACCACCTGTGCGGTCTTGAAGAGGGTGAGGGCGAACACGGCCGCCCAAAAGGATTCCAGATGCAGCCCCACCGCGGGCAGGCCGTAATAGACGAAGAAGATCAGCACCAGGATCGGAATGCCGCGGATGGTGTCGCTGAAGATGCGCACTGCCCAGCGCAGCGGAGAAGGACCGTAGACAAGGCCGACACCCATCAGCACGCCGGCGATGAGCGATAACACCACGACCAGCAGCGACACCCACAAGGTTACGGCAAAGCCTTCGGCGAGGAACGGCAAGGCGTAGATGATCTGGCTCAGCATGTCAGCGCGCCGCCTTGAACCGGCGCTCGACGAGCCGCAGCGCGAAAAGCAGCGTGTAGCCGGTCAACAGGTACATTGCCGTCACCACCAGATAGACTTCGACAATGCGGAACGTGTTGAAGTTGATCCACTGGGCGCCATAGGTGAGTTCGGGTACCGAGATGACCGACGCCACGGACGTATCCTTGAAGAGCGATATGAATGTGTTGGAAAGCGCCGGCAGGGTTATGCGCAGCATCGTCGGCAGGCGCACATCGAGCAGCCTTTGCCATGGTGTCAGGCCGATTGCCTTGCCGGCGTCGAGCTGACCGCGCGGCACCGCCTCGAGCCCCGAGCGAAACACCTCGACCAGGTAGGCGCCGCTGTAGAGCGACAGCGTGGCAATGAATGAGGTTTGCGCGCTGTAGGCAATGTCGACCACCGTCGGCAAGCCGTAGAAGACCAGATAGACGAGCAGGATCAGCGGCACGTTGCGGATGAACTCGACATACCCCGCGATGATGGTCCGCACCGCACGTCCGGCCGACACGTACCAGACCGCCAGAACGAGCCCGATGACGATGCCGATCGCGATCGAGATGACGGCCAGTTCGAGGCTTAACAGCAGTCCGCCCCAGAGCTTGTCGAAATGCCGCCAGATAAGGTTGAAGTTGAGAGTATAACCCATGCGTCCTCGTCATGGAGGGCTGTGATGAGAGAAGGCGGAAGGACGTTGTCCTTCCGCCTGCTTGCATCAAATGACCGGGAAACCGGGATGGCGCGCCGGCGGCTCCTGTCCGAAATAATCCTTGAACGCAGCGTCGTAGAGTGCCGTTTCATGGCCGAACATGGCGATGGTGAAGGTCTGGTTGACGAAGGTCAGCCAGTCGAGGTCGCCCTGCCGCAGCGCGGCACCATAAAGCATCGAGAACCAGCTCTTGCCGGCATCGAAGTATTTGTCCGGATTGCGCGAGGCGAGCCAGCGCACCGTTGACAGGTCGACCGCGGCGGCGTCGACGCGCTTCGATTCCAGGGCCTGCAGCACGTTGGCCTGCGTGTCTATCTGCATCACCTGCGACTCCGGCAGGACGATATGCACGTTAGCCTCGGCATCGACATTTTGCAGGATGGAAATCCGCGTCGCCGAACCGCCGGCAAGCAGCTTGTCGAAGGTCTTGTTTTCGGCGTTCGGAAGGGTCAGCAAGGCGATGCCTTCGACGTAGTAGGGTCGGGAGAAGTGGATCAGCTGCGAGCGCTGGGCGGTCATGGTCATGAACTGGATGGTGATGTCGACCTTGTTGGTGGTCACGTTCGGAATGCGCTGAGCCGGATCCTGCATGACAAATTCGACCTTGGTCGGATCGTCGAAAAGCCCCTTGGCGAGGATGCGACCCATGGTGATGTCCATGCCTACCAGTTCGCCGGCGTCGTTCTCGAAATGCCAGGGCGCGTTGGTGCTGCCGGTCCCGACGATCACCTTGCCGCGCTCGAGGACGGTGCGCAGCAGGCTGTCCGGCGCTGCCTGGGCCGCCGCTTTCTGAACGTCGACCGCGGTAGCGGCGCTCATCACTCCGGCCGTTGCAAGCCCGGCCATTCCCAGTTTCAGAAATTCACGCCTTTTGGATGTGTCGTTCACGGCGACCTCCTTTCGTGTTGTGTTCCCCTTTGGAGCAGTAATACAGGCATCGGTTGCAACTGACGCCATTGTCCCTTACAAGGGACGCCTGTACTCTGTACAAGACAGATTAACATCAGGAATCGATAATGCAAGAAGGTAATGCCTTGGCCGCTCGACCGGACGCCGGTCTGGACGAAGACAAGAACTCGGTTTCTCGGGAGAAGGGCCTCAACCGGGTCCTCCAGATTCTGGAGTTTCTCCACACGACCCAGCGTGCGATCGGCATCGGCGACCTTGCCAAGGGGGTAAACGCGCCGCGTTCGACGACTTATACGCTTGTGCGCTCGCTGGTCGACGCAGGCCTGCTGGAGATGGCCGGAGACGGCAATCGGGTCTATTTCGGAAAGAAGCTCTATCTCTACGGAATGGACTATGTGCGGGGCAACGACCTGCTCAGGCGAGGGCGCCAGGAAGTCGATCATCTGTCACGCGAGACCGGCGAGACCTCGGAGTTGTGCATGCTGCAAAGCGGCCGCTACACCATCGTCCATTCAAGCCCGGGAACGAGGCCATTCCGGATCAGCTCGGCGACCGGTCTGCAAATACCGCTCCCCTGGACAGCTTCCGGGCGACTGCTCCTCGCCGGCTTCGACAGGGCAGCGATTGAGGATATGGTCTCCGAGGACGATCTCGTGCTGCCGGACGGCCGCAGATTGCAACTCGACGATTTCATAGACGACATCGCCGTCGCCAAGTCGGCCGGCTACTGCGTCACCTCCGGCCTTGTCGATGCCTACACGAAATGCCTGGCCGCGCCGGTCTTTTCAGCGCCGGGCAGGGTCGAGGCGACGATGTGCCTGGTGGTTCCGATCGATACCTCGACCGAAAAGACCGACAACCTGATAGCGTTGTTGCGCGAGCGCGCCGCACGGCTTTCGATCGCGGCATAACCGCTTTTCCAGCAGGCCCCGCCGGCGTTCGTTCAAACAATGGCGTTCGTTCAAGCAATAATGTCTGGAATGATCTTGTCTTCCAGCGCCATCAGCCTGTCCTTCAGGAAAAGCTTCTTTTTCTTCATGCGCTGGATCTGCAGCGGGTCGCAATTCATGGCGATCATCGCATTGATGGCCGCGTCGAAATCGGCGTGTTCCTGCTTCAGCCGGGAATATTCGAGGCGGATATCTGCCTGTTCCTGATCGGACATTTTTACCGTCTGCACGTCTGCGGCGCCCAAACTATGGGCCTGATTGGGCGGGACCGGGGCTTCTTGCACCGGCGCGCAGCCCATATCACATTTCATATTGGCGTGGAATGCTACCACGCAGCATTCGACATCGGTGCGCGATGGTGGCACACTGTCATTATGCCGTCATAGAAGCGAGCCTGCGGTGGACGTGCCATGACGGCTGCAATCCGAGGAAACCATGAAAGGGAGAACCAATCATGTCTCTTGCATCCCATCTTGATGAGCTGCAGCGGAAACACGGCGACATCGAACGCGAAATCGATGATGCGATGACCCATCCATCGGTAGACGACCTCGAAATCGTGAATCTCAAGCGGCGCAAGCTGGCGCTCAAGGACGAGATTGAAAAACTGAAGGCGAAACCGACGACCCACTGAAACCCTTCCAGGGCGCCACCCGGAGCGCGATCTTTCCGGTGGCATGTCTCTATGCTGCCGGAAACGCTCATGGATTTGCGGCAAGCTGCCGTCTTGTTGTTTCCGATTTGCTGGGCCTGCGCGCCAGTTGCCATTGACAAGCCATCTTTGCTCCTCCACCTCATGCCCGGACCTTCAAGATTAAAGGCAGCCGGCATGACCGGATATTTTTCCTCACCCTTCCCACGCCGCAGGTCGGTCGGTGTCGATGTCGGCGGCGTGATTGTCGGCGGCGGCGCCCCAGTCGTCGTCCAGTCGATGACCAACACCGACACGGCCGATGTCGACCAGACGGTCGCGCAAGTGGCGGCGCTGCATCGCGCCGGCTCCGAGATCGTGCGCATAACGGTCGACCGCGACGAAAGCGCTGCCGCTGTGCCGGCCATCCGCGAGCGGCTGGAGCGGCTCGGGATCAACGTGCCGCTGGTCGGCGATTTCCATTATATCGGCCACAAGCTCCTGGCCGATCATCCGGCCTGCGCCGCGGCCTTGGCCAAGTACCGCATCAACCCCGGCAATGTCGGTTTCAAGGACAAGAAGGACCGGCAGTTCGCGGCAATCGTCGAGATGGCGATCCGATACGACAAGCCGGTGCGCATCGGCGTCAACTGGGGTTCGCTCGACCAGGAGCTGCTGACCCGGCTGATGGATGACAACCAGGCCCAAGGCTTTCCGCTGACCGCGCAGGAAGTGACGCGCGAGGCAATCGTGCAATCGGCGATCCTGTCGGCCGAAATGGCCGAAGAGATCGGCCTTGCGCGCGAGAAGATCATCCTGTCGGCCAAGGTCAGCGGCGTGCAGGATCTGATCGCCGTCTACACCGAGCTTGCCACCCGATCCGACCATGCGCTGCACCTCGGCCTGACGGAGGCCGGCATGGGCTCGAAAGGCATCGTCGCCTCGTCCGCGGCCATGGGCATCCTGCTCCAGCAAGGGATCGGCGACACCATCCGTATCTCGCTGACGCCGGAGCCGAACGGTGACCGCACACGCGAAGTGCAGGTGTCGCAGGAGCTGTTGCAGACCATGGGCTTCAGGCAGTTCGTGCCGATCGTCGCCGCCTGCCCGGGCTGCGGCCGCACGACCTCGACCGTGTTCCAGGAGCTTGCCCAGAACATCCAGGCCGACCTGCGCAAGAACATGCCGGTGTGGCGCGAACGCTATCCCGGCGTCGAGAACCTCAAGGTCGCGGTGATGGGTTGCATCGTCAACGGTCCGGGCGAATCCAAACATGCCGATATCGGCATTTCGCTGCCCGGCACCGGTGAGACACCGACCGCCCCGGTGTTCGTCGACGGCAAGAAGGCGGCGACGCTGCGCGGCCCATCGATTGCCGCGGATTTCGAGAAGATGGTCGCCGACTATATCGAACGGCGGTTCGGGCAGCACGACAAAGCCGCGGCGGAGTAGTTGAATGCGGCGTTTGCTGGGCGCGGCGCTGGTTCTCATTTGCGGGCTGATCTGGGCGACAGCCGTTCAGGCCGATCCACCACGGCCCGCCAAAAAGAAGCTGATCGACCAGGTTTGCAACCTGATCGAGGCCCATGCCGACCGGAACGGGCTGCCCAGGGATTTCTTTGCCCGGTTGATCTGGAAGGAAAGCCGTTTCGATCCCAATGCGGTCAGCCCGGTCGGCGCCGAAGGCATTGCCCAGTTCATGCCGGGCACCGCCAGGATGCGCGGGCTCGCCAATTCCTTCGACATCGAACAGGCGATCCCGGCCTCGGCAAAATACCTCGCCGAAATGAAATCCGGTTTCGGCAATCTCGGCCTCGCCGCCGCAGCCTACAATGCCGGCGAGAGCCGGGTGACGCGCTGGCTGCATTCCGGCGGCTTCTTGCCGATGGAGACCGAAAGCTACGTGTTGGACGTCATGGGCGAGCCGGCCGACAACTTCACCAATACCGCCTACGCCGGCGTCATCCGGCCGCTCGACAAGAAGGCGAGTTTCGCTGCTGCTTGCCGCGAGCTGCCGGTGATCATGTCCAGAACCGTGCCGATGTCGTCGATCAACATCAAGCCGTGGGGCGTGCAGGTGGCCGGCAATTTTCGCCGCGCCGCGGCGCTCAACCAGTGGCTGAGAGTGAAAAGCCGGTTCCCGGCACTGCTTGCCGGCCACGATCCGGTGGTCAGCCGGGTCCGCACACCGATCGGCAGGCGCGGCATCTATGCCGTGCGGATCGGCGCCGATAGCAGAGCCAAGGCCGACACGATCTGCGACAAGCTGCAAAGCGTCGGCGGCGCCTGCATCGTGGTGCGCAACCGGTAAAGCCATATGTCGGTGCGTTTTGCGCCATTGCTGCCCATCTCGCTCCCCGTGGGCACTTCGTCCTCGATACGTGAATCATATTTTCGGTGAACCGTTAGGCAGGTCTTGCATCGTCGTGGATGCGGGGTAAGGTCCCCGCGATTTTTCGCGAAAGGGATCAGCATGGCCGGCTTCAAGACACTGGACGACATCGGCAATATCAGCGGCAAGCGTGTGCTGGTGCGTGTCGACCTCAACGTTCCCGTCGCCGAGGGCAAGGTCACCGACGCCACCCGCATCGAGCGCATTGCGCCGACCATTGCCGAGCTCTCCGGCAAGGGCGCCAAGGTCATCCTGCTTGCCCATTTCGGCCGGCCGAAGGATGGACCGGCGGCGGAATTCTCGCTCGAGCCGATCGCCAAGGCGACGGCGGAAGTGCTCGGCCGCCCGGTTGGCTTTGCCGCCGACTGCATCGGCGACAAGGCGGGAAATGCCATTGCTGCCATGAATAATGGCGACGTGCTGCTGCTCGAGAACACCCGCTTCCATAAGGGCGAGGAGCAGAACGATCCGGCCTTCACCGAAAAGCTCGCCGCCAACGGCGACATTTTCGTCAACGACGCCTTCTCTGCTGCGCACCGCGCCCACTCGTCGACGGAAGGGTTGGCGCATGTGCAGCCTTCCTTCGCCGGCCGCACCATGCAGGCCGAGCTCGACGCGTTGGAAAAGGGTCTTGGCAATCCCGTCCGTCCGGTTGTCGCCATCGTCGGCGGGGCCAAGGTCTCGACCAAGATCGACCTGTTGATGAACCTGGTGAAGAAGGTCGACGCGCTGGTCATCGGCGGCGGCATGGCCAACACGTTTCTCGCGGCACGCGGCACCGACGTCGGGAAATCCTTGTGCGAGCGTGATCTCGCGACCACCGCCAAGCAGATCATGATCGAGGCGGCCGAGGCCGGCTGCGCCATCATCCTGCCCGCCGACGGCGTTGTCGCCAGGGAGTTCAAGGCCGGCGCCGCCAGCGAGACCGTCGCCATAGCAGACGTGCCGGCCGACGGCATGATCCTCGACGTCGGCGCAAAGACCGTGAAAACCATTGCCGAATGGATCGACCGCGCCGCGACGCTGGTCTGGAACGGGCCGCTCGGCGCCTTCGAGATCGAGCCATTCGACCACGCAACGGTGGCGACGGCCAGGCACGCGGCAGCGCGCACCAGGGCCGGCAGACTGATCTCGGTCGCCGGCGGCGGCGATACGGTGGCGGCGCTCAACCATGCCGGCGTAGCCGACGACTTCACCTATGTCTCGACGGCTGGCGGCGCTTTCCTGGAGTGGATGGAAGGCAAGCCCTTGCCCGGCGTCGACATCTTGAAGCGCTGAGCGCGGCAGCAATAACAGCGCGAAAGAGGGCGCCCGCGACTTTCAATCGATTCGCGCCTACCCGGTGAAATTGTTCGACTTGAACCTGCGTTGCTCTGGTGGTCTGCTGGGCACGGATCAATTCTTTCAGGAGAAGCACGATGAGCGAACGTCTCGAGGACATTGCTGCCGCGATGGTGGCCAATGGCAAAGGCCTGCTGGCTGCCGACGAGAGCTCCGGCACCATCAAGAAGCGCTTTGACGTCATCGGTGTCGAGTCGACCGCCGACAGTCGCCGCGACTATCGCGAGATGATGTTCCGCGCCAGCGATGCAATGACCAAGTACATTTCCGGCGTCATCCTCTACGACGAGACCATTCACCAGAAGGCCGCCGACGGCACACCGCTGGTCGACATCATCAAGGCATCAGGCGCTATCCCCGGCATCAAGGTCGACGCCGGCGCCAAGCCGCTGGCCGGCTTTCCCGGCGACACCATCACCGAGGGCCTGGACGGCCTGCGCGAACGCCTTGCCGACTATTACAAGCTCGGCGCCCGCTTTGCCAAATGGCGCGCGGTGATCGACATCGACGTTGCCAAGGGCGTGCCTTCCGCCACCTCGATCGGCTCGAACGCCCATGCGCTCGCCCGTTACGCCGCGCTTTGCCAGGAGGCCGGCATCGTGCCGATCGTCGAGCCGGAGGTGCTGATGGACGGCGCCCACGACATCGACACCTGCTACGAGATCAGCAAGGCGACACTGACAAAGTTGTACACCGAGCTCTATGCGGCCCGCGTCGTGCTCGAAGGCACCATCCTGAAACCGAACATGGTCCTCGCCGGCAAGAAATCGGGCAAGGTCAGCAGCCCCGAGGAAGTCGCCGAAAAGACGATAAAACTGTTCCGCGAGACGGTGCCGGCCGCGATCGGAGGCATCGCCTTCCTGTCAGGCGGACAATCGGACGAGCAGGCGACCGCCAACCTCAATGCCATCAACGCCATCGGCCCGCATCCGTGGAAGCTGACCTTCTCCTACGGCCGCGCCTTGCAGGCCGCTCCGCAGAAGGCCTGGAGCGGCAAGCCGGCAAACGTCGCCGCCGCACAGGCTGCCTTCGCCCATCGCGCCCACATGAACCATCTGGCAGCGCTTGGACAATGGCAGCCGACGCTGGAGCAAGCCGCCTGACGGAATTCAGGTTGCGTTCCCTCCGACCCGGGCCATGTGCCCGGGTTTGTTTGAAAGCAGCAAGGTCTGCGATTTCCTGCAACTAAAAATGCAGCTCTGTGTCGGCATTCCTCGCTGCCGATCGTCCTCCGTGAAAAGAGGAGCAGACCTATGCCAAACAACAAGACCGTATCGCAGGAAGACTGGTTTCAGGCGCACAAGGCGCATCTGGCGCGCGAAAAGGAATTGACGCGCTTTCGCGACCGCGTCGCCGCCGAACGCCGCGAATTGCCGTGGCTGAAGATCCGCAAGGACTATGTCTTCGAGACCGAGCAAGGGCCAAAGAAACTGCCTGACCTGTTCGGCGGCAACAGCCAGCTGATCGTCTACCATTTCATGTTCGGGCCGGGCGCCGATTATCGTTGCGAGGGCTGCTCGTTCCTTGCCGACCACATCGACGGTGCCAACCAGCATCTCAGGCACCACGACGTCTCACTTGTCGTGGTGGCGCGGGCGCCACTGGCTGAATTGCTGCCCTACAAGCAGCGCATGGGCTGGAAATTCGACTGGGTGTCGTCGTACGCTTCGGACTTCAACTTCGACATGCAGGTGTCATTCACCGACAAGCAGATCGCGGCCGGCGACACGACCTACAATTTCGAGCGGCGCGCGCGGCAATCGAAGGATCTTCCCGGCACTAGCGTGTTCTATCGCGACGAGAAAGGCGAAATCTTCCTGACTTTCATCTCGCGCTCACGAGGCGGCGAGCCGCTGATCGGCGCCTATCACTATCTCGATCTGACGCCGAAAGGCCGCAACGAAACTGGCCCGCATCATAGCCTCGGCGACTGGGTGCGGCTGCATGACGAGTATCAAGACCAATCCGGGACGCATGACGGTTGCCATTGAGGCGACAAGGGTGTCGCTGCAAGGTCGTTCACCTTCAGTGCAACATGCGCTAAGTGCTGTTCGCTATGCCCTAAAAGGGACTTGCCATGCGGCGCTTTCCGACCCTTCTCACCTGGCTCGCCTTTCCGGTCTATCTCTGGCAAGGACTTGGCGTGCGTCGCCGCACCGCCCGCATGCTGCCGGCACAAGGTCCGGTCATGCACGAGATATCTGGCCTGGCGCCAGCAATCTCGGTTCTGGTGCTTGGCGATTCCTCCGCCGCCTCGGTAGGGATCGGCAATTCCGAAAACGGATTGGCCGCGCAACTGGCAGTTCTGATTGCGCAACGCACCGGCCGCACCGTGCGCTGGCGGGCGGCCGGGTTCAACTCGGCAACCTCTGGCCAGATCCGCGATCATGTGCTGCCCAATCTATCGGCCGATCCGTGGACGCATATCGTGCTGGCCATCGGTACCAACGACACCAAGAATTTTCATTCGGTACCGCGCTTCAAGCGCGAGTTTGGCGGCCTGCTCTACGCGCTGCGCGCCAAATGGCCGGAAGCGCGCGTCGTGTGGTCGCCGGTGCTGGAGTTCACCCGGGCTCCGGCAATGCCGCCGCTGCTCGGCAAGATCCTCGAAATCCGCGCCGTCGAAATGAACCGGATGGGCGAGCGCCTTTGCCTCGAACGCGGCGCCATACCGGCGCCCCGGCTGCCGATCACGGATGCCGATGCCGGCTTCGCATCGGATGGATTTCACGCTTCGGAAGCCGGCTACCGAGCCTGGGCGGAACATCTGGTCAGCCTGGTGCTCGCCAACGAACCGGGCGTCGCGTAGCGGGCCGCCCGCACTAAAGCGCGTCGCATTCGATTGGCCTCATCCGACGCGCTTCAGGTTCTTGTTTTTATGCATGTCGTTGTCGCAAAACCGCTGCACACTTTTGCGCGACATGCATTACGTCCAGTGCCCGAGCACCGCCGTAATCGAAATCGCCGCCATCGCCAGCAGCGCCAGCTTCCAGAAATCGCTGCGCCGCTTCAGCCCGGGCCAGCCGAGCGGCTTGATGAGCTGGATGACCATCATGAAGATGATGACGAGCGCGAGAAGTTTCGACATGCAGCCTTTGATCAGCATCGCGGCTGGCTGTCAAAGCGGCTCCGCGATCGCCGTCTTTCCAGTGCAGCAGGCCTCTTTTCAGCACTGCCTGATCACTTCGGTCGACAAATCGGAACGCCGGTCAGGAGAGACGCACCCTCCTGACAGACTGCTGTCAGCAGGGGTGTGCGATAGTGCCTGCATCGAAAGAGAGGAGACCAGCCATGAACGGTATTACCATTCTGCGTAGCGTGCAGCACTATGTCGGCAAGATCCGGACGATCCGCAATGAGATCCGCACCCAGCGATTCATGAACACCCTGCCGGCGGACATCCGCAAGGATATTGGTTGGCCGGACATGTATGGCGACCGCCGCAATGGCGGCAATTGAGGCAAGCTTTCCGCGTGGCGTTTGGATGCAACCTGGCGACGAGCTGAAATGGGGCATGCTGAAGCCTCCTGACAGTATGGTGTCAGGAGGCTCGTGCCATAGTGCGATGGCCGCCGGAGCCGGATGGCCGAGAGGACGATCGATGAAAAGCTGGAACGACAGGCTGAACACGCCTGGCATCAACGGCATAACACCGTCGCCACGCACCATCGGCGACGTCGTCGAAGGCCAGCCGATGCTGGTTCCTACAGCTCGCCAGGTCCATGCATTCATCCGCTCTATCCCCGAAGGCATGGACATGAATATCCGCGCTTTGCGCACCGCTCTCGCCATCGAGCACGGTGCCGAGATGACATGTCCGGTCACCATCGGCTATCATCTGCGCACCGTCGCCGAGGCCGCCAACGAGGATCTTGAGGGTGGTATGGCGCTGGGCGACGTTGCGCCGTTCTGGCGGGTGGTCGACGCAAGCACGCCGACAACGAAGAAACTGTCCTTCGGCGCGGCCTTCGTCGCCGCGCAGCGCAAGCGCGAAGGGCTGGAACGATAGACGCCGAGGGACCATACGATGCGCCGCGCCGACAGGCTCTTCCAGATCGTGCAGCATCTGCGTGGTGGTCGTCTGGTCACCGCCCAGAAGCTGGGCACGTGGCTCGAGGTTTCCGAGCGGACGATCTATCGCGACATCGCAGACCTGCAGTCGACCGGCGTGCCGATCGACGGCGAGGCCGGTGTCGGCTACATGATGAGGGAGGGTTTCGATCTTCCGCCGCTGATGTTCACGCGTGACGAGATCGTCGCGCTGGTCGCCGGCGCCCGCATGGTGCGCGCCTTTGGCGGCGCGGCCATGGCGCGAGCCGCCGACGAGGCGCTGGTCAAGATAGGCGCCGTGTTGCCCGACGCCGAAAAGGACCGCATCGCCCGTACCGAGATCCACACGCCGATGTGGGTGGTAAGCGATGCCGCCCGCGAAGCCATCGACCTGATCGAGCGGTCCATCGAGAAACGTCAGGTGCTGACCATCGACTATTCGGATGAGGCCGGCCGCAGCACCGCGCGCGACATCCGCCCGCTCGGCCTGTGGTTCTGGGGCAAGGTGTGGACCTTGGTCGCCTGGTGTGAGATGCGCGGCGATTTCCGCGCCTTCCGCATCGACCGCATCGCCTCGGTGGTCATCGCCGGCCGCACCTTCAAGCCGGAGCGCGGCAAGCAGCTCGCTGATTTCTATCGCGCGGTGGAGCGCAGCGAGGATTACGGCATGGCGCCGGACCGGGCGGCGCGAAGCTGACACGGAAGATCACAAAAAAAGCCCGCTTGAAAGCGGGCTTTTAGTTTTGGATGCCAGACCTATTCCTCTTCGTCGGCGTCCTTGTCCTTCGACTTCAGCGCCGAAAGCTTGGCGAAGACGGCGTTGGCGTCAAGTTCGCGGTCCTCGTCCTTCGGCTTTTCGGGCGCCGGCACCAGCCGTTCGGTCAAGGCGGCCGGCAGCAGCGTATCGCCGACCGGCTGCGCCTGCTCGCGGCCGCGCGAGGCGCGGTTGATTTCCATATCGAGGTCGATCTGCGACGTCAGGCCGAGCGTCACCGGATCCATCGGCTGGAGATTGGCGGAGTTCCAGTGCTTTCTGTCGCGGATCTGGTCGATCGTCGACTTCGTTGTGCCGACAAGGCGGGCAATCTGCGCATCCTTGAGCTCGGGATGGTTGCGCACCAGCCAGAGGATGGCGTTGGGCCGGTCCTGGCGCTTCGACAGCGGCGTGTAGCGCGGACCCTTGCGTTTGGATTCCGGCACCCGCACCTTGGGATCGGAGAGCTTCAGCCGGTGGTTGGCGTCCTTCTCGGCGCGCGCGATCTCGTCGCGAGTGAGCTGGCCGGTCATGATCGGGTCCATGCCCTTGATGCCTTGCGCCGACTCGCCGTCGGCGATCGCCTTGACCTCAAGCGGATGCAGTCCGCAGAACTGCGCAATCTGCTCGAAGGAAAGCGCTGTGTTGTCAACCAGCCAGACGGCGGTCGCCTTTGGCATCAGCAGCGTATTGGCCATTTCAAAAATCCTTCTCGTTCGCCCGCGTTCCCGCGCGGGCGGTGGTTTAGAGCCACCAAAATGGGAAAATCGCGGTCTATATAACCGCTCGCTCGCCGTTTCGCAATGTTTTTGGCAGGCGCGCGTCAAGGACGGCACGGCAGCGCGACCAGCAGACCGCGAAGGGTCGGCAGATGACGCCATGCAGTCGAAACCTTCAAAAAGACAAAGCCCGCCAGACCAAGGTCGGGCGGGCTCGGAACCGGCGACGGAAATCCGTCTGCTGCGGCTCTGGCTTCTAAAGCTTGATCCCGAACCGCGGCTCGGCGTTGCCGAAAAGCGGCGCCCGGTCTTCGAGCGGGATCGTGCTCGAGATCAAAGCCCTTTGCGGGCGATTCTCTCGATGTCGCCGCGGTTGATGCCGAGGTCGTTGAGCTGACGAGCATTCAGCCGGTTTAGTTCGCGCACGGTTTCGTTGTACATGCGCCAGTTACGGAAAGCGCGGATCGGGTTCATTATAGTCCTCCATCGTTTTGATGCCGCGTAAATAGGCATCGGCGATGAAAAATTGAACAGACGCTTTTGCATGGCCGCAATGCGTTTGTTGCATTGCACCATTAAGCTTTCGTTCAGCCTGTTTGCGGGCCGTCAGGCGACATCGAGCACAATCTTGCCGATGTGCTCACCCTCCTCCATCCGCTCATGCGCCCGCCACGCTTCCTTGAGCGGGAAGATCGTATCCATCACCGGCGCAACCTTGCGCGTGCCGAGCAGCGGCCAAACCTGCGCCTCGAGCGCAGCCGCAACTGCCGCCTTGAACTCCACGGTGCGTGGCCTGAGCAGCGATCCTGTGTGCACGAGCCGCTTGGCCATGATCTTGAAGAAATCGGCGCTCGCCACTGCCCCGCCCTGCGTCGCGATCTGGACGATGCGGCCTTCCATGGCTGCAGCCTCATAGTTTCGCGCCACATAGTCGCCGCCGACCATGTCGAGGATGACATTGGCACCCTTGCCGCCGGTTGCCTCCTTGACTGCGGCGACGAAGTCCTCCTCGCGATAGTTGATCGCCCGGTCGGCGCCGAGCTTGAGGCAGGCGTCGCATTTCTCCTTGCTGCCGGCGGTGGTGACGACATAGGCGCCGAAAGCGGCAGCAAGCTGGATCGCCGTGGTGCCGATACCCGACGAGCCGCCATGCACGAGCAGTGTCTCGCCGCTCTTCAGGCCGCCGCGCTCGAAGACATTGTGCCAAACAGTGAAGTAGTTTTCCGGCAGCGCCGCCGCTTCGGTGTAGGTAAAGCCGGCGGGCAGCGGCAGCACGCTGCCGGCGTGCACTCTGACATATTCGGCATAGCCGCCGCCCGCCGTCAGCGCACAGACCCGGTCGCCGACGCGCCAGCGCGATATCTCGTCACCAAGGGCAGCGACTTCGCCTGCTGCTTCCAGGCCCGGCAGATCCGACGCTCCCGGCGGTGGCGGATAGGCGCCCTTGCGCTGTTGCACGTCCGGCCGGTTGACGCCGGCGGCCCGCACCCGGATCAGGATCTCGCCAGGACCGGGAACCGGTACGTCGCGGGTTTCCGCTTTCAGCACCCGCGGCCCGCCCGGTTCCGATATGGCGATCGCCATCATCTTCGCCGGAATTTTCTGTGCGTTCGCCATGAATTTTCCCGTCGTGCTCCGCCGGTTTCTCGTGCCAGCTCTTGCCCGCCATTTGCATCCATACCCTTGCCCTATGTATGCTCATTGGCAAATCAGGCAAATGGGCAATCACGGAGGAGCGACGATGGCGATCTTCGACGACGAACCCAAGAAGAAAGCGCGCCCGCACGAGATCGGGCAGGATCTGTCGCTGCTTTCCGTCGATGAATTGTCCGAACGGATCGGCATCCTGCGCGACGAGATCGCCCGGCTGGAAGCCGAGCTCAAGACCAAGGGCTCGACCAAGTCGGCGGCAGAGGCGCTGTTTCGCCGCGGGTAGTTACTGCGGGTAATTCCAAAAGCTCGGGCACGCCGCCGAAAAGCCGAATGCCGCTGTCTCCAGACTTGTGCCCTAAACCCCAGCCGGATTGAAAAATGTTCGCAAGCTACAGACCGATCCTCTCGCTGCTGCGCGGCACCGCGTTCCTGTTGGCGGCATCCGGACTGCACGGTCTGCTGTTGCCGCTGCGCGGACAGGTGGAGGGCTTCTCGACGGCATCGCTCGGCCTGATGGGCACGGCTTGGGCCGGCGGCTTCGTCACCGGCTGCTTCTTTGCGCCACGCATCGTGCGCCGCGCCGGTCATGTCAGGGCTTTCGGCGCCTTTGCCGCATCGGGAGCGATCGTCGCACTGCTCACCGGCCTGATCATCGACGAATATACCTGGATCCTGCTGCGCGCCTTCACCGGCTTCACCATGGCCGGCGCCTTCATGGTCATCGAAAGCTGGCTCAACGAGAAGGCCACCAACGAAAACCGCGGCACCGTCTTCGGCCTCTACATGATGGTCACCTATGCCTCGATCATGGGCGGTCAGATGATCGTTGCCGGCGGCGATGTGAGATCGGCGTCGCTGTTCATGATCACCGGCATTCTGTTCTGCCTGTCGCTGATCCCGACGGCGGTCTCGACGGCGTCTCACCCCAAGCCGCTGCAGGACGTGTCGCTTGACGTCAAGGGGCTCTACGTCAATTCGCCGGTGTCGGCGATCGCTTGCGTGCTGATCGGCATCGCCAACGGCGCCTGGGGTACACTTGGTGCCGTCTATGGAGCGCGCATCGGCATCTCGACAGCCGAGATCGCGCTGATGATGAGCCTCGTGGTCATCGCCGGCGCCGCCATGCAGCTTCCGGCCGGGCGGCTCTCCGACACGACGGACCGTCGTTTCGTGCTGGCGGGCGCGGCCTGCGGCGCTGCGCTGTTTGCCATCGCCATCTTCCTGTTCGAACCGCGCTCCGGCGTCTTCGTCATCGTCTGCACCGCCGCCTACGGCGCCTTCGCCTACACGCTCTATTCGATCGCGGTGGCGCATGCCAATGACCATGCGCGATCGGAGGACTTCGTCAAAGTGTCGGGCGGCCTGCTGCTGCTTTATGGCTTCGGCACGATGATCGGTCCGCTGGTGGCCGCCGGCCTGATGGGCTGGATGCGCCCTGAGGGGCTGTTCCTGGCCACTGCGCTCGCGCATCTCAGCCTGGCTGGCTATACGCTGCTGCGCATCAGCCGTCGCGCGCCGGTGCCGATCGAAGGCCGCGATGCCTTCAAGACCCAGCCGGCCGATCGTTCGGTGACGCCGGAAGCGTTGCGGCTCGACCCGCGCAGAAAAGCTGAAGCCGACAGTTGAGATTCGAGGCGCTTTGCCCCACAAATAAGGCATGATGCTTTCCGACGCCTTCATGGCGATTGCCGATCCCAACCGGCGCCATCTCTTGGAAGAGCTCCGGCGCGGACCGAAGACCGTCAACGAATTGGCATCCGGCTTGCCGGTGTCCCGCCCGGCCGTTTCGCAGCACCTGAAGGTGCTGCTTGATGCGGGGTTGGTCAACGCCAAGCCGGAAGGCACCAGGCGCGTCTATACGGTCAGCAATGCCGGCTTCCTGAAGCTCAACATCTGGCTTGACCAGTTCTGGGATGCGGAGCAGCTCGGTTCACCCGGAAGCTGAGAGGCATCGTCAGCGCGTCGAGCAACTATGCAGCATCGAGCCTAGAGTATCCGTGTTGGTCAAGGGAGAGATGGTGTCCAGGTCCGATTGTCCCTGAGTAGTGCGTTTGCGAGGATGATGAGCTTTCGCATGATGGCTGTGATGGCGAGTTTTGAGGCTTTGCCGTCGGCCGTGAGTTGGTGGTATTTTGCCTTTAGATCGGGATTGAAGCGCATGGCGACGAGGGCGGGCATGTAGAGTGCCTGTCGGACATTGGCTCGCCCGCCGCGGATGAAGGCGCGGCCGATCCAGTTGCCGGACTGTCGTGCGACGGGAGCGAGGCCTGCGAGGGAAGCAGCCTGACCCTGACCGAGCGTGCCGAGTTCGGGCATTTCGATGAGAAGCGCGAAGGCGGTGATTGCCGAGACGCCCGGGATCGAGACGAGGATAGCGAAGCGACGGG